>JANYFM010000175.1 GCA_025362655.1 Hyphomicrobiales bacterium | reverse complement strand
CCGCGCTTTCTCCATCAAACGCGGCGTTCCCAAGCCCTCAATTCTCGTCGTCAAAAACCTGTAGCGACGGCGGCCTGCCCTGGGTCGCCGGTTTGCCGTTCTGGATGGAAACGCGCGGCGCAGTGCCGGCCGGGGCGGGCGCGGCCGAGGCGACGCCCGATCCAAAGCTGTCGCGCTGATAGATGTCTTCGCGGAACTGCACGGCGCCGTCTCCGGCCCACGCCGTCACATAGACCCAGTACACCGGAACCTGCGTCACCGGCTTGGCGTCGATGCGCTGGCCGGAGCGGATCGCCTCATCAATGCGGTCGCGGTCCCAGCCGGGCGTCTCCTTCAAAATCCAAGCAACGTAATCGCGGATATTCTGCACGCGCACGCAGCCTGAGGATACAAAACGAAAATCATCGCCGAAGATTCCCTTGGCCGGCGTGTCATGCATGTAAACGCCGTCTTTATTGGGGATATTGACGCGCACCACGCCGAGCGAATTGAAATCGGCGCCCGGGTCCTGGCGGAAGCGGTAATTCACCGCATCCATCGAATTCCAGTTGATCGCGGTCGGCGGCACTTCGTTGCCGGCCTTGTCGATGACGCGGATTTTGCTGTCGGTGAGGTAATTCGGATCCGCCTGCATTTTCGGAATCAAATCCTTGCGGATGATTGAGGCCGGCACGGTCCAGAACGGATTAAAATTGATTTCAACAACCTTGGCCTGCATGACCGGCGATTGCCGGTCGATTTTGCCAACCCCGGCCTGGTGGTGGCTGAACACGGTGCCATTCTCGACCGTCTCCACCGCGGCGGCGGGAATGTTCATAACGATATGGCGCGGGCCGAGATTGCCGGTGTACTGGCGCACGCGCGTCAGGTTCAGCTCAAGCTGACGGATGCGCTCGCCGACAGGCACGTTGAGCGCCTGAAACGTCTGTTTGGCGACAACGCCGTTCGCGCCGATGCCATGGCGCGCCTGAAAACGCTGCACGCCGGCATGGACATAGGAGTCGAACGTCGCGGACGTGCCGGCGGCGGCATCCAGATCGCCCGTCGCTGTCAGGCGCTGGCGCAATGCGACAACCGCCGGACCTTTGGAGCCCATTTTTAGAGATTGCGATGACGGCACAGAGGCCCAGCCGCCCTGCCCCGCTACCTCGCGATAGGCAAGTATTGCCCGCTCGGTCGCCGCATAGGTCTGCGGGGAAAGCATCGGTGTCGTCGTGCGCTGCACGCTGAGGCGCGAGTCCGCCGTATATTTCTGTTCCCATTCCGCCTGATTGCTGAAGGAGTTATCGACAGGCGCGGCGAAAGCGCCCGCCGCCTTCAGGGCGCCAAACGCCGAAAGCCCCGCCAAGGCGGCGCTCCGTGTGAAAAGTCGGCGGGAAAGACTTGAGGTCACAGGCAGGCTCCGATTCAAAAGCGCCGCAGGGGATGCGGCATAGTTTATAAGGGATCAACGGCACCGGACAACCCAGCTTTGTCCGGGGCGGAACGCTTAAAACGTTATACGCCGCGTTACCATAATCGCGGTTAACAAGGCCCGAACATGCGGGCCATAATGTGGCGGGGCGCGGTTTTGCGCCGGGCCGGCGCTCAAAACGCAAAAAAGACGCGGCGAACCGCGTCTTTTTGGTGAGCGAATGGTGTTCAGGGCCCTGCGGCCCGGCGGGGCCGGTTCAGAGGCGGTAACGAATCTGGTCGGTCCAGAAGCGCTCGAGGCGCACCAAAGCCTGATTCATGCGGCTGAACTCATCGCCGGATATGCCGCCGATTTGTTCAACAGTCAGAACATGCTTCTCATACAGCGCCGCGACGACAGCATGAACGGAAGTACCTTTCTCGGTCAGGCTGATGCGCACCGAGCGGCGGTCCACCCGCGAGCGGGCATGATGGAGATAGCCCATCTCGACCAGTTTCTTGACGTTATAGGAGACATTGGAGCCGAGGTAATAACCCCGGGTGCGAAGCTCGCCGGCGGTCAGCTCTTTGTCGCCGATGTTATAAATCAGCAGCGCCTGCACCGAATTGATGTCGCTGCGGCCGCGGCGGTCGAATTCGTCCTTGATAACATCGAGGAGGCGGCGGTGAAGCCGCTCCACCAGCGTCAGCGACTCAAGATAAGCCGGGCGGACCTCGCTGATTCGTTCCATGCGGGCTTGAGTCATATCGGTTTTCTGGACGCTGTTCATGGGAGACCCCGTTCCTGTTTGCCTGACGCCGGCGCATTGGCCGTGCTTCTTATGGATTGGACTTTAAGGCCTCCGGATGAAGGGCGGTTTAAATTATAAAATGAATCCGAAGTTTACTTGTTTGAGTGAATCGGATGTGAACTAAACCTCTGATTTACCGTGAAGTTTTCTTAACCCTGCGGCCACCTGGGGTGCTGCGGGGAATGCGCGCGCGGATCAATCTTCGCGCTCCCTGGAGGCATACCAGGTCAACACAAAATAGGTGATGATCAGAGCAAAATCGATGGCCAGCATGACGCGTCCGCCGGTATGAAACTGCGGCACAGCGAGCGTCACCAAAATGTTTGCCAAACACGAAAACAGCCAGAGCACGCCGCCCCACGCGCTGGCCAGCCACAAGCCCACGGCGGACAGCAGATCCGCAACCGCGAAAAAGATGACGCAAGCGGCGATCGTCGGCGCCAGCGCTTCAAACGGCGTCATATCGGATGCGATGATCGTCTGCCAGTGCAGCAGGCCGCGCAGCATCCACAGGCCCGCGACAATGCGCATAAACACCACGAGCATAAAACCCCAATTGGCGCCGTCGCCGCTTTTCGCGCCGGTGTCCGCCCGCAGGCGGATGACTTCGGCGGGCGCGGGCTCGCGCGAGCGGTGGCCAATGATTTTCATGAGGCGGGGAACTTCAGTTCATCCGCGCCCAGCGGCTCGAAATATTCATTGATCCGCGACGCGCTCACATCGTCGTGGCTCGCCGGGCGCCACCGCGGGCTATTGTCCTTGTCGATGATGACACTTCGCACGCCCTCATAGAAGTCATGTCCCCGGCATATCCGCGAGACAATTCGAAACTCAATCGCCAACGCCGCTTCAATCGCAAGCCCCCTGCCCGCGCGCATCTGCGCGAGACCCAGCGCCGCGCTGGTCGGCGATTGCCGCTGGAGCTGCGCCCGCGTATCGCGCGCGAAAACGCTGCCCTCCGCCGCCTTCTGTTCCAGAGCCCGCAATATCGCGGGCACGCCGGCTTGCGAAAAGCAGGCGTCGATCACGCCGCGCTCCGCCTCAAACGCCGCCGGCGGCGGCGGAGCGGAATATTGCGCGATTATGGAATCCGTGTCGCCGCAAGCCTCCAGCGCCCGCGCCAGAGCGCCAAATTGGCTGGAGGGCGCATGGGAGGTCGCCAGCCCCAGCGCGCAGGCGTCCCCGGCCCCGATGCGCGCGCCGGTCAGCCCCAGCCATGTGCCCGCATAGCCCGGCAGGCGCGGCAGAAAATAGGTGGCGCCGACATCGGGAAAAAAACCAATCCCCGTCTCCGGCATGGCGAATTTGAGCTGGCTCCCGGCCACCCGGCGCGAGCCGTGAATCGAAATCCCCACACCGCCGCCCATATCGAACCCGTCGATCAGCGCCACATAGGGCTTGGAGTAGCGGGCGATGCGCTGGTTGAGGATGTATTCCTCCCGCCAGAATCGCAATTGCGCCGCGTGATCGCCGGCTTTGCCCAGATCGTGCATCAAGCGGATGTCGCCGCCGGCGCAAAAAGCCCGCTCCCCCGCGCCGGAAACAACGACGCGTTCAATGCCCGCGTCAGGCTCCCATGCGTCCAGCGCGGCGGCGAGCCCCGCGACCATCGCCCCGTTCAACGCATTCAGCGCCTGCGGCCGGTTGAGCAGCACAAACCCCGCCGCGCCGCGCTTTTCGCAGATGATATCGGGTTCGGCCATGGGGTCTCCGAGGAAAGGCGGGCATACGCGCGGCGCGCCGCGGGGTCAATCAACGCGGCCGGCACGGATGCGGCGTCATTTCACGTCTTTGACGGCAACGACCTCGATTTCCACGAGAAATCCGGGATTGGCGAGAGCCGAAACACCCACCACCGAGCGGGCCGGCAGGTTCGGCTGGGCGCCGCCGAAGAACTGCGTGTAACCCTGCATGAACGCGCCGAAATCCATCGGCGCGCGGGGATCATGCACCAGAAAAACCTGCATTTTGACAACATCGCCCATGCCAAGGCCCAGCCCCTCAGAATGGCTTTGATCTTGTTGAGCACTCCAATGGTCTGGGTTTTCACATCGCCATAGGCCTGCGGCGAATTGGCCGGCGCGTCCTTGTCGGCGAGGGGCGGCACTTGGCCGCTGATATAATAGGTCCTCGCATTGCCGGAGACTTCGACCGACTGAGCGATGGGGAAATCCGAATTTGGAATCTTGCGCCGGACAATTTCACCCTGCGCCCCGCCGCCGGCGGCAAGCGCCGCGGTGATCAAAGCCGCGCCCCGCAAAAATCCGTGTTTTGACGCCATTGCTTTATCTCCGCATTCCGGCGGCCCGCCGGAAGTCAGCGCCGCGCATTCGCCGCGTCTTCGGGTGTGAGCGCATCCGTGTATTTGTTGCCAAAATTCGCGCGCACATAATTCACGACCGCCGCGACCTGCTCGTCGCTCATCATGCCGCCAAAAGCAGGCATGCCCCTGAGGCCGCTGACAACCACACTGACGCCATAGCCGCCCGCCGCCAGCCGGACGTTTCCGGCGAGGGATGGAAATACGGCGGCGCCCGCCGCGCCTTTGCCATCGCTCATGTGACAGGCCTGACAGACGTTGGCGTACATCTCCGCGCCGGTTTTTTCGGCAAAGCGCGGGGTTGGACTGAGGACAGGCGTCTGGGCGCGCGCGGCGGACGGCGCGAGGGCGCCCGCCAGCGCCAGCGCAAGCGCCGGTAGAATTTTTGATGCCCGCAAAATCATCGCTTCCGCCTCCGGCTGTTGATGGCGCCCGGCATCCCCGTCAGTTTTTGACAACGCGCTCGTGCAGCCTCGTGACCGCGTCAAGCGAGGAGAGGATCGCGCCCTCCTGCCAGGCGGGAAGCCACGACGCATGTTCGCCCGCCAGCACAATGCGTCCGTCGATCGCGCAAAGATTATTGTAATGCTGTTTGCGCTTGTCGTCGGTCCAACTGCCCGCGCAGCCCATCACGAAGGGCACGCGGTGCCAAGCGACCGACACGCCGTTCTCGTATTCGGCGCGGTACTGCGGATGAACCTTGGCGCCCGCCTCGAGCGCAACTTCGATCCGCTGCGCCGGTGTCATGGCGCTGAATTCGTAAGAGTTCGGTCCGCCGAAGAGATAAGCGCCGAGCAGCACGCCCTTGCCCCGGGCCGCGTAACCGCTGCTTGGATAGGCAATCAGCCGGATCGGCCCGTCGGTGAAACTCACGCCGCCGTAAATGGCCTCGTCCTCTTCCCAGAAACGCCGCTTGAACTGCAGGCCGACTTTGACCGACGCGCCGTAGGGCACCGCGTCGATGGCCGCTTTCATGGGCGCGCCGGCGTCCAGTTGAATCTGGCTCAGCACCGAAAGCGGTATCGTGCATAGACACCAGTCAGCTTTGGCCTGTCTTGGCGCCGCGCCGGCGGCGGCTGTGTCCTGATACGTCACGGTGACGCCGCGTTCGTCCTGCTGAATGCGCGTCACCTTCGCGTTGTGGGTGATGAGGCCCCCGACCGCTTTGGCAAAGCCTTTGCCGATCATGTCCATCCCGCCGACAGGCTGGAACATCGTGCTCTGAAATTCGTATTTGCTGAAATTTTGCAGATAACGCCAAAGGCCCGATTTCAGAATATCCGACAGACCCAGGGGCTCGCCCGGCACGGGCTCGCCGCCGGGGCCGCCGCCCGCATCGCGCGCGTAACCGCGCATGTCCGCCGAAATAACATTCGCCTTGTAGGAATAATTCGCGTCGAGCGCGCCCCAGGAGCGCAACGCTTGCAGCAGAATCTCCCGGTCCTCTTTCGTCACGGCTTCGTCGAGCCTGCCCTGCTGCGCCGCTTTCGCCATGAGATCGGCAACGTGCCCCTGAAAGTCCGCGCCTATCTCGCGCAGCCGCTGCGGCTTGCCGCCGAAAGCCCCGCCCGAATGCAGCAGGGCGTTGTGATTCAACTGCACGAAAGGCTCAAGCGCGACACCGAGCCTGCGGCAATAGTCGATGACCGCGTGGTGGTGATAGGGGATCCGCCACGGCCCCGGATTGAAGTAGAGCCCCTTGCCGAATTCGCAGGTCTGTTTTGCGCCGCCGAGCTCAGTGTAAGTGTCGCCGCCGCGCAGCGACCAGTTGCGCCCCCCGGGCCTTGCATTGAATTCGAGCACCCGCGTTTTGTAGCCGGCCTGGCGCAATTCGAACGCCGCTGTCATGCCCGCGAGACCCGCGCCGAGTATCAGCACGGACGCTCCCTTGGGATCGCCCGCAAGTTTGATCGGTCCTTTATAGGGAGACTCGTTGGCGTGTCCGAGGCTCGTCATCGCCTGATACATCGCCGCGCTGCCGGCGAGCGAGCCGATGAGTGTCAGAAGATCGCGGCGGCTCGCCCCAAAGGTCCGGCTTTCCATGCCCGCGCTCCCGCCCCGCTGTGAACTTTCAGTCAGGCTGAGGCAGAGCGGGCGGGGAGTCAAGAAACCCGCGGCCGTCCGGGGGGCGCTATTTGCCTACCTTGCCGCGCCGAGCCTGCGATACTCCGCCACAACACGCGGCGTTGCCAGCGCGCTCAAGGCTGTCATCGTCTGTTCCAGCCGCGCGCCCGGCACCGGCGCTCCCGCGGGCTCGCCAATTTTGACCGCGTCCGCCTGAAATTCCGGGTCGCCGCACATGTCCAAAAACGCTTTGCGCAGTATCGCCGCGCGGTCCGCCGGCACATCGGGCGGCGCGACCACCATCAGGCCGGTGTCGTCATAGGCCATGAACAGCGCGAGGACGCCATGATCGGCGGCGGGAACCACATCGCGCAGCAGGGGCACGCCGGCGATTCCCGGCTTGGATTGCAGCACCGGCACAACGATCCCCTTGGTCACAAGATCGGGCCGCTGGGCGAAACTGTCCTCCGGCGTGAAATAGGCCCCGGCTTCGCCCTGCTCAATCGCCAGCAGCGCGCGGGCCGAGGAATTGTAGCCAAGCACCGCGCGCAGCGGAAAACCATACTGCGCGAGCATATTGGGGATGGTCACCGTCGCCGTGCCAGGCCCGATTCCCGCCGCCGGGATTTTTTCGGCATGGCCGCGCAATTGATCCAGCGTGCGGATGCCCAGCGCGCCGCGCAGCCAAAGCATCGAGTTATTGGTGCCGCCGCTGC
Source organism: Hyphomicrobiales bacterium (assembly GCA_025362655.1). GTDB lineage: Bacteria > Pseudomonadota > Alphaproteobacteria > Rhizobiales > Beijerinckiaceae > Terripilifer. The sequence continues at coordinate 9,541 of JANYFM010000175.1, read as the reverse complement.
CGATATAGGTGAGTCCAGCCGGATCGAAAGTGACGCCGGGCGTCCTGACGATTCCCTCGACGAACCAGCTTCGCCCGGGCAGGCCGATGGTGAGGCCGTCGCGCGGGGCTTTGCCGCCAAGGAAGTTCGCCGCGACGATGCCGCCGGCCCCCTCCATATTCTGCGGCACAATATCCGGCCGGCCGGGAATGAACCTTGGCAAATGCCGCGCGATAAGCCGCGAGGACGAGTCGATGCCCCCGCCAGGTCCGTAACCGATAATGAAGTTGATGGTTTTGCCGCGGTAGAAATCCTGCGCGGACGCCGCGGCGCCAAACAACAGATTGAACGAAAACAATGCCGCGGCAAAACGCAATTTCACAATACAATTGTGCATCGGCACGCCTCCGACAGGCTTTTTCGGGCGCCTTCTTTTAAATCGGTTAAGCCATCACCCTTTCAGCGGCACAACGGGCACGCTGCCGCCGCCCCTGCCATCGGGATCCCCGCCGGCCTTTTCCTTCTTGGCATTTTTGGCGGCGCGCCGAACCTCCGGCTCGGAGCGCACCCGCTTGCGCGTTGATTCGACAACTTCGCGGGGCGGACGCGGCAGCGCCGGACCCTCGGGATAAAGAAACCCGAGTTTCTTCACGCCCTGCTCGTCGGCGGTCACGATTACCCGCACCGTGCCGCCATTCTTCAGCCGCCCGAACAGCACCTCATCGGCCAGCGGCGTTTTGACGTGTTGCTGGATCACGCGGGCCATCGGCCGCGCGCCCATCGCGTCGTCGTAGCCATTGTCCATCAGCCATGTGCGGGCGTCATCGGTAAGCTCAATCGTCACCGAGCGGTCGGCGAGCTGCACTTCCAGCTGCATGATGAACTTATCGACGACTTTCGCGATGACCTCGCGCGGCAGATGCCCGAAGGCGACAATCGCGTCGAGCCGGTTGCGGAACTCCGGCGCGAACAGCCGGTTGATCGCCTCTGTGTCATCGCCCTCGCGCTTGTTCTTGGTGAAGCCGAAAGCCGACTTCGCCATATCGGACGCGCCCGCGTTCGTCGTCATGATAAGTATGACGTTGCGGAAATCGATCTGCTTGCCGTTGTGATCGGTCAGCTTGCCGTGGTCCATCACCTGCAACAATATGTTGTAGAGATCGGGATGCGCCTTCTCGATTTCATCCAGCAGCAGCACGCAATGCGGATTCTGGTCGATGGCGTCGGTCAGCAGCCCGCCCTGGTCGAAGCCGACATAGCCGGGAGGCGCGCCGATCAGCCGCGACACCGTGTGGCGCTCCATATATTCGGACATGTCGAAGCGGATCAGCTTGACGCCGAGCGCCAGAGCGAGCTGGCGCGCCGCCTCTGTTTTGCCAACGCCGGTCGGGCCGGAGAACAGATAGGAGCCGATCGGCTTCTCGCCGTCGCGCAGGCCCGCCCGCGCCAGCTTGATCGCCGAGGTCAGCGCCGAGATGGCGTTTTCCTGGCCATAGACGACACGCCGCAGCGAGGTCTCCAGATGCTCCAGCACCTCCGCATCATCTTTTGACACGGTTTTGGGGGGAATGCGCGCCATCGTCGCGATGGTCGCCTCGATCTCCTTGATCCCTATGGTCTTCTTGCGGCGGCTTTCCGGCAGCAGCATTTGCGACGCGCCGGTCTCATCAATGACATCGATGGCTTTGTCCGGCAGCTTGCGGTCGTGGATATAGCGCGCGGAGAGCTCCACGGCGGCTTTGACCGCCTCGTTGGTGAAACGCACCTTGTGGAATTCCTCATAATAGGGCTTCAGGCCCTTCATGATTTCAACCGCGTCGGGGATCGAGGGCTCATTCACGTCGATCTTTTGGAACCGCCGCACGAGGGCGCGGTCCTTTTCGAAATACTGGCGGTATTCCTTGTATGTGGTCGAGCCGATGCAGCGCAGGGTGCCCTGCGCCAGCGCGGGCTTCAGCAAATTCGAGGCGTCCATGGCCCCGCCCGACGTGGCGCCGGCGCCGATCACCGTATGGATTTCATCGATGAACAGAATCGCGCTTTTATGCTGCTCAATCTCCTTCATCACCTGTTTCAGCCGCTCTTCGAAATCGCCGCGGTAGCGCGTCCCCGCCAGCAGGGTGCCCATATCCAGCGCGAACACCGTCGCCCCCGCCAGCACCTCGGGCACTTCGCCATTGACGATTTTGCGCGCCAGCCCTTCCGCGATCGCCGTCTTGCCGACGCCGGGATCGCCGACCAGCAGCGGATTGTTCTTTTGGCGGCGGCACAGCACCTGAATGGTGCGCTGCACCTCCGATTCGCGCCCGATCAGCGGATCGATTCGCCCATCGCGCGCCTTTTTATTGAGATTGACGCAATAAGCATCAAGCGCGCTATCCTTCTTTTTGCCCTCGGCCGGCGCCTCGCGCTCTCCGCGGGTCTCGCGCGGCTCGGCCTCTTCTTCCGCAGCGCCCTTCGGCGTTTTCGCCGTGTCCGAGAGTCCGGGGCGCTTGGCAATGCCATGGCTGATGTAATTGACCGCGTCGTAGCGGGTCATGTCCTGCTCCTGGAGGAAGTAAGCGGCATGGCTCTCGCGCTCGGCGAAAATCGCCACCAGCACGTTGGCGCCCGTCACCTCCTCGCGCCCCGACGATTGCACGTGAATGACAGCGCGCTGGATAACGCGCTGAAAACCCGCCGTCGGCTTGGCATCCTCCCGCCCTTCGGTAACGAGGTTTTCAAGCTCCGCGTCGATATATTCGACGAGGTTCTTCTTCAGCGCCGGGATTTCGACGGTACAGGCGCGCAGCACCGCCGCGGCGTCGGTGTCGTCGAGCAGGCTGAGAAGCAAATGCTCCAGCGTCGCGTATTCGTGCCGCCGCTCATTGGCAATGGCGAGGGCGCGGTGGAGGGATTGTTCGAGATTTCGCGAAAATGACGGCATGAGCGGCTGGCCTCACTTTTTCTCCATGATGCACTGGAGCGGGTGCTGGTGTTTGCGCGCGAAGTCCATGACCTGCGTCACTTTGGTCTCGGCGACCTCATAGGTGAAAACGCCGCATTCCCCGACGCCGTTCTGGTGAACATGCATCATGATCCGCGTCGCCTCATCGGCGGTCTTGTGAAAATATTTTTGCAGCACGAGCTCGACGAAACCCATGGGCGTGTAATCATCATTGAGGAGCAGCACCCGGTACATATCCGGCTTCTTGGTCTGCGTGCGGGTTCTCGTGATGACCGCTGTTCCCGAGCCGCCGTCCCCGGCCTTGCGCGGCTCGCGCGCCGCCGTCACGGGCATGCGCCGCGCCGCGAGCGCTTCTTCAACAAAGCCTGTTTTAACAAACCGTCCGCTGTACACCGCGCTCAGTCCCTCAATCGATCCGTTGGCGCCACTGCGCCGCAGCCCTAATCTATGAGGCCCCGGGCGATTGCGCCAGAGGGTTCGCGGCACATGCGGCGACTTGACCGCAAAAAAAGAAAAGGCCCGGCGGGCGCCGGGCCTTAAACTCACATTTGCAACAAGACGCGACGCGTCAAAACACGGACACAGCCGGCGCCAAAGCGCTGGATTACTTCGCGGCGGTCTGGACCTTGGCGAAAGCCTGCTCGACCGGCTTGAAAGCATCTTTCATCAGCGAGGCGTAGAGCTCGCCGACCTTGGTCGACTGGGCGACCAGGCCTTCATAGGCGGACTTGGCGAAATCCGTCTGGATTTCCATGGCCTTGTCGAGGGACTTCACGCCGAGGAGCTTTTCAACGAGGCCCTGCGTGGCTTCGAAAGACTTCTTGGAGTAATCCGAGGTCGTGGCGGCGATTTCCTGCACGCCCTTGGAGAAGGTCGAGGCGGTCGCGGTGGCGGCTTCGATCTGGTCTTTGCCGTATTTCTGGGCGTCTTCAACGTTCTTGAACATGATCTGGCTCTCGTTTGGGCTCTCGGGCCATGCGGGCCTGACTCGCCGGGTTTCTTTCTGCCAGCGCTTCAAGCACCGGCGGGACACCCTCTCTATATGCGTCGCACAAAAACCTGTCAATTAAAATGTTGCGATGCACCATAGCAAGGTTCGCATAGCACCCATGCGCGTTGCGCCGGTCTCCCTTGGGAGGGGATTTCCCGCAAATTTAGCTCAATTCAGCAATGTTAACCCCGACGTAACCGCGATCCCCTAGTTTAGGCCCCTGTGGTGTTTTGGTCACTGCCCCCTGGGGGGAAAGCGGCCAATCGTGTGTGGGGCCCGTGCGTATGTTTAAGTGTCGCGTTCCCGCGGGCAGTTTGATGCCTTCGCGTAAAATTCTCTCCGCCTTCGCCACCATCGGCCTCTTGATTACCGGCTCCCTGATGGACTCGGGCCCGGCGGAAGCCCGATCCCGGCATCGCGCCCGCTACAAAATCGTCCGCCATCACCAAACCTACACACCGCCTTATGCGGCTTATGTGGTGGATGCGAATACGGGCAGAACCCTCTACGCTTACAATGAAAATGAGCTTCGCCACCCGGCCTCCATCACTAAAGTGATGACGCTCTACATGCTGTTTGAGCAACTGGAAAAGGGGCGTTTTCGCCTCGACAGCGAAATCACCATTTCCGCCCACGCCGCTTCCATGGCCCCATCGAAACTGGGATTGCGGCCGGGATCGACCATTGAAGTCGAGCACGCGATCAAGGCGGTTGTGACCAAATCGGCCAACGACGTCGCCGCCGCCATCGGCGAGGCCATAGGCGGCACGGAAGAACGGTTCGCGGTCATGATGACCGATAAAGCTCATTCGCTGGGCATGAGCCGGACCCATTATGAGAACGCCTCGGGCCTTCCCGATCCCGAACAAGTCACGACGGCCCGCGACCTTTCGATCCTCGGCCGTGCCATCCAAGAGCGCTTCCCCCGCCAGTTCGGCTATTTTGCGACGCACAATTTCGCCTATCGCGGCCAAGTCATGCGCAACCACAATCATCTGCTGGGCCGCGTCGAGGGCGTTGACGGCATTAAGACCGGATATACCCGCGCCTCCGGCTTCAACCTGCTGACTTCCGCAAAGTCAGGCAACCGCCGCATCGTCTCTGTCGTTCTTGGCGGCAGAAGCGGCCATGCCCGCGACCAGATCATGGCCGGCCTCGTCGATAAGCACCTCGAAAACGCCTCGAGCGTGCGGACCGCCTCGAACGTTTCCGAATCTCCCGCCGAACGGGTTGAGACCGCCCGCAATGATACGCCGGAGCGGCGCGAACAGCCCGTCGCGCGCGCCGAACCGCCCAAGCCCATCGCCATCACTGCCCAGCCGATCACCCGTCAAGAGCCCATCCGCACCCTTGCCTTCGCCGCCCCGACCGCGGCGGCGGCTGCGCTGGCCCCCTCCAATAGCCTTGTTCCGCCGCTCGCCCTTGAGCGTCCCCGCCCCGCCGTCATTGCCGCCGCCACGCGGACCCCCGATGACAAAGTCGCCACCATCCCGGAGCGCCGGCCCGTTTCAATCGATGGCTCGACCCGCGCGGTCAGCGCTTCCGCGGCGCCCTCGGCGACCCCCGGCGCCCTGCGCTGGATCGCCGGCCCTCAAGGGCAGCCTGCAAAACCGCCGCTGGCCAATGTTGCGCAGACTCAACCTCTGCGTCCCGCCGAGCCGATCCGCACAGCCAAAGCGGAGCCCGCCCGGGAAACCACCGCGTCCAAAACCGAAGCGCCCCGTCCCGCCGCCGCCAAAGCCGGCGTCATGATTCAGATCGGCGCAACCGATGAAGCGGGCAAGGCCAACGAGCTTCTTACCCGCGCCAAGAGCAAAAACCCGGCGCTGGCCGGAGCCGCGGCCTTCACGGAAAAAGTTCAGAAGGGTTCCGAGACCCTGTGGCGCGCCCGGTTTGCCGGCCTCAGCGAGAACCAGGCCGACGCCGCCTGCAAGAGCCTGAAGCGCACAGGCTTTGCCTGTTTCGCCACGAGGAACTGACCGCGTCGGGCTTTCAGAGCGCGGCGGATCCGCCGGGCGATGTGTAAAATAGCATGCGTTGGAGTTTAAGTATGACGCCGCAGCAGAACTTCCCGGGCCTCATTGACACGGGCCGCGAGATTCGACGTGCCCCCGTGGTCGGGATGAAGTTTCTTCATGAGCGCGCGATGCGCGCCGGCGATGTCTTCGCGCGTAGCGCCCTTCGCAAGCCCCAGGACCTGATAGGCTTCATCCTCGGTCATCGCGCCGCTCTGGCGCGCCCGCCCGCCGCCCGTGTCGCCATCAGCCTCGCCTGCCGCACGCCGTCCGGGAAAGCGGCGGTCGAGATAAGCGTCTAGCAGGCGCGCGCCCTCCGGGTCATCGCGCGCGCATTGGGTGAAAAGCGCCTCGCACTGCGGCCTCGTCAAATCCGCAAGGCCGCGTCCCTCGAACTCGCCGGCGAGAACCCGTCCCTGCATGGAGCCGGTCTCGTGGTCGAGTTCCATCTCGATCATCGGCGAGCGCACCGTGGAGGTCTTGGGCGTCCCGCCGACGCTGCGAAACATGTCCGCCCATTTGTGATTGCCGAGAAAACCCAGCAGATACAGCCCGAAGCCGCCCAGCCCGATGGCCATTTCGATGCGCCCCCGCGCCATCAAAAACAGCGCGCCGCCAAGCGCCGCGACCCCGCCCGCGGTTTTGCCAACTTTGGCGAGCTTGGCCGGATTTGCCGACGCGAAATATTTGGCGCCGTAGAGAAGCACCGCCATGACCGCCAGAAAAATCAGAAATTGAGGGAGCACGGGCGTGTCCTGAGGATCGAGCATTCCGCCCGCAGCGCAGATATGGCGCGTTCGCGCGCAAACACAAGCTCGCGGCAAAACCGCCCTACCGCATCTGACCCAGCAGCAGTCTCGCCGCCTCGCCGCCCTCGCGCGCCTGCTTTTCCAAAGCCAGCCGCCCGCCCGCCGCATAGGCCGCCGCCGCCGCCAGCAGCCCCGCCAATCTTCCCGGCGCGCCCGCATCGAAAGGCGCATAAGCGCCCCCCGTCAGCCGGGCGATCTCTTTGAAAGCGCGCGCCGCGTCGGGGTCGCCGCCCTCATGGAACATAAAGGCCTTCAAGCCCAGCAGGCCCAGCTCCCCGGCGATAGCGCAGAGCGTGTCGGCATTCTCCTCCATGGCATCGCCGACATAAACCAGCGCGCCGATCCGCGCCCGTTTCATCTCGCCGCGCACATGCTCCAGCACGCGGCGAATCTGCGTCTGGCCGCCGCGCACATCGATTTTTGCCATCAGCGCCGCCAGCCCCTGGCCACCGCTGACAAAACCCGAAGCGCGGCATTCCGCCAAACCCCTGAAATAGACGAGCTGCACGTCAAGCCCGCCCAGCGCCGCCGCTGTCTCGAACATGCGCCCCTGCAAAGTCTGCGCGAGGTCCCACGTCGCCTGGCGGCTCATCGTCGCGTCGAGCGCAAACACCAGGCGCCCGCGCGAGGAGGCGGACGCCTGAACAGCGGAAGCCTTCTGCAAAAACGCGTCCACGGCGCCGCCGCTTTTGACGGGAACTTTGTCATGGTCTTTGCCGGCCATTTCGATTTACCGCGGGAACAGCCCGCTGCAAAGATCGTATGGACCGCGCCGGCGCGCAAGGCGGATCGCGTGGAAAAATAGAACCCGCGGAGTTTGACAACCGCCGCCTTGTCACGTGAGATTGCCCGAGAAGACCTGCTTGTCCGCAAAATCTGACGAAAACCGCCGGAGAATCCCGTGAGCAATGAGGATTTCAACGCCGCGCCCTCGCCCTCCCCGGATATTTCCGATGGTTTGCCCGGCGCGGAAGGCGGTTCCGGCGATGTCACGGAAACCTCGTCGAAATCCTGGTTCGAGCGCATTCTCGACAGTCTAAAGGCCATCCTCTTTGGCCTCGTCCTCGTCATCGGCTCGGGCGCGCTGATGTTCTGGAACGAGGGACGCTCCGCCAAGACCGCCGCCGCCCTCAGCGAAGGCGCGGGCCTCACAATCTCCCTGCCCGCTGAAAAGGTTGATCCGGCTCAGGAGGGCAGGCTCATTCATGTCGCAGGCGCGACGACATCGGTCCAGCCCGTCCGCGACCCCGATCTCGGCATCGAGTCCAAGGCCCTGATCCTCGCCCGCAAGGTCGAAATGTTTCAGTGGAAAGAAGACAAGCACACCGAGACCCAGAAGAAGCTGGGCGGCGGCGAGGAGACGATCACGCGCTATTCCTACAGCCGTGAATGGTCTGACAAACCAATCGATTCCGGAAAATTCCGCAATTCCGCCGATCACCGCAATCCCGCCATGCCCGCCCTCGCCTCGCGCTCCTTCTACGCGCCGGACGCCAAACTCGGCGCCTTCGCCCTCAACGAGGGCGTCATGCATTTGCTCAACGCTTCCGAAACATTTGAGGCGCCGGCCGGCGCTTTGGCTCAGGCCCGCGCCCGCCTCGGGCCACGCGCGCAGGTGCTCCAAGGCTCGATCTATGCCGGCGTCAATCCCGATCAGCCCGCCATCGGCGACGTGCGCGTGGCTTTTCATTATTTGCCGCTGACCCCTGTCAGCGTTGTGGGGCGGCAGACACAGGCGACATTCTCGCCGTGGACGGCGGGAAACGGCCGCGAAATCCTGCTGGCGGAAACCGGCGTGCTGGATGCCGCCGTGATGTTCAAACACGGCCAGGACGAAAACCGCATCCTCACATGGATACTGCGGGCGGTCGGCGTGCTTCTGATGTGGATCGGCTTCCGCGTGGCCCTGTCTCTGCTGGAGGTTCTGGCCGACGTTGTGCCCTTTATCGGCAATATCGTCGGCGCCGGCGCCTCGCTGGCCGCTTTTCTATTCACGCTCATTCTGGCGCCGGTCATCATCGCCGCGGCGTGGTTTTTCTACCGGCCGTTTGTGGCGGCGGGGGTGATCGCGGCCGGAGCGCTGCTGGTCTATGGCCTGCGAACCCTGATGCATAAACGTGTCGCGGCGCGGGGATCGCAGCCGGGCCTCCAGCCCCTGCCCGCCGGAGCGCCCGCAAGCTTTCTCAGCGGCGCGCCGCTGGCCCGCAAACTGCCGGGCGGGCCGGAACGCTGAAAACCGCTAAAGCAGCCCCAGCTCGCTCAATTCCCGCCGCAGCGTCTCCGGCATTTGCGCCAGCGCGCCGGCGCCCGCCGCAAGGTCTTTGGGCGCTTCGTGGTTTTTCAGGTAGCGCCAGCCCTGGAAAGGCCGGTGCGGGCGCGGCAGCAGCGCCACCACTTTCGGCTCGAGCACGATATTGCAGCGGGAAATTCCGGCGGCATCGGTGAAGGGCCGCACGTCGAGGATTTCCTGGCGCGCCGCGATTTGGCCCTTGATGACCCAATACATCGAGCCCCCGTCGAGCAGTTCCGCGAGGCGTTTGGGCGCCATGCGCGTTGTGTGCATCTGCTCGGGTTTCCTCTCGCCCGCCGCGCGTTTGGCGGCGAGGCGCTCGGCGATCCAGCCTTCGAGATCGCCGATGGAGTCGGCGCCGACGCAGAGTTTGAGGAGATGCAGGGTCATATCCGGTTTTTAACGCGCGCCGCCCGCCTTGCAAGCCTCCATTGAAGCAATGCACAGGTGATGCCAAAGGGCATGATCTTTGCCTCATGACCTTTGGCAAGCGCGAACGCGCGCCCGGTC
>JANYFM010000174.1 GCA_025362655.1 Hyphomicrobiales bacterium | reverse complement strand
CGCAGACCGAGCGCTGCGAAATCGAGGCGCCGCCGGCGGGTATGGAGCGGCGCGCCGGGGATATAAAATTGGCGTGACGGACCGCGGCGGAACGCAGCTCGCCGCGATGGCTGAACGGGCCGAATGCAATGGGTTTGGGCTGTGGAGCGTAGCTGTGGACTTCCTGCGGGGCGGGAGCCCGGCCGCGGCCGCCGAAAAGGGACGTGAAAATCGAAGACGAGCCCAAAGCCGGCCTTGGATAAGCAGGCCTTGGATAAGCTGGTCCTAACTGGGTCTGGCCGCGTTCCGCTCTCAGCATTTTTAGGTAGGTCAGATGGCCGTCTTCTTCGGCAAGGCCGCTATTCAGGCTCGGCCCCAGCAGCGTTGCCGCGGCGGCGGCCAGAATGAAGCCGGCGGTGAGCGCGGCAACAGTTCGGCGCGGCAGCTGGCCTGTCGCGGATTTCAAAGACGACTTTGCCGCCGTATGGTTCGCTGCTGTGCAGTTGGCTGCGATATAAAAAGGCGCAGCGCGCGATGAGGCATCGCGCCGACCGAAAAAATAAATCATAAAAACACCAAAACGATAGTCTAAAACGTGGCCTCTTACCTCAACTAAGCCGGATTTTGGCCACAGCGCAACCTTTTTTTTAAATTGTGCGCCGCCTGAAAAAAGTCACGCCCCGGGCGGAGCCGCGATTATGGCTGTGTCAGACCTATTCCGCAGCCTGTCTGACAGGCTCGGGAAGCGGCATGGCGGCCTCGTCCTCCCGCTCCTGTTTCGAGCGGCCGGAGAGGAACGAGTCCACCTTGTCGAAATAGTAGTAAATCACCGGCGTGATGTAGAGCGTCAGCAATTGCGAAACGCAGAGACCGCCGACGACGGCGATGCCGAGGGGCTGGCGGAGCTCGGCGCCGGCGCCGGCGCCCAGTGCGATCGGGATCGCTCCGAGGATGGCCGCCAGCGAGGTCATGGTGATCGGGCGGAAGCGGACGATCGCGGCCTCGCGGATGGCGGGCAGGGCGTCCATGCCGTCGCGTCTTCGCTCGATGGCAAAGTCGATCATCATGATGGCATTTTTCTTGACGATCCCCACCAACAGCAGAATTCCGATGATGGCGATAACCGACAGGTCCATTCCGTACCACTGCAGCCAGATCAGCGCGCCGATGCCCGCTGAGGGCAGGCCGGAGAGAATGGTGAGCGGATGGATGTAGCTCTCATAAAGCACGCCCAGCACAATGTAGATGGTCAGAACCGCCGCGAGAATGAGCGGAAGCTGTCCCTTTTGCGCATCTTGGAACAGCGCGGCTGAGCCGGTGAAGCTGGTGCCCACCGATGGCGGCAGTTTGATTTCGCGCTCGACGCGGCGGATCGCCTCGACCGCCTCGCCGATGGAAACGCCGGCGGGCGTGGCGAAGGATATTGTGACGGCGGGCTGCTGCGACTGGCGGTTTATCCACAGCGGACCAATGGACCGCCGGATGGTGGCGACCTGTTCCAGCGGCACCAGCGGGGCGCTGGAAATGCCGCCGCCCGCAACCGCCGCCCCCGCCGCGCCGGCAGCCGGCGCGCCGCCGCTGTTCTGCGCGCGGATCACCACCCGGCCGAGGGCGGTGGGATCATTTTGGATCAAGGGTCCGGTCTGAAGGATAACCTGATAATCGGAGGCCTGCGTGTAAATCGTCGAAATTTGGCGGCTGCCATAGGCGTTGTACAGGGCGGTGCGGATTTGATCGACCGTCAAGCCGAAGGCGCCGGCCTTGTCGCGGTCGATATCGATGGTGATTTCGGGATTGGTGACGTTGAGGTCACTGGTGGCATCGCGCAATTGCGGCAGCGCCTGAAGTTTCGTCAGCATTTCCCGCGTATTCGTGTAAAGGGTCGTGAGATCGCTCGATTGCAGCGAATACTGATAGGGCGCCCGCGAAGCGCGGCCCCCGTTCAGATTGAGATTTTGGACCGGCTGGAACACGGCGGTGATGCCGGGCACAGAGGTCGCGGTCCGCCGGAGCCGGGCGATAACCGCGAGAATGTTGCCGCGCTCGGCCTTTGGTTTGAGGGCGATCAGCATCTGCCCCTGGTTGGTGCCGCCCTGGCCGACGGACGAGGTGAGATAATCGATCGCGGGGTCGGCCATCATCAGCTTATCGACCTGGCGCTGGTGGTCGGCCATCGCTGAAAATGAAATGTCGGAAATGGCCTCTGTGGAACCGGTCAGGAAACCGGTGTCTTCAACCGGGAAAAACCCCTTGGGGATATTCGCGAACATGTAGGCGCTCAGGCCAAAGGTTCCCAGCGTGATGAAAACCATGATCAGGCGATGGCGCAGGACGACGTCGAGGGAGACGCGGTAAAGCGTCGTCAGCCCGTCGATGAGAAAATCCACAAACCGCCAGAACGGCCCCTGCTTGGCATTATGGTCGATGGGTTTCAGCAGGCGCGCGCAGAGCATCGGCGTCAGAGTCAGCGAGACGAAGCCGGAGACAAGAATGGCGCAGGAAATTGTCACGGCAAATTCGCGGAACACGCGCCCGACGACGCCGCCCATCAGCAGCACCGGAATGAACACCGCGACCAGCGCCAGCGTGATCGAGATGATGGTGAAGCCGATTTCCCGCGAGCCTTTCAGCGCGGCATCCATCGGCGGCATTCCCGCCTCGATATGGCGGACGATGTTTTCCAGCATGACGATGGCGTCATCGACGACGAACCCGACCGCCAGAGTGATCGCCAGCAGCGAAATATTATCGATGGAAAACCCGAACAGATACATGAAGGCGCAGGTGCCGATCAGCGACACCGGCAGCGCCAGCGAGGGAATGAGCGTGGCCGCAATGGACTTTAAGAACAGGAAGATGACCATGACGACCAGCAAGATCGACAGGGTCAGGGTGAACTCGACGTCCTCAATCGATTCCCGGATGGAGCGCGAGCGGTCGTTGAGGACGGAGACGGTGACGGAGGCCGGCAGCTGCGACTGATAGATCGGCAGTTTCGCCTTGACGGCGTCGACGACCTCGACGGTGTTGCCGTCTGACTGGCGGAAAATCGCCAGAATGATGGAGCGGCTGGAGTTATGCCAGGCCGCGACCTGGTCATTGTCAACGGAATCGTAAACCTTTGCCACATCGCGCAGCCGGATCGGCGCGCCGTTGCGCCAAGTGACAACGATATCCTCAAAGTTCTCGGCCTTGGTCATATCGCCGGAGACTTTGAGCGTGCTGTTTTTGTCGGAGCCGCGCAGGCCGCCGATGGGCGAGGATGAATTGGCGGCGACGACGGCGCGGCGCAGATCGTCCAGCGTCAAGCCGCGCGCGGCGAGAGCGTCTGGGTCGGCGTCGATGCGCACAGCGTATTTCTGCGAGCCGAAAATCAGCACCTGGGCGACGCCCGGGAGCTGGGAAATCTGCTGCTGGAAAATCTGCTCGCCGTAATCGTTGGTGGTGGACAGCGGCAGCGTGTCGGAGCTGAGCGCCAGAATCAGGACCGGCGCGTCGGCCGGGTTCACTTTGCGGAAGCTCGGCGGAGCCGGCAATTCCGCCGGCAGGCTGCGCAGCGTTGAGGTGATCTGCGACTGCACGTCGAGGGCGGCGCCGTCGATGTTGCGGTCAAGATCGAACTGCATGGTGATGTTCGAGCCGCCGCTGTTGGCGCGCGAGGTCATCAGGTTGATGCCGGGAATTGTCGCAAAAGCGCGCTCCAGCGGAGCGACCACAGAAGTCGACATGGTCTCGGGATTGGCGCCGGGCAGGCGGGTGAACACTGTGATCGTCGGAAAATCAACCCGCGGCAATGCCGAGACCGGCAGCTTCATGTAGCCGAACACGCCGAACACGATGAACGACAGCATCAGCAGCGTCGTCATGACGGGGCGGCGGATACAGGTTTCGGGAAGTGACATCAGGTGGCGCCTTTTTTGTCCTGGGCTTTGTTCTTCACATCAACCCGCACGCCGTCAACCAGCAGAAGGCCGCCGTCGCTGGCGACGGTTTCGCCGCCTTTCAGGCCTTCCAGAATAATATCGCGCCCATCCTGGAAACGGCCGACTTTGACCGCGCGCAAGCGCGCGAGGCCGTTTTCGATGATATAAACAAAATTCCCGTTCTGGCCCGAGAGCGTCGCGGTTCGGGGGATCGAGACCACATCGGACTCGGTGCGCAGGGTGACACGCAGGTTGCATAGCTGGCCGGGCCAGAGCAAATCGTCGGCATTGTCGAAAATACCGCGCAGGGTGATTGTGCCTGTGGAGGCGTCGATCGTGTTGTCGAGCACCGCGATCTTGCCTTTTGCCGAGCGCGTGCTGCCCTGCGGGGTCGCGGTGACTTCGCCCTGGCCGGCAACAAGAGCCTCGCGGATTTCCGACAACACCGCCTGGGGAACCGAAAAAGCGACGTAGATGGGCGTTGTCTGCACGATTGAGGCCAGCGAGCCGGTGGCGCTGTTGTCGCCGGAGCGGATGATATTGCCGGCTTTGGCGGTAAACGTGCCGACGCGGCCGGTGATCGGCGCGGTCAGAGTGTACCAGCTCAACTGCACTTTCTGATTTTCGAGCAGCGCTTGATCGGCGCCCAGCGATGCCTTTGCCGCGGCAAGCGCCGTGCGCGCGTTGTCCGCCGCAAGCTGCGTGCCCGCGCCCCTGCCGACCAGCTCCGTTGTGCGGGCCATGTCGCGGCTGGCCCCCTCCAGCGCCGCGTTGTCTTTGGCGATATTGGCCTCGGTCTGCTTGATCTGCGCGGCGATCTGGCGGGAATCCAGTTGCACAAGCACCTCACCCTCTTTGACGACCGCGCCGTCGTTGACAAAAATTTTGTCGATTTGCGCGTCGATGCGGGTTTTGAGCGCCACGGATGCGATGGGCTGAACCGAGCCCACGGCATCGACTCGCAGCGGCACCGGGCCGCGCTTGACGATATCGGTATCGATGGGCACGGGCGGGCGGGCGGCAATGGCGGCCTGCCGGGCTTCCTGGGGGCTGCGCGGCGCCCCGCCAGGGCGTCCGCCGCCGCCCTGCGCGGTAGGCGCTTCTTTGGAGGCCCAGGGCAGCATGGACCGCAGGGGTTGCGAACGCTCGGTAAACCCTGAAAAATGCGGTTCGATATAGCTTGGCCATGTCACAGCCGCTGCCGCACAGCCGCCCGCCACCACGAGCACCGAAAATGCTTTTGAACCCACGGACATTTCAAATCCCTTCCCGAGCGTGTGGCATGCCTGTTCAAGACAGCCCGCGCTTCTTAATTGCTCCCCAAAGCACAAATACACGAAAATCAAATGGCGCGCATCCCTCTCGCATGCAAGACACAAACGCGGCAAGAGCGCGCGGGCCCGCTGAGCCTGTTGGAATGCGTTTGAGGCGCGCCTCCTTTCGCAGAACGGCGCCCGGCTTGCGCGGCAGAGCAACCTGCGCATGGAAATTTGAGTTCATACAATTGATTTATCTAGATATTTTACCCGCTCGGCGCCGCAGGCATCCGGCAACCGCCAGCCAAAGCCAGCCGAGGATCAGCAGCGAGCCGCCGGCCGGCGCCGCCATCGCCCATGGTTTCACCCCGGCAAGGGTCCGAAGCGCCAGATCGCCGCTGAAAAGCAGGGTCCCGAGCGCGAGAATCGACGCGCCCGCCAACAGGCCCCGGCTTGGCTGGGCGATGGCTATAGCCAGCATCGGCGCCGCGTGAAGCAGGCAAAACAGCGCCGCCGTCATCAGCGTGCCGCCGCCGCCGCTGTGGGACGCCAGCGCCGCGAGGCCGACGCCGGCCGCGCCGGACAGGCCCGCCAGCGCCAGAGTAAGATTGCTCCAAATTTGCATTCCATGATCTTTCCAGCTTTGCGGCTGTTTCGGCGGACGCGTTCAGCAGGCCGCAAGGAATCGCGGTTACAGTGCGGCGACCGGCGGATGCCCGGGCGCGGCCGGAGCCCACTCTACATGAAAGTCGTCATCGTCGCCGATCATGCCGCGATCAACGGGGGACAGGCCAAGGTCTCCATTGAAAGCGCTCTGGGCCTCGCCGGGCGCGGCCACGAGGTCGTTTATTTCGCCGCCGCCTCCCCCATCGATGCGCGTCTTGCCGCCGCCGGCGTGAATGTCGTTTGCCTCGGCCAAGGGGATATTGAAACGACGGCGAAAGCAAAGTTCCTGATTCAAACCCTGTGGAACCGCAAGGCGGAGCGGGCGCTCGCCGCGCTGCTGGGGGCCTGCGACCCCGCTGACACCATCGTGCATGTGCATGCCTGGGCCAAGGCTTTGTCGCCCTCCATCGGGGCGGCGCTGACGGGTTCGCGGATAGCCCGGGTTTACACCATGCATGAATATTTTCTGGCCTGTCCCAACGGCGGCTTTTACGATTATCAGCGCGGCGCGGTGTGCGGGCTGAAGCCAATGTCGTTTGCCTGCGTGACGACGAATTGCGATGCCCGCTCTTATCCGCGCAAAGCGATGCGCGTGGCGCGGCAACTGCTGGTCGAGGCCGGCGGTCTCGCGCGGGCGTTTCCCCACATGATCGCCATCAGCAAGCTGCAATATGACGCGGTGAGCCCGTATATGCCCGCGGAAACCATTTGGCACCGGGTCGGCAATCCCGTGAACGCGCGGGACCGCGGCGCGAAATCCGCGCCGGGCGGGGCTTTCGTGTTTGTCGGCAGGCTGTCGGCGGAAAAAGGCGTGGCGCATTTTTGCGAGGCGGCCCGGCTTGCCGGCGTCAGCGCTCATATCGTCGGCGACGGGCCGCTGAGGGATAAGCTGGAGGCGGCCTATCCGGAAGCGCGGTTTTTGGGCTGGAAAAAGCCCGATGAGGTAAGCGACCTCCTGCGCGGCGCGCGCGCGCTGGTGTTTCCCTCGGTCTGGCACGAGGGGCAGCCGCTGACCGTTTACGAGGCGCTGGCGGAGGGCACGCCGGTCATCGTCTCCGATGTCTGCGCCGGGCGCGAGGCGGTGGAGGACGGCGTCAACGGTTTATGGTTTGCCAGCGCCGACGCGGCAAGCCTCGCCGCCGCTCTGCGGCGTTTGTCCGATAATGCCGAAGCCGCGCGGATGAGCGCCGCCGCGCATCAAATGTATTGGGCCGCGCCGCTCACCCTCGACCGCCACCTTGACGCGATCGAGGCGGTTTACCGCGCGGCGATTCCCGCAGCGCGCGCAAGGGTTTCACCGGGGCAGCGGGAAGCCGCGGCGGCTGGAGGCGCGGGTTAGAATTTTTTCTGATTGGCTTTATCCGCGTCCCCGCGATGAACTTCGACAAGGTCGAAGCCGATTTCACAGAATAGGATCATTAATCAAATGTTGCCCGCTCTGGCTTAAAATCTTTTCGATGGATCGTGTTTGGGGCGCCTGCGCGCCATGAGGAGTGTTTCGTGCAGCAAATCGCCGCCATCCAAGCCTTGCGCGCTGTCGCAGCGCTTGCGGTTGTTTTCGGCCACGCGCAAAGCGAGGCGCTGGCAATTGCGGCGCGGAACGGCGCCCCCTTTGCAACGATTGCCCTCAACGTCACCGGCGCCGGCGTCGATTTGTTTTTTGTTATATCCGGATTTGTCATGGTCCATGCATCCAGAGGCTTGTTTGGCTCGCTGAGCGGACCCGGTGTTTTCATAGCCCGCCGCGTGGCGCGCATTGTGCCGCTCTACTGGTGCGCGACCGCTGTTTATCTGGCTGTGATGTTTGCTTCGCCAAGCCTGTTGAGCAGCGATGTCCCGACACCCGCTGAGATCATTCAATCCTATTTTTTTGTTCCATACCTGCATGAGGGCGCAACGCTCATGCAACCGGTCTATAAGCTCGGCTGGACCCTTAATTATGAAATGTTTTTTTACGTCATTTTTGCCGGGTGTCTTGTTTTGCCGATGCGCAATGCGGTTATTGCCCTGACGCTGTGCTTTGGCGGATTGGCCGCAGCGGCGCTGCTTTCGGCGTTCCCGCACAGCCTGCTGTCTTTCTGGGGACATCCGATTGTGTTGGAATTCGTTGCGGGAGCTTGGCTTGCGCTGGGGTATGCGCGGGGTATTCGCCTAGGGGTCCCAATGTCTCTGTGCCTAATCGGCGTCTCGCTCGCAGGATTGGCGGTCTCCGCGCGGATCGGCATCGAGGAGGGGACGCTGTGGCGGCCTGTTTTGCTGGGGCTGCCGGCGGCGCTCTTGTTTGCCGCCTGCATATTGCGGGATCGCCCCCTTGCGGTGCCCGCCTATCTTGCCGCGCTGGGCGACGCCTCCTATGCGCTTTACCTCATCCATCCGATTGTTATCCGCGCGTTGCGCAGGATTTGGGACAGGCTCCCGCCGGATCACGTTCCGCACCCTTGGATTTTTGTCGCGATTTGCGGCGTTATCAGTGTTTGCGCATCAATAGCGGTCTACAAACTGTTCGAGCGTCCTGTGACACAAGCGATGCAACGGATATTGCTGCCGGCGCGCGGGGCGGTTCCGGCAATGGTGAAGAGCGCGGCGTGAAAACACCGAAGTTTTATCTCAGATGGTTTTGGGCGCATGCGCTGCGTCAGGCCGGCAGCCCCGCCGTGCCCCGCCCGTCGTTTTCGAGAAACCGCAGCCGCGCGGTTTCCATGCCCCAGACGGCGCCAAAACACAGATAAAGCTGGCGCCAGTGATCGACGTCGATCTGAAATCCCTGAATCAAACAGGCGAATGTCGTGGGAACAAACACCTGCGCATAGCGGCGCACCGGAGATTGGCTCCACATCAACCGAAAGCCGATCCAGACAGTCGTTGCGCAGACCAGCAGCCATATCAGCCCGCCGGCCCAGCCGTAATTCGCGAAAGCGCCGAGGAAGGAATTGTGCGGTTCAAGGCCGAAGGTCAGCCGAAAGCGCAGAGGGCCATACCCCATGGGCAGGTCGAGCAGGGCGGTCAAAAACCGCAATTGATTGCCGAACCGCCCGGTTTCGCCGACGTCGTATTCCTGCGTGACGGAAAACCGAAGTGTTAGAAGCTCGCGGGTGCGTTCGTCCGCCAGCAAAACCCCAAGCACAATGGCTGACAAAGCGCCGCAGGCCGCCGCGCCGATCAGAATGCGTCTGCGAATGCGGGCTGACGATGTTAAATATGTCATCGCGGCCATCAACCCGAGCGCGATGACGGCGGCCCCCCATGAGCCGCGTGAAAAGGCGAGGAAAATTCCGAGGGCAATCACCAGCAGGCCCATGCCGGAGAGCCATGGGCGTTTCGCGGTGCCCATGATCAGCGATTGGGCGATATAGACCGCCGACAACACGAGGTAGGAGCCAAACACATTTGGGTCCTTGAAAGTGCCGCTGACGCGGCCCTCGTACATTGTCGCGTATTGCCCGATGCCGGCGATATCCAGATACCCCGCGAGGCCGACGATAGCCGCCAGCAGCGCACCCGCCGTGTAACCGCGCAGCGCCGTTTCCAGTCTGTCCGTTGTCCGTTCAGAAAAATAAATCGTGAAAAAGACGACGGTCACATAAAGATACAGGGTCTGAAACTGATACAACCGCGTATCGTCCTCCGCCCAGTAGGGCATGAGGGAAATAAATCCGATGACATTGTAAATCGTCCACAAGGCGAGCCCGAATATGAGCGATCGATGCAGCCGAACCCCGCCGAGGAACCAGAGCGGGATCGCCAGCAGCGCCATAAAATCGTAAGGCGACGGCTCAATGAGGGATATGGCGCCGCTGAACAGAAACACAAAGACAGCGCCGCTCACTATGGTTTCATAGCGGATGAGGCGGGCTGGAGCCGCGGGGCTGCCCGAGACGGCTGAAAGACTCATCGTTTTTCTCCGCCCGGTTTCGGCGCGGCTGAGACAGTCATGCGTTCGCGAATAAGGATGCGGTTGCCGGTATTGCAGCCTTCGGTTTCGATGTTCGCGGAAAACAGCCAAGGGGAATCGCCGATATTATCAAAATTGCGCCCCTGAGAAGTCTCGTCGAGCAGCGCGGGATAAGCGATCAGCTCTCCCGAGCAGGGACTGCTGAGCAAAGTCGCCCCCGCGCGCAAAATCTTCGGCAGGGTCCAGGATTTAAGATCGGCCGACACCGCGTAATAAAATCCGTCAACGGGGAACTGGCGTTCGTTTCTCGTCGCCATCCAGACGGCGATCCATTGACCGCTGGGGCGATGGCGCGTCAGGCTTTGCACGGGGAACAGAAAAGGCTCGATGATCGCGCAGGGTTTTGGCGCCGGCGCGCCTGTTTGGGCATAGGGATCGGTGTAGCGGATGGTGAAATCCCCGCCGTCGTAGGCTCGCCATGAGGCGCTGTCATGGGGGTTTGGCGAGCGGAACAGGCAGACGCCGTAAGGCTGGCCGTCCCAGCCTGTGGTGCTGGCGAGGAAATATTTAAAGCGTCCGTCGGACACGATATTGGAGGGGTTGAAAAAGCCGCGGTGGCGGCCTTGATGCGCGCTCTGCGGAAAGGGCGGGGCGGCGACGACGGCGGGCTTGTCCATCGAGAAATTGCGCCCGCCGTCGCCCGAGGAAAACGACAGGACCGCGTTGTGCCAGCAGGCCATATAGGTTCCCGCGGCGCAGGTTTTGTGGGTGTCCCCGTGATATTCGTGATGGACGATGGCTGTGACGCGCTTGCCGTCGTTTGTCCATGCGCCCGCGATATACCGGCGGTCATTCCATGCGGCGGGATCGGCGGCGAGGCCGGAATTCAGCGCGACATGGCAATCGATTTTAAGATGGTCGAAATCGCGCCCGCGCAGGGCCCGGTTGACGTAGTGCAGGCCAAACATGACGATTCCGCCGGTGTCATCGCGAAAGGCGGAAGGCGCGATGTCCGGCGTGTCGATGGGCGCGCAGCCGTCCGCGCGGGCGTTGTAGACGATTTGCTTCGGCGCGCCGGCAAAGGCGAGGGTCAGACCGCCGGCCGCGAAGGCCTGGCTGGACGCCAGCACAGCGGCGAAAACGGCGCTGAGGGCGCTGGCGCGCTCAATAGGCATTCTCAGCCTTGACCAGCGCGAAGGGAGTTACCGCGAGGATGTAAATGTCGAACAGAATTGACCAGTTCTCGATGTAATAGAGATCGTGCTCAACGCGGTGCTGGAGCTTTTCGGGCGTGTCGGTCTCACCGCGCCAGCCGTTGACCTGCGCCCAGCCGGTGATGCCGGGGCGCACGCGGTGGCGGGCGAAATAGCCGTCAACAACCTCATCATACTGGCGGTCGGCCGCTTTGGCGTGGACGGCGTGGGGGCGCGGCCCCACGAGCGATAGATCGCCCTTGAAGACGACATTGAAGAGCTGCGGCAGTTCGTCGATCGAGGTCCTGCGGATAAACCGGCCGATGCGGGTGACGCGCGGATCGGTTTTCGTCACCAGCCGCGCCGCCAGGGGGTCCGCTTGGTCCGCGTGCATGGAGCGAAATTTGAGAACCTCGATCATCTCATTGTTGAAGCCATAGCGCTTCTGGCGAAACAGCACCGGGCCCCGCGAATCCAGCTTGATGGCGAGCGCGATGAGCATCAGCAGCGGAGCCAGCGCCAGCAGGCAGATCGCGCCGACCACGCGGTCGAATACGCTTTTCATCACCACGTCCCAGTCGGCGATAGGCTTGTCGAAGACATCGTGGACGGGGACATTGCCGATGTAGGAATAGGAGCGCGGGCGGAAACGCAGCTTGTTGGTATGCGCGGCGAGGCGGATATCGATCGGCAGCACCCAGAGTTTTCGCAGCATTTCCAGCAGACGCTGTTCGGCGGTGATCGGCATGGCGAATATCGCCAGATCGATGCGGGTGTGGCGGGCGAATTCAACGAGGTCATCAACATTGCCGAGCTTTGGGTAGCCTCCCACGACATCCGGGGAGCGCGCATCGCCGCGGTCATCGAAAAAGCCGTAGATGCGCAGGTCCGTGTCCTCCTGGCGCGACAGTTCCTCCAGCAATTGCTCGGCGGAGGGGCCGCCGCCGACGACGACCGTGCGCCGGTCGAGCCGGCCGGCGCGGGTCATGCGGCGCACAATGATCGAGAGAATGCCGCGCTCCACCAGCAGGGAAGCTGTGGCAAGCCCGTACCAGCCGATCATCCAGACGCGGGAGAACGTGCCCTCCAGCTTGAGGAAGAAAATCACCGCGAGAGCGGCCAGCAGCACCAGCGCAAGGCCGCCGGCGATGCGGAAGCCCTGATAAAGCGGAGTGCGGAACGCGCCGACGTGATTGATCTCAAGCGCCTGAAACACAATCATCGACATCGCCGCGATCAGCGGCAGCGCGATCATATAGGGGCCCGCATCCATGGATTGCGGATAAAGGTAGAACCGGTAAACCGCCGCGCCCGACGCGCAGATCAGCGCAAAATCGGTAAAGCGCACAATGCCCGTGAGGACGATGGGAGAATAGGCGGCGATAGGCGTTTGATGCGCCATTGCTTCCGCAAGAGCGGTCAGGGGCGAGCGCTCGCTGCCCGCTGTTGGCCCGGGATCGCCCGGGGCCCGTTTCATGTCTCCAGTCGCGAACGCCGCCATTATCGCCTCAAAATATCTTGGAAGAAACAGAAGCCGCGTTCATCGCCGGCGCGCCGAACCGCAGGCGCAGCGCGTCGCGGTAACCGGCGATGACGCTGTCGGCCATATTGGAAATGCTGAACCGTGCCGCGACAAAATCAGACAGCTCCGCCGCCTTTGCCGCGCGCGAGGCTTCATCGCTGCCCAGTTCCGCCAGCATCGCGCCGCTAAGGCGCTCGACATCGTCGCAGGGAATCAGCCGGTCGGCATAGGGTCCGAAGATTTCCGGTATGCCGCCGACATTGGTGGCGATCATCGGGATATGCGCGCCGGCGGCCTCCAGCACCACATAGGGCAGGGATTCGGCGCGCGAAGGAACCACCAGCGTCCGGCCAAGAGTAAAGGCCTCGCGCGCGGGCAGGGGGCCGGGAAATGTCACGAAATCCGCCAGCCCCAGCGCGGCGGCTTGACGGTTTAGCCGCTCTTGATCGGGGCCGGAGCCCACCAGCACGGCGCGGGGCGCGGAGCCCCGGCGCCGGGCCGCCGCAGCCAGCGCGTCCAGCATGGTGTCGATGCCTTTGGCCGAACGCAGCTCGCCGACATAGACGAATTCGGCGGCGTCCGGCGCGGGCGGAACCGGCACGGTTTCAGCATCGGTTATGCCGTTGCAGACGATTTTTTGCAGCGCCCTCGCGTGGCCGACATTGGCGCTGAAGCAATTGGCGATGTATCGGCTTTCGAACAAAAACACGTCCGTGGCCATGGCCAGCATGCGCTCGGCGGCCATGTAAACGCTGTTGACCGCGCTGCCTGGCTTATAATTGAAACTGCCGCCATGGGGCGTATAGGCGCGCACGGCATGGGAGGCGCCTGGCAGGAATCCGGTCGCGCGCGCGTACAGGCCGCCCTTGGAGCCGTGCCCGTGCACGACATCGGGACGCATGGCGCGAATGCGCGAGACCACATGGCCCAATGCCCTGATATCGCCGGGATACGGGTTGCGGCGCATGGGCACGCGGCTGACACCAAGCGCGAGATTGGGCGCAAGCTCGGCCAGCACGGAATCAGCGCGCGCTCCGCCGGTCGATTGATCCGCTATCAGGCCGACGGAATGTCCGCGCGCCGCCTGCTCACGCGTCAGATCGAGCACGTGCCGGAACAACCCGCCCAGCGGCGCGCGCAGCACGTGCAGAATGCGGAGCGGGCGCTCATGGACTGACGCTGCTAACATATCGCCGCGCTCTCCGGCTTTCCTTAGAAAAACCGTTCCCGAACGGTGATGGTATCGCCCGGGCGGACAGGGTGGGTGAGCGGAACCGTGTAAGTCACCGGCCCGTCCTCGAAATTCCGCGTGAGGTCAACGCCGGATTTGGCCCCGCGGGGCGAGAAGCCCCCGGCGATGGCGATGGCATTTTGCACGGTCAGCCCGTTGACGAAGGGATATTGGCCGGCCGTCGTGACCTCGCCGAGCACAAAGAAAGGCCGGAACGCCTCGACTTCGGCGGAGACTTTCGGCTCGCGCAGAAAGCCGCCGCGCAGCTTTCCTTCGATTGCGCGCTCGAGATCGTGAGTGGTCCGGCCCAAGGCATCGACGAGGCCTATCAGCGGCATGGAAATCCGCCCGCCGCCATCGACCGAATAGGAGTTCGACAGAGAATCTTGGCCGAACACGATGATGCGCAGCCTGTCGCCGCTGGCCAGCGTGTAAGGCTGGCTGAAATCCTCTTCGAAACTGCGGGCCAGATAGCGGGGCCCCATGGCGCAGCCGCCAAGAAGCGCCGATACGGCCGCGCTGATTACAAAAGATCTACGCCGCATGATCCAGTCCAGCACTCGAGCGCGCAGTCTCTGACCGGAGCCTGCATGGACTCATGTGTAGGGCGGCATGGTTAATAATTCCTGACGCGCGGCCGCGCGAGCGCCCCGGCCGGGCAACGCGGTTAACCCGCTCTCAACCATAATGGGATTTAGTTATTCTGTTGATTGAGAGGTTTGGCATGCGTGGTGTTTTGCGAAGCGATGAAGCTGGCCCTGGCGACGGCGATCTCGATCTTTCAGGGGTTGGGCAGGCGATTGTCCGCGCCAAAAAATGGATCATCGGGACGACGCTGCTGGCGTTTCTCGGCGCATTGCTTTTCGTGCTGATGGTCAAGCCGCGCTACACAGCGGAGGCCAAGGCGCTCATCGAGAATCAGGAAAGCTATTTCACGCGGCCCGACCGCGCCTCCTCCGAGCCCAACCAGTCCGCGCCGGACGCGGAGGCCGTCGCCAGCCAGGCGCAGCTCGTTAATTCCCGCGATCTTGCCCGCGAAGCGATCCGCGCGCTGGGCTTGAAGGGAAATCCGGAGTTCGATCCGGCGGCGGGCGCCGGCGGCTTTTTCCGCAAGCTTCTCGGTCTCATCGGGGCGCAGTCGCCGGAGCGCGCGATGGCGCCGGAGGACCGCATCTTCGACACTTATTTTGAGCGGCTTTTCGTGTTTCCGGTCGTCAAATCCCGTGTGCTGCAAATCGAATTCTCGTCGCAGGACCCGGAACTCGCGGCGAAAGCCGCCAATACCATTGCCGAGCTCTATGTCGGCGTGCAATCCAAGGCGAAGCGCGAGAACGCCCGCCTTGTCGCGGCGTCGCTGGGCGCGCTGATCGGCGATTTGCGCGCGAAGGTGACAGAGGCCGAACGAAAAGCGGAGGAATACCGCGCCTCAAACGGGCTGATGATCGGCGCGAATAATGTGACCATGAACGGCCAGCAGCTCGGTGAAATCAGCAATCAGCTGACTCTCGCCCGCGCCGCGCAGGCCGAATCGCAGGCCAAATCGCGTCTCATCCGCGACATGCTGAAAGCGGGGCGGATCGCAGAGGTTCCCGATGTCGCCAACAACGACATGATCCGCAGGCTTTCGGATCAGCGTTCCACCCTGCGCGCGCAAATCGCATCCGAGGGGCGCACGCTTCTGCCCGGCCATCCCCGCGTCAAGGAGTTGAGCGCCCAGCTCGCGGAAATCGACAGCAATTTGCGCATAACCGCTGACAAACTGGCGCGCACGCTCGAAAATGACGCGCGAATCGCCGGGTCCCGGGTTGAAAATCTTCAGGCCGTGCTGGAGCAGCAGAAAAAGACCATCGGCGGCTCCAGCAATGAGGAGGCCCGGGCGAGAGACCTCGACCGTGACGCGCGGCTTTTGAAAGAGCAGCTTGAAAGCAGCACGACAAAATACCAGGAGGCGCTGGCGCGGCAGGGCGCTGAATCCACACCGAGCGACGCGCGCATCATTTCGCGCGCCGTTGAGCCGCCGCTGCCGAGCTTTCCCAAGACGCTGCCGATTTTAATTTTTGCGACGTTCACCGGCCTGATTCTCTCGATAGGCTCGGTGCTGGCGTCGGAGCTGTTGAGCGGGAGGGCCTATGCGCGGCAAAGCCGGCCTGACGAGGCCGAGCGGATCGAGCCTGCGATAGGGCGGCGTTTTGAGATCGAGATTGCGGAACCCGCGCTCCAGAGCGCCGGTTCGGCGCAAACGCAGGAGCCTCCCGGGAATGACGCGGTCCAGCCGCGCGATCAGGACGAGCGTCGGCAGGCCCCCCGTTCGCGCGCGACGCTATCGAGTTTTGTGTCGGCTCCACCGGAAAACAGCCCGCCGGCAACCCTGGGGGAAATCGCGCGGCGGATCATCGGTCCCGGCCGCGGCGGCGCGGGCGTGCGTGTTTTGGTGACGGGCTCCGATAGCGAAGTGGAGACCGCCGCGATGGCTGTCGCCCTCGG
The DNA here is from genome assembly GCA_025362655.1 of Hyphomicrobiales bacterium. Lineage (GTDB taxonomy): Bacteria > Pseudomonadota > Alphaproteobacteria > Rhizobiales > Beijerinckiaceae > Terripilifer. The sequence goes on along the minus strand of JANYFM010000174.1, from coordinate 10,241 downwards.
GCGCCTTTTCAGCGCCGAAGACCGCGCCGTGCTTGTGGAGGCCGGCGGCGAAGGCGCGGCGGATGCGCAGGGGCCGCTGGGCCTGAGCGAACTGGCGGCAGGCCACGCGGGTTTTGATGAAGTGATTCATCGGGACCGGGGATCGCCGCTGCATCTGCTCCCGGCCGGGCGCATCGGAGCGGCGCCCGCCGACGGGCTTGACGGCATTATCGAGGCTCTCGCGCAAACCTATGACTATGTGATCCTTCTCGCGCCGCCTTTGGGGGCCGGGGCTGAGGCTTTCGCGCTGGCGGGACAGTCCGATTATGCTGTGCTTGTCCGGCCGCCGGATGCGGACGCCCGCGACATGGACGAGGCGCATGCTGAATTGCGGCGCGCCGGGGCCATTGAAATTCTGTCGATCATCGATGAAGAGCCGTCCGAGGAGCAGCGCTGGAGCGCCGCCTGAGGGGCGGCTATCCCCGCCGCATCAGCGTTTGCGCCAGCGGCCAGGCCCATTTGCTTTGCTTGATCCAGCGCTTGGCGTTAAGACGCGCGGATTCGGCGAGGCGGAAGGCATGGCCGGCCGCGCTGATCGCCAGAACCGAATCGAACATCGGCTCGGCGCGGTCGCACCAAGCGTCCTTGTAGCGGGCCTCGCCGATGCCGAAATCGAAGCTTTTCAGGCCGTTGCGGCAGGCCCGCTCCAGAATCATTTGCGCCAGCAGATCCCCCGGACTGGCCTTGGCGATTTCCCGGTCGGGGTCGAAGGAATTGAACATTAGATGCAGGTGGCCGCGGTGCAGCCCCGCGCCATAGGCCGCGACAATGGCGCCGCCGAGCGTCAGCGCGTGCAATTCAATGGCGGCGGCGCCCCGTTCCAGCCCCTGATGGCAGGCGCGCTCGAGGAAAGAGCGGGAAGCGGGCTCGCTGAAATTGCTGGCAATGTTCTTTTGCCGGAAACGCTCAAGCTTCTGGGCAAAGAATGCGTCAAGGATTTTGGCGACATCCCGCGGCGTTGAGGCCACGATGTGGCTGACCTCGCCCATGCCTTCCAGCCGGGCGCGCTTTTGCCGCAGCTTTTTCAGGGCGTCTTTGGAAAGATGCGCCCGCATAAAAGACTGCGGATCGGACGCCAGTTCTCCGCCGTGGCAGAAACTGGCGCTGGCCTGATGGGGAAAAATATCCAGCGGGTTCTTTCGCCCCTGCCAGCTTTCAGGCTGGTTGCGCAGCAAAAAAAGATCCGGCTTCAGGCGCGATTTGGCGGCCGCCGCGCGCAGCAGCGATTCGAGATCCGCCGCGCCCATGGAAAAATCCGGGCTGAACAGCCCCATATTGGCGTTGGAATCCGCGCCGCCCAGGAATCCCGCGATCCGCGCCGGCCCGCTTTTGACGATGCCGAACGGCAGCAGCGCCACCGGGGCGCCTTTGGAATTATAGGCGGTGACAATCATCGGCGTGACGCCCGCCGCCGCGCCGAATGTCGCCAGCCACGGCAGCAGGAATCCCCGGGTCTGATAGGATGTGCCCGGGCAGGAATCTTCCAGAAGGCTCCATGCTTCCTCCGCCTCTTTGACGGATTCATGCACATCGACGCGTCCCAGCCTGCGCCCGGCGCGCGGGCGCTTCGTATCGATCCGGGCGGCGTCCATCAGAGCGAATTGCGCCGCCAGCGCTTGGGGTTCTTCCGGCGTCATGGATTTCTTCGATAAAAATTTGCGATTGGAGGCTATTCTTAGCTCTGACAGACAAACGTCAACGCTCCCTTGCCGGAAACCGCCGCGCCATGAACACAAGCGCCAATGCCGGTCTTCGCCAGCGCGCCATCGGCGCCGGGCTCGATTGGCTGGGCGCCAGCGGCTTGCCGGCGCTGGCCGCGCCGCTGACGCGGGGGCGCGGGGCAATTTTGATGTTCCACCACGTGAGGCCTTGGACCGGCGGGGCCTTCGCCCCCAACCGGGGGCTGGAGATCACGCCGGAATTCCTCGATCTGGCCATCACAACCGTGAGGGCGCGCGGCTTTGAAATTATCACGCTGGACGCGGCGATGGACAGCCTGTCCCGCCGCAAACCCGAAGGCCCGCCCTTCTGCGTGCTGACCTTTGACGATGGCTATCGCGATAATCTTGTTCACGCCCTGCCGGTGTTGCGCCGCCGCCAGGCGCCGTTCACGCTCTATATCACCACGGGGTTTGCAGAGCGGACGGCGCGGCTTTGGTGGATTGAGCTCGAAGCGGCGTTACGGGCGCTGAACCGTGTCGGCTTTATCGCGGGGGGCGGGCAGGCCGTGATACCCTCGGATACGGACGCCAAAAAAACGAAGCTCTTCAACAAGCTGTATTGGCATCTTCGGGCGCAGCCGGAAGATGTTTTGCTGGCCGCGGCCGAGGAACTGACGGATCAGGCGGGGATAGACCGGCGCGCGCTGGTGGAAAATCTGTGCATGGACTGGGATGAAATCGGCGAATTCGCCCTCGAGCCGTTGTGCACAATCGGGGTTCACACTTTGACGCATCCAAGGCTTGCCAAACATCCCCTCGATTTCGCGCGCAAGGAACTGGCGGAAAGCCGGGCCATTATCGAGGCGAGGATCGGCCGGCCCGCCGCGCATCTCGCCTGGCCTGTGGGCGATCCGACATCGGCGGGTCCGCGTGAATTCGCGCTGGCGCGGGATTTGGGATTTGCCTCGGCGGCGACGACACGCAAGGGGATGGTGTTTGGCGGGCACGCGGGGCATCCGATGGCTCTGCCGCGCCTTTCAGTCAATGGCGGCTATCAAACCAAGGCGGCGCTGGAAGTGCTGCTTTCTGGGGCGCCGTTCTGGCTGCGCAACCTTGGCCGGCGCCTCGACGTGAACTGAGACTCAAACGTCTTTTCGTTCCATCCACTTGATCAGCGGCATGACCGGCAGAATCCAAGACATGCCGATCACCGCATAAAATAAGCCCCGCATGAGGCCCGGCGCCTCCTGCACCGGGCGCGATTGCGCCAGCGCCATGGCGGCCAGCGCATAGACGATGACAAAGCCGATCATGACGGCGGCGCCGATGAGTTTGCGGGTGCGGCGGGGCATGGCTGATCCCGGGGGTGCGACGCCGGTGTCCGTGGACGGAACGGGGCAGGGCGCTTATGTCTGCCCGTGCCGCTGGGATCAAGCGGCTTGGGAGTTTCCACGGGAATGGCCGTTGTCACGTCGGCGATCTATCGAGGGCCTAACGATTTCGCGTTGGCAGGCGCCGGCGCGGTGCGCCTGTGGCTGTGGATTATGGCGGCGCTGGTCTTCGCGATGGTGATTGTCGGCGGCGCGACGCGGCTGACCGAGTCGGGTCTCGCCATCACCGAATGGAAGCCGGTGACCGGGGTGCTTCCACCACTGTCGGCCGAGGCGTGGGCGGCGGAATTCGAAAAATATAAGCGGATTCCGCAATATGCCCGGCTTTTTCCGACCATGGAACTGGCGCAATTCAAGACAATCTTCTTTTGGGAATGGGGCCATCGGCTGCTCGGCCGGATCATCGGACTGGCCTTCGCGCTGCCGCTGGCTTGGTTTTGGCTGCGCGGGAGACTGCCTCCAGGCCTCAAGGCAAAGCTGCTGGCGGTTCTGGTTTTGGGCGCTCTCCAGGGCGCGGTCGGATGGTGGATGGTCGCATCCGGTCTGAGCGAGCGCGTCGAAGTCGCGCCGGAGCGGCTGGCGGTTCATCTTGTGCTGGCGAGCCTCACGCTTGCATCGTTGGTCTGGCTGGCTGCGGGCTTGTTGCCGTCCGCTGCGGCGGACACAGAGAGGCGGTTTCGCGCTGGCGCCCGGTGGCTGCTGGGCTTGGCGCTCGCGCAGATTGGCCTTGGCGCGCTGACGGCTGGCTCGCGGGCGGGGCTGACTTATAACACTTGGCCCCTGATGGACGGGCGGCTGGTTCCCCCCGCCGAGAATCTGCTGCGCATGGAGCCATGGTGGAAGAATTTCCTCGAAAACGTCACCACTGTTCAGTTTGACCATCGGATGTTCGCCTATATCCTTGTTTTGACGGCGCTTTGGCACGCCTTCGCCCTGAAAAGCGGTGCGCCCGGAACCCCGGCCGCCGCGCGCGCCACGGAGCTTTTCGGGATGGTATTGATGCAAGCGGGAATCGGCATCGCGACGCTGCTGCTGGGTGTGCCGATTTGGGCGGGCCTGCTGCATCAGGCTTTTGCCATGATGGTGCTGGCGAAGGCGGCGCTGCACTGCCAACGGCTTTCGGCGTAATCTTCGGGCGCCGACCCCGGGGGATCGCGGGCTTCCCCTCCCTTCCCCTGCTGACGCTACTCCCTTAAAAGGCCGCAGCATTTCCCCGCAAGAGGCCCCCATGACCGCCATTGTCGATATTCTCGCCCGTGAAATTCTCGACAGCCGCGGCAATCCCGCTGTTGAGGTGGATGTCATCCTTGAGGATGGCTCGCTCGGCCGGGCCGCCGTGCCCTCGGGCGCCTCCACCGGGGCCCACGAGGCGGCGGAGCTTCGCGACGGCGACAAAAAGCGGTACGGCGGCAAGGGCGTGCTGAAAGCCGTCAAAAGCGTCAACCGGGATATTTTCGAGGCGCTGGGCGGGCTTGATGCCGAGGATCAGGTCCGCATCGATGAAGCCATGATCGCGCTTGACGGCACGCCCAACAAGTCGCGCCTCGGCGCCAATGCCATCCTCGGTGTTTCGCTCGCGGCGGCCAAAGCGGCGGCGTCGGCCACTTCGCTGCCGCTCTACCGCTCTGTCGGGGGAACACAGGCGCGGCTGCTGCCGGTGCCGATGATGAACATTGTCAACGGCGGCATGCACGCCGACAACCCCATCGATTTCCAGGAATTCATGATCATGCCGGTCGGCGCGCCCTCGCTGCGCGAAGCCGTGCGCTGGGGCGCCGAAGTGTTCCACGTTTTGAAAACGGCGCTGAAAAAAGCCGGCCATAACACCAATGTCGGCGACGAGGGCGGCTTTGCGCCGAATTTGCCATCGGCGGAGGCGGCTCTGGATTTCTGCATGAGCGCGGTCAAACAGGCGGGCTTTAAACCCGGCAAAGACATGGTGCTGGGCCTCGATTGCGCCTCGACCGAATTTTTTAAGGCCGGCAAGTATCACTATGAGGGCGAGGGCAAGGTCCGGACCATCGACCAGCAGGTGAAATATCTGGCCAAACTCGTGGCCGATTATCCCATCGCGACAATCGAGGACGGCATGGCCGAGGACGATTGGGAGGGCTGGAGGCAGCTCACCGATGCCGTCGGCAAAAAGTGCCAGCTCGTCGGCGACGATCTGTTTGTGACCAATGTCGCGCGCCTCGCGGACGGCATCAAAAAAGGCGTCGCCAATTCGATCCTCATCAAGGTCAACCAGATCGGCACGCTCACTGAGACGCTCGCAGCCGTCGATATGGCGCACCGCGCCGGCTACACATCCGTCATGTCGCACCGCTCCGGCGAGACCGAGGATTCGACCATCGCCGATCTCGCGGTGGCCGCCGGCTGCGGGCAGATCAAAACGGGTTCGCTGGCGCGCTCCGACCGCACGGCGAAATACAACCAGTTGATCCGCATCGAGGAGGAGCTGGGCAGCCAAGCGCGCTATGCGGGGCGGGGCGCGCTGAAGGCGCTGGTCTAGGGTATCGCGGCGGACTCATTTGCCGCCGTCAGCGCTTCGCAGGGCGATGTGCGCCAGCGCACTTGCGAAGCGAGGGCCGGCGCTTCATTCTCGCGGACGTTCCGCCTCAGGAGATCAAAATGTTTTATGCCGCGTCCCGCCGCCGCGTTCTCCCGCTCGCCCTCCTTCTCCTTGGCGCGGCGTCCCCGCTCGCGCTGGCGCAAAGCGCCAACGTGGCGCTGGAAAACATCACCGTGACCGCGAAAGACAAGGGAACGACGCTTTTCAAGCGCATCGATGTGACGGGAACCAACCTGACGAAAGACGAGCTGAGCAAGCTTTTTTCCGGCGCGGCCACCAAGGAGGAGGCGGCGGCGCTGGGTAAAAAGATGAAGGCTGAGAAAGTCAGCATTCCCGAGGCGGTTTTCACAGAAAAGGATTCAACGGTCACTTTGCGGGATTTCACCGCCACGGGCATCAATGAGGGCCGGATAGCTTCCGTCGTGCTTAAAAGCGCCGAAGGCAAGGGCAAAGCGCCCGGCGGCGCCGTCGCCTTCAAAGCCGGCGCGCTGGAAATTCAGGGCCTCGCGTTCGCCAGCGCGCTGTCGGCCATGTCCGGCGGCGATCTCGCGGACGGCTCCGCGCGGATCGGCAAAATAAGTTTCGCAGGCTTTGAGATGACCGCGCCCGACGAGGCCACAAAGCCGGATGCTCCCGGCGGCAATCTTTACAAGATTTCGCTGGCCTCATTCACGGCCGAGGCAACCTATGACGGGGAGACTCCGCTGAGGGGCAAAGGCGAAGCGAAGAGCCTCATCATTGAGCCGCCGAAAGGCTCGGACTTCGGCAAAGCGCTGGCCTCCTTCGGCTACGATAAACTGAACCTCGGTCTCGTTTTTTCAGGCAACTACGACAAGACGAAGAAAACCTACGACGTCGACAATGTCACTGTGTCGGGCGTCAGCGCGGGTTCCCTCACCGTGAAAACATTGCTGGCCGGCATTGATCCCGCGGTTTTCACCGCCAGCAAGGAAGCCAAGCTCCAAGCCTTCTCGGCCGCCGCCATCAGCTCGCTCTCGCTGCGTTATGACAATGCCGGGTTGTTCGAAAAATCCGTCGATTATTTCGCCAAACAATCGAAAAAAACTCCCGCCGCGCTGAAACAGGAATGGGCGGGCATGACGCAGATCGTGCCGATGATGCTGGGAGGCGACCCCGCCGGTGGCAAGCTTGCCGAAGCCGCCTCGAAATTCATCGCCGCGCCGAAAAACATCACCATCTCGGCCAAAGCCAAGGGCGCGCCGCTGTCCTTCAGCGATCTCGCCCAGATCAAGGACCCGCCGGCGCTGCTGAAACGCGTCGATATCGACGCCGCCGCCGGGCAGTAGAATCCGCCGGCGAATTGTAAGTTTCCCCGCGCTTTGCTAAGGAGCAAGCGGGGCAACGGCAGACGCCCCGCGCGGGATCCGTCCCCAAGCTCTGCCCCGACGGCGGCCCGCGGGCTGAAAGAGGGGATTCGTGAGCAAGGCAACGACCGTTTCATCCATCAGCGTTGAGGATTTGGCGCAGGCGCGCGGCAGCGGGTTCGGTCCGCAAATTGTCGATGTCCGACGGGAGGCCGCCTATCAGGCCGGCGATGGCGTGATCGCCGGCGCGATCCGCCGAACGCCGGAAACGATTGCGGACTGGCATGGGCAGCTCGACCTTGCGCGTCCCATCGTCGTCTATTGTGTTCATGGCCATGAGGTCAGCCAGGGCGCCGCCGGGTTTTTAGCGGGGCAGGGCTCGCGCGCTGTATATCTGGAGGGCGGCTTTGAAGCTTGGAAGGCGGCGGGCGGAAAGATGGCGCCCAAACCCGCCGCGCCCTCCATCTGGGTGACGCGCGAGCGGCCTAAAATCGACCGCATCGCCTGCCCCTGGCTGATCCGCCGTTTTATCGATCCCGACGCGCGTTTTCTTTATGTCCCCGCGCCGCAGGTCTTGGCGCGCGCGGAAGAGACGGGCGGCACGCCCTACGATATTCCCGGAGTGGAATTCACGCATGTCGGCGATGGCTGCTCGTTCGACACGTTCATCGCGAAATATCGCCTGAAAGACCCGGCTCTGCTGGAACTGGCGAAGTGCGTGCGCGGAGCCGACACGGATCAGCTTGACCTCGCGCCGCAGGCGGCGGGATTGTTGGCGGTTTCCCTGGGGCTTTCAGCCGATATCGCGGACGATCATGAAATGCTGCGCCACGGCCTTGTGATTTACGACGCCCTGTACCGCTATTACCGCGACCAGCAAACGCAGACCCACATATGGCCGCCGGATATGAGCCGTTAAGGAGTTGGCGATGAAAATGCCTGTGACAGCCGCGGCGGCTTTATGGCTGGCGCTGTGCGCGCCGGTCCGCGCCGATCCCCGAGAGGTCGCGCTCGCGGGCCCCGCTCAAAAACAGGGCGACATCGCCGGCGCGTGCCGCCCCGCGCTGCTGGGCGGGGGCGGGCCTGCCGACTGGCGGGTCATGCGCGCGGCGGGCGCCGCCGGCGGCGCGCTGATCGGCGATATCAGCAAACAGGCGGTCGATGCGCGTTATCCCCAATGTTTCTTCGATGAAATCACGGCGGGCGATATCGAGATCAGCGCCGATATCACGCCCATAACCGGCGAAATGGACCGCGCCGGAGGATTGATCGCGCGGGCCAAAGACGACGCCAATTATTACGTCGTCCGCGCCAATGCGCTTGAGCACAATGTGCGTCTGTATCATGTCATCGCGGGCGTGCGCCGCCAGTTCGCGGGCGTCGAGCGGCATGTGTTTTCGGATCGCCCGCAAAATCTCAAACTGCGGGCGGAGGGGGACCTGTTCACAATCTGGTTCGACGGAAAACAGGTTTTTCAGGCGCGGGACCGGGCGCTGTCGGGCGCCGGCGCCGCCGGCCTTTGGACCAAGGCGGACAGCGTAACCGGTTTTTCAAACGTGATTGTCAATGTGCTGAAGCCCTGAACGCAAGGCGCCGCGTCTTGACTTGACCGTTCCGGTGTTTCAATCGAAACGCTGAATCGGAGCGGACCCATGGGCGCGAAAAGGATTTTCATCGACGGCGAGGCGGGCACCACGGGCCTGCTCATCCGCGACTTGCTGGGCGCGCGCGCCGACGTTGAAATCGTTTCCATCGCGCCGAACATGCGCAAAGACCGCGAGGCCAAGAAGGCGCTGATGGCGGGCGTTGATCTGGCAATTCTCTGCCTGCCGGACGACGCGGCACGGGATGCGGCGGCGCTGGCGGATGAAATCGGCGCGGCCGCGCCAAGGCTGCTGGACGCCTCCACCGCCCACCGCACCGCGCCCGGCTGGGTCTACGGCTTTGCCGAACTCGCGGCCGGCCAGAGCGCCGCCATCGCCCATGCGCGGCGCGTTTCCAATCCTGGCTGTTATGCGACGGGCGCCATTGCGCTCCTGCGCCCGCTGATCGATGCGGGGATGATCGCGCCCAGCTTTCCGGTGACCATCAATGCGGTTTCCGGCTACAGCGGCGGCGGCAAGGCGATGATCGCCGAGTACGAGGCGCGCAAAGCCCCGGATTTTGAGCTCTATGCGCTCGGGCTGGAGCACAAACACGTCGCCGAAATCCAGCGTTGGTCCGGGCTGGAGCGGCGCGCGCTGTTCGTGCCTTCTGTCGCCGATTTCCGCCAGGGGATGCTGGTGTCGATCCCGCTGCATTTGGAGTTTCTATCGGGAAGGGTCTCGGGCGCGGACATCGAGGCGGCGCTGGCGGCGCATTATGGGGCCAGTCAATTCGTGCGCGTGATTCCCGCCGGGGCCGAAGGCGGCAAGCTGGAGCCGGAGGCGCTTAACGATACCAACATCATGGAATTGCGCGTCTGCGCCAATGCCGACCGCGGCCATGCGGTTCTCGTCGCAAGGCTCGACAATCTCGGCAAGGGCGCCTCGCGCGCCGCCGTGCAAAACATGGAACTCATGCTGGGCTTGTGAGCCGCAAAAAAACGGCGGGCAAACCGGCCCGCCGCGCTTGCTTCAGGGGAAAGCGCTCACTCGCAGGAGCACGTGCGCTGATACGTCTGGTAGACCGTGGTCGGCACCTGTTCGGTGCGCTGCACGTTCTGGTAATAGGTCACGGGCACCTGATGGGCCGTTGTCACCGCCTGATGATGGACGACGGGCACTTGGTGCTCGCGGTACACTGTCTGGTAGGTGGTCACCGGCACCTGATGCGCGGTTTGCACAGTCTGGTAGCTGGTCACGGGCACATATTGGGTGCGGTGAACGGTCTGCGATCCTTGAACCGCCACCTGATAATTTCGCGTCACGTTCTGGTAGACGGTCGTCGGGACCTGATAGGTCCGGGTATAGGTTTGCGGCGCCGCGTAAACCGCGGGCTGGTAGGCGTAGGCGGGCTGGGCATAGCTGTAATCGCCGGAATAAGCGGGCTGCCGATAGGCCGGCGCATAGGCCATCGGGCGGCGGGCATAGGCATAGCGCGCATGATGCCGGGGCGCATGGTAAAACGCGCCGGGGGCCATGGCCGCGCCGGTTCCATGCCTGTAGCGGTGCGTGGCGGAGGCCGGTTCGGCGATCACAATGGCGGCCGCGGCGACCGCGGCGCCCAGCGCGACATGTTTCAAAATTCTGCTCATCGGTAACCCCTGTTTCAA
>JANYFM010000144.1 GCA_025362655.1 Hyphomicrobiales bacterium | reverse complement strand
GCAGCGCTCAGCACCGGCGTCCACCCCGCGCCGCGGATGGCGCTCACGAGGCCGCCGCGCAGAAACAGGTCCATCCGCCCGAGGTCCATGATGGTGAGGTAACGGCCATTGTTGACGTGGCCGTAGACATCGAGATCGCCGGGAAAGACCATCAGGGAGACAACAGACACGCCGAGCGGCGGCGCGAGGCGCGGGCGCGAGCGGCGCGTGAGAAAGAGCCAGAGGAGGCGGAGCCAGAGATTCATCTTTGCCGCGGGCCAGCCGCTCTCACGCCGCCTTCGCCGGCGCAAACCGCCCGTAAAAAGTCTCGCCCTTCGCCGCCATGTCAACAATCAGCGCGCAGGGCTTGAAGCGCTCGCCGTATTTCGCGGCGAGCCGCTCGCACTGCGCGGCGAAGGCTTTCGCGCCCATGCCGTCGATATAGCTCAGCGTTCCCCCGGTGAACGGCGCGAAGCCGAAGCCGAGGATTGAGCCGACATCCGCCTCGCGCGGATCGGTGACAACGCCCTCCTCGACGGTGCGGGCGGCCTCGTTCGCCTGCGTTGTGAGAAAGCGCTGTTTCATTTCCTCAACATCGAGCGTGTCAGGGTCGAGTTTCACGCTCTGCAAATCCAGCAGGCCGGGCCAGAGTTTTTTGGCGCCCTTTTCCGGATAATCGTAAAAGCCCTTGCCGTTCTTGCGGCCCATGCGGCCGTTTTTTGTGTAGAGCGCGTCGAGGATGCGCTCCTCGCTGGGATTGACGGCGGACGGGCCGAGGTCCTTCTTCGCCGCCTGCAGAATTTTCCAGCCGAGATCGACGCCGACCTCGTCATTGAGCGACAGCGGGCCGACGGGCATGCCGGCCATCCGCGCGGTGTTCTCGATCATCGCGGGGGGCACGCCCTCGTCGAGCATGATATGGCCCTCGCGGATGTAATTCAGCACGCAGCGGTTGGCGTAAAAGCCGCGGGTGTCATTGACGACGATCGGCGTCTTTTTAATCGCGCGCACATAATCCAGCGCCATGGCGAGGGCCTTATCGCCGGTCTTTTTGCCCATGATGACCTCAACGAGCAGCATGCGCTCCACCGGCGAGAAAAAGTGAATGCCGATGAAATCATCCGGCCGCGAGAAACTCTCCGCCAGCGAGGTGATGGGAAGCGTCGATGTGTTGGACGCGAAGACGACGTGTTTGCCGATGACAGCCTCAGCCTTTTTGGTCACATCGGCTTTCACCGCGCGGTCCTCGAACACGGCCTCGACAATGAGATCGCAATCCGCCAGCGCCGCGTAATCGGGGGTCGCGGTGATGCGCGCCAGCAGCGCGTCGCGGTCGGCCGTCTTGGCGCGGCCGCGGCTGATCTGCCCGGTCATCAGCTTGTGCGAGAGGTCTTTGCCCTTGTCGGCGGATTCCTGATCGCGGTCGATCAGCACGACATCGATGCCGGCGGCGGCGGTGACATAACCGATGCTGGCGCCCATGAAGCCGGCCCCGAGAATGCCGACTTTTTTGATTTTCGAGGGCGCAATATCCTTCGGGCGGCGCGCGCCCTTGTTGAGATCGCCCATCGATACAAACAGCGAGCGGATCATCGCCGCGGCCTCTTTCGAGCGCAGTATTTTGGCGAACCAGCGGCTCTCCACCTGGAGGGCGAGGTCCATCGGCAATTGCAGGCCCTCATAGGCCGCGTGCAGAATGGCTTTCGCGGCGGGGTAATTGTCCATGGTCTCGCGGCGGTAGATGGCGTTGGCCGCGGGCCAGGTCATCATTCCCGTTGGCGAAAAAACTTTGCCCGACGGCAGGCGCCATTCCTTGGTGTCCCACGGCGCAACGCCTTTGCCGCCGGCGAGCATCCAGGCTTTGGCTTTCGCGACGATTTCGCCCGCGGGCGCGATCTCATGCACGAGGCCCATGGATTTGGCGGCCTGCGCCGTCAATTGATCGCCCTTGAACAGCATCTGCAAAGCGTCGCCCGTTTGCATCAGCCGCGAGACGCGCGTCGTGCCGCCCGCGCCGGGGAACAGGCCGATCTTGACTTCGGGCAGGCCGACGCGGGTCTTCGGAGCGTCGGAGACAACGCGGTAATGGCAGGCGAGCGCCAGTTCAAACGCGCCGCCGAGGCAGACGCCGCTGACGGCCGCGGCGAAGGGCTTTCCGCAGGTCTCCAGCTTGCGGTAGAGCTGCGAGAGCTTGCGCGAGCCGTCGAAAAACGCCTGCGCGGCTTTTTCCTCGCCGTCGGTCTTCAGCATTTTCGCGTATTGGCGCGAGAAGCCCTCGAGCATGGCGAGATCGGCGCCGCCGGAAAAATTTTCCTTGCCTGACGTGATAACGCAGCCTTTGACCGCCGGGTCTTTCACGACGGCGTCGATGGCGGCCTCAAGCTCGGCCATCACCTCCTGCGTGATGACATTCATCGAGCGTCCCGGCATGTCCCAGGTCAGGAGGGCGATGCCGTCGGAGCCGGTTTCAAACGTGAAATTCTGGAAAGTCATGTCAATCTCCCTGCAAACTCATTCCGCGTTGGAAGAATCCGCCTCAAACCCGCTCAATGATCGTCGCCGTGCCCATGCCCGCGCCTATGCAGAGCGTAATCAGCGCTGTCGATTTGCCGCTGCGCTCCAATTCATCGAGCGCCATGCCGAGAATCATCGCGCCGGTGGCGCCGAGCGGATGCCCCATCGCTATGGCGCCGCCGTTGACGTTGACCTTGTCGGCGCTCACGTTGAAAGCCTGCAAAAAGCGGAGCACGACGGAGGCGAAGGCCTCATTGACCTCGAAAAGGTCGATATCGCCAATGGTCATGCCGGCGCGCGCCAGCACTTTTTTCGTCACATCGACGGGGCCTGTGAGCATCATCGCGGGCTCGGAGCCGATATTGGCGAAGGCGCGGATTTTGGCGCGGGGTTTGAGCCCCGCCGACCCTCCAGCCTCCGCATTGCCCAGCAGCACGGCGGCGGCGCCGTCGACTATGCCGGAAGAATTGCCGGCGTGATGAACATGGTTCAGCGCTTCGATTTCGGGATGCGCCTGAATAGCCACGGCGGCAAAGCCGCCCTGCTCCGCCATCATCGCGAAAGACGCTTTCAGCGAGGCAAGGCTCTGCATGTCCGTCGAGGGGCGCATGTGCTCGTCTTTGGCCAAAATAGTGAGGCCGTTGACGTCTTTCACGGGCACGACGGATTTGGCGAAACGCCCCTCGCTCCATGAGCGGGCGGCGCGCTTTTGCGATTCCACCGCGTAGGCGTCAACATCGTCGCGCGAGAAGCCGTATTTTGTCGCGATGAGATCGGCGGAAATTCCCTGCGGCATGAAATAGGCGGGGATGGCGATGGCGGGATCGACCGGCCAGGCGCCCCCCGAGGCGCCGATGCCGACGCGGCTCATGCTCTCGACGCCGCCGCCGATGGTCATGCCGTGCTGTCCCGCCATGATTTGCGCGGAGGCGAAATTCACCGCGTCAAGGCCGGAGGCGCAGAAGCGGTTGATTTGAATGCCCGGCACATGATTGCCGTAGCCGGCTGTCAGCGCCGCGATGCGCGCGATGTCGCCGCCGGCCTCGCCGACGGGATCGACGCAGCCCATCACCACATCGTCAATGAGTTTCGTGTCCAGATGATTGCGCTCTTTAACCGCCTTCAGCGCCGTCGCCGCCAGGCCGAGCGTCGACACCTCGTGCAGCGAGCCGTCCTGCTTGCCGCGCCCCCGCGGGGTGCGCACGGCGTCGTAGATGTAGGCTTCGGGCATGGCGGGCTCCTTGCGTTGTGCGTCTCCTTCTCCCGCCGCGCGGGAGAAAGTGTCATGCGGAGCATGACGGATGAGGGCGGCTGGGCGGGAGCCAAATTCGCGCGGGCCGCAGCGCACCCATTCCGGCCCTGCCGGGCCGCCATCTCCCGCTCCGCGGGAAAAGGGCTGCGGGAACGCGCCTAAAACATCTCCGCCTTCATGCTCATCATCGTTTCAGCTCCGGTCGAAATCCGCGCGAGGTGCGCGGCGGATTCGGGCATCATTCTTTCGGCGAAGAACTTTCCAGCGATCAGCTTGGCCTCCATGGACGCGGCGGAAGCCGGGTCGGCGGCTTTTTTCACCAGCGCGGCCCTGGCGATGCGCGCCCACATATAGCCCAATGCAACCAGCCCCAGGAGATGCATGTAATCCATCGAGCCCGCGCCGGCATTCTCGGGCCGCGCCATGGCATTTTGCATCATCCACATCGTCGCCTGCTGCAAATGGCCGGCGCCCTGTTTCAGCGCCGCCAGATAGGGCTTCATTTCCGCGTCGGCCTCATGCTCTCTGACGAAGGCTTGGATTTCGCCGAGGAAGGCGGTCAGGGCGCGGCCGCCGTCCTTCGGCAGCTTGCGTCCGACGAGATCGAGCGCCTGGATGCCGTTGGCGCCCTCGTAGATCATGGCGATGCGCGCGTCGCGCACGAACTGCTCCATGCCCCATTCGCCGACATAGCCGTGGCCGCCGAACACCTGCTGCGCCTTGACGGTGTTGTCGAAGCCCTTGTCGGTCAGCACGCCTTTCAGCACAGGCGTCAGAAGCCCCAGAAAATCATCGGCGGTCTGGCGCTCTTTGGGGTCAAGGCTGCGGCGGGCGACATCGGCTTGAAGCGAGGTCCACAGCATCAGCGCGCGGGCGGCTTCGTTGAAGGCGCGGATTTCCAGCAGCATGCGCCGCACATCGGGATGCACAATGATCGGATCCGCCGGCTTGTCCGGCGATTGGGCGCCGGCCAGCGAGCGGCCCTGCAAACGGTCTTTCGCGTAAGCGGCGGCGTTCTGATAAGCGGCCTCGGATTGCGCGAGGCCCTGGTTGGCGACGCCCAGCCGCGCCTCGTTCATCATCACGAACATCGCGTTGAGGCCCTTGTTGGCCTCGCCGATGAGATAGCCCGTCGCGCCGTCGTAATTCATCACGCAGGTGGAATTGGCGTGAATGCCCATCTTGTGTTCGATGGAGCCGCAGGAAACGGCGTTGCGCGCGCCCGGCTTGCCCTGAGCGTCCGGCAAAAACTTTGGCACGATGAACAGGGATATTCCGCGGGTGCCCCGCGGCGCGCCCTCGATGCGCGCGAGAACGAGGTGAATGATATTGTCCGTCAGGTCCTGCTCGCCGGCGGAGATAAAAATCTTCTGGCCGGTGATGGAGTGGCTGCCGTCGGCGTTTGCAACCGCCTTGGTCTTCAGCAGGCCAAGGTCGGTGCCGCAATGGGGCTCGGTGAGATTCATCGTGCCCGACCATTCGCCGGAAATCATCTTCGGCAGATAGGCCTTTTTCAGGTCAGCGGAGGCGTGTTCCGTAATCGCGGCAATGGCGCCCTGCGACAGGCCGGGGTACATGGTGAAGGCCATATTGGCGGCGGCGGCGAACTCGTTGACGATGCAGCCCAGCGTGTAGGGAAGCCCCTGCCCGCCATATTCAGGCTCGGCGGCGATGCCCACCCAGCCGCCTTCGGCGAATGCCTTGTAGGCGGCCTTGAAGCCTTTGGGCGTCGTCACGCTGCCGTCGGGATGCCGGGTGCAGCCCTCGCGGTCCCCGGAGAGATTGAGGGGCTGCAAAACCTCCTCGGCGATTTTCGCGCCCTCTTCGACGATGGCGGCGACGACATCGGGCGACGCGTCGGCAAAGCCCGGGAGATTGCCGTAACGCTCCCAATGCAGCACGTCGGTGAGAAGGAAAAGGACGTCCTCGGTGGGCGCTTTGTAAATCGGCATGGCAGGCTCCCGCGCGGCGGCTCAGTCGAACCGCATTTTCAGAAGACGCGCAAGCTTTGCCGGGTTTGGGCGCCAATTTGGTTCATATGTAAACCAATTACGCAGGGGGCGCAAGCCGGGATTGAAGATTTTTTGTGATTGAGCGGCGCCTGGCGCGGGGGCCGGAACCGTTATTCCTGGCACTCAAGCCGGCGCACCAGCTTAAACTTGCCGTTGGCTTGGGCGATTTTGCGGATGACGGTGACGCAATCCTCATCATCCGCGCCGACGGCCATTTCCAATTGGATGCCGGGCGCGGCGGCAAGGGGCCGCAGGGCGGGATTGATGGGATCGACAGGAGCGACGCTGATCGCCGCCGTCGCGGTGCCAAAACCAAGGACGAGCACCGCCGCCACGCCCATCATCATGTTGAAGGTTTCGCTTTTGCGGAATGGGCGCTGGCTGGTCATGGCTGCCTCCGGGCTGATCACCCCCGCAACATGCCCGCCGTTAACACCCGCCGCTGTGCGCCAGCGCACAGGGTGAACGAAGGGTAAATCGAAGGCGCGCTTCGGATACAGAAAAGCCGCGCCCTTGGACGCGGCTCTTCACGGCTCTGTGAAAGTCAATCGCAGACGCGGACGCGGCGGGTGCCGATCACGTCGCCCCAGCGGTTGGTCACCGGGCGGCGCTCAATGTAGCAGCCGCCGTAATAATAGGGGCTGTTATAAGCCGCGCCGGCAGCCAGAGCGCCCAAAGCAAGGCCTCCAAACAGCGCGGGGCCGCGCCAGCCGCCGCCCCAGCCGCCGCCGTAGCGATGGCCCCAGGCAGCCGCCGGGGTGGCGGAGGCGATTACCGTGGCGCCGATGACAAGGGCGCCAAGCGAGGCGGTCAGTATCTTCTTTGAGAACACGTTCATCGGATGGCTCCAGGGTTTGAAAGACGGATAGACTGGTTCTGGCGAATGCGGGTTTGACGAACTCGCCGGCACGCCATTTGCCGGTGATTGGTCCGCTTATAAAGCGCCGCGATAGGCGAGCGCTTTCACGAGGTGGGTGTCAAAACGCGGAGCGTATTCGTCAAACAGCGCGCTGACCCAGGCGGACGGC
>JANYFM010000065.1 GCA_025362655.1 Hyphomicrobiales bacterium | reverse complement strand
GACCGGCGGCATGGGCGTAACTTTGTTTTGACGGGCTTCAGCCTACGTAAGCGCTCCCGATCACTTTGCCCATATCGAACCGCTCTATCCACAGGGTCGGGCAGGCCGGATGCCGCGCGATTTTGCCGCGGGCCAAAATGTCTTGGGCGCCGCGGGCCGCACCCTGTTGTCCGCCCGCCCCGCCTTTGCTAGGGCTGTAAATTGGAAAACGCTTTATCCAATGGGGAGGCGCGCGGGGGCGCGCCGAGGGGAGGGAAACACCATGACTTCATCAGCCATGCCGATGCCGGCGCGCGCGCTCAAACCCTGGTACGCTCAGCTTTACGTTCAAGTTTTGATCGCCATCGTTCTTGGCGGCTTTGTCGGCTGGCTTTTCCCCGACTTCGGCAAAAACGAGTGGATCAAGGCGATGGGCGACGGTTTCGTCAAGCTCATCAAAATGATCATCGCGCCGATCATCTTTTGCACAGTTGTGTCCGGCATCGCCCATATCCAAGAGGCGGCGAAAGTCGGCCGTGTCGCTCTTAAAGCGCTGTTTTACTTCGAGGTTATCTCAACCTTTGCTTTGGTGATCGGCCTGATTATCGGCAATCTCGCACGGCCCGGCGCGGGTTTCAGCGGCGGCCAGGGCAATGCGGCCGCCGTGAAAACATTTTCCGATCAGGCGGGGGCGATGAAATCGGTTGATTTCGTCATGAACATAATCCCCGACAGCGTTGTCGGCGCCTTCGCCAAGGGTGATATTTTGCAAGTGCTGCTCTTCGCGATCCTCTTCGGCTTTGCGTTGATGGTGCTGGGCGAGCGCGGCAAAGTGGTGCGCAATCTCGTTGACGATGTCGCCCATGCCATGTTCGGCGTCATCGCGATCATCCTCAAAGCCGCGCCCATCGGCGCTTTCGGGGCCATGGCCTACACAATCGCGTTTTTCGGTCCGCGCGCCATCGGCAATCTCACCTATCTCATCGCCACCTTCTACGTCACCTGTATCCTGTTCGTGCTGATTGTGCTCGGCATCGTGGCAAAGATCGCCGGGTTCAGCATTTTTAAATTCCTCAGCTATATCAAAGCCGAACTGTTGATCGTGCTGGGCGCCTCCTCGTCGGAGGCGGCGCTGCCGCAGCTGATGGAAAAGCTGGAGCGCCTCGGCTGCTCCAAATCCGTCGTCGGCCTCGTGGTGCCCACGGGATATTCGTTCAATCTCGACGGCACCAACATCTACATGACCCTCGCCACGCTATTCATCGCGCAGGCGCTCGGCGTTGATCTCTCCATGTGGGAACAGGTCGGCATCCTGGGCGTTGCCATGATCTCCTCGAAAGGCGCCAGCGGCATCGCGGGGGCCGGCTTTATCACGCTGGCGGCGACACTGGCCTCGGTGCGGCCGGAACTGGTGCCGGGCATGGCGCTGGTGCTGGGCATCGACAAATTCATGAGCGAATGCCGCGCGCTGACCAACCTCACCGGCAATGGCGTCGCGTGCATCGTTGTCGCGTGGTGGGAGGGCGAGTTGGATCGTGACAAGCTCCAGCGCGGCCTCAATCAAGAGGTCGACGTGTCCGATATCGAGACCGGCGTAACCACGGGCTGACGCGGCAAGAAAGATATCCGGGGCTCTTGCCAAAGAGTTTCGGACACTCTAGAACATAAAGGGAACGATCTTCCTCGCCGCCGCCGCTTTGCCTTGTGGACAAGTGTTTCACGCAGGCGCGCGGGAACCGGCGCGGGGGTAGGGTGGTTTTTTCAGCGGCAGCCCGGGCTGCCGCCTTCACAGGAGTTCATCATGGCCGGCAGCGTCAACAAGGTCATCCTCATCGGCAATCTCGGGCGCGACCCGGAAACGCGGCGTTTCGCCAATGGCGGCCAAGTCGTCAGTTTTTCGCTGGCGACAACCGACAGCTGGAAGGACAAAAACACCGGTGAGCGCAAGGAAAAGACCGAGTGGCACAACATCCAGATTTTCGATGAAAATATCGGCAAGGTCGCCGAGCAATATTTGAAAAAGGGCTCCAAAGTCTATTTGCAGGGCTCCTTGCAGACGCGCGAGTTCACCGACAAGGACAACAACCAACGCAAGACGACGGAAGTTGTTTTGCAGCGCTTCAACAGCGAATTGACGCTTCTGGACGGGCGCCGCGACGGCGCGGGCGCAGAGGACCGCGGCGCTCATTCGCAGGGCGGAGATGACAGCTTCGGCCGCGCCTCCCCCATGGAGCGCCGCCCGGCGGCCGCCGGCGCCAGCCGCTCCGCCGCTGCGATGAACGACGATATCCCTTTCTAGCGTCAAGAACTCCCGGGAGACTCCAGCGGGCGGGCTGTAACGCATTGATTGAAAATGATTTTTTAGGGCCAAGTTGGGCTCCGAAAATTCGCTTCGATCCGGGGAATCAGATAGGTTCCGTCCGCTATGGATCAAGCCGCAGGATTGCCTAGACTTGGCTGACGAAAAAGACCTTCCCGCGCCGCCGCCGGGCTCCGATATCCGTTCGGTTTCCATCACCGACGAGATGAAGCGCAGCTATCTCGATTACGCCATGAGCGTGATCGTCAGCCGGGCGCTGCCGGATGTCCGCGACGGGCTCAAACCCGTCCACCGCCGCATCCTCTACACGATGTATGAAAACGGCTTCACGCCGGACAAGCCCTACAAGAAATCCGCCCGCGTCGTCGGTGACACCATGGGAAAATACCATCCCCATGGAAATCTCGCGATCTACGACGCTCTGGTGCGCATGGCCCAGCCGTTTTCGATGAGCCTGCCGCTGATCGACGGGCAGGGCAATTTCGGCTCTGTCGACGGCGATCCGCCCGCCGCCGACCGCTACACCGAATGCCGCCTCGAAAAAGTGGCGTTGTCGCTGCTCGACGACCTCGATCTCAACACCGTCGATTTCACCCAAAACTATTCCGGCGAATTCGAGGAGCCCTCGGTTCTGCCGGCGAAATTCCCGAACCTTCTGGTCAATGGCGCCGGCGGCATCGCCGTTGGCATGGCCACCAACATTCCCCCGCACAATCTGGGCGAGGTCATCGATGCCGCCATGGCCCTGATGGACAAGCCCGAGATCACCATTGATGAGCTGATCGAGATTGTGCCCGCGCCGGATTTCCCCACGGGCGCGACGATTTTGGGGCGCGGCGGCTCGCGCCTCGCCTATCACACCGGCCGCGGCTCGATCCTCGTGCGCGCCAAAACCCATATCGAGGAGATCCGCAAGGACCGCGTCGCCATCATCGTTGATGAAATTCCCTATCAGGTGAACAAGGCCGCGCTGCTGGAGAAAATCGCCGAGCTGATCCGCGAAAAGCGGGTCGAGGGCATTTCCGACATGCGCGATGAATCCGACCGCGACGGCATGCGTATTGTCATCGAAATCAAGCGCGACGCGGTGGCTGAGGTCGTGCTGAACCAGTTGTTCCGCTATACCCAGATGCAGAACTCCTTCGGCGCCAATATGATCGCGCTGACCGGCGGGCGCCCGGAAGTCCTCAATCTCAAGGATTTTCTCAAAGCTTTTGTTGATTTCCGCGAGGAGGTCGTCACCCGCCGCACCAAATTCCTGCTCAACAAGGCCCGCGACAGCGCCCATGTGCAGGTCGGCCTCGCCATCGCCGTTGCCAATATTGACGAAGTCATCCGCCTCATCCGCACTTCGCCGGACGCGGCCACCGCGCGTGAGGCGCTGATGGGCCGCGACTGGCCGGCGCGCGATATGGCGCCGCTGATCGCGCTGATCGATGATCCCCTGCATAAGATCAATGCAGACGGCTCCTATCGCCTGTCCGAGGCGCAGGCGCGCGCCATTCTCGAATTGCGCCTCGCCAGGCTGACCGCGCTGGGGCGCGACGAGATCGCTGAAGCGCTGAACAAATTCGCCGCTGAGATCGCCGACTTTCTTGATATTCTGCGCTCGCGCGTCCGCGTCTTCACGATCATCCGCGATGAGCTGACAGCGGTGAAATCGGCATTCGCCAAGCCGCGCCGCACGATGATTGTCGAAAGCGATTTCGACATGGAGGACGAGGACCTTATCCAGCGCGAGGACATGGTCGTCACCGTCAGCCACGCGGGGTATGTCAAGCGCGTGCCGCTCTCGACTTATCGGGCGCAGCGGCGCGGCGGCAAGGGCCGCTCGGGCATGGCGACGCGCGAGGAGGATTTCGTCGCGCGCCTGTTCGTCGCCTCAACCCATCAGCCGGTTCTGTTTTTCTCCTCCAAGGGGCAGGCCTACAAGGAAAAAGTCTGGCGGCTGCCGCTCGCCGGGCCGGCTTCGCCCGGCCGTTTCCTCAAAAATATTCTTCCCCTCGAAGAGGGCGAGCGCATCACCACAATCATGCCGCTGCCCGAGGACGAGGCGGCTTGGGAAAATCTCGACGTGATGTTCGCGACAACCCGCGGCACGGTGCGGCGCAACAAGCTTTCCGATTTCAGCCAGGTCAACCGCGCCGGCAAAATCGCCATGAAGCTGGACGAGGGCGAGGGCATCGTCGACGTGCAGCTTTGCAATGAAATCGACAACGTGCTGCTGACCAGCGCAAAGGGCCAGTGCATCCGTTTCAGCGTTGACGAGGTGCGGGTCTTCAAGGGGCGCGATTCCATGGGCGTGCGCGGCATCACGCTGGCCGAGGGCGACGCGGTCATTTCTTTGGCCATCCTGCGCAACATGGACGCCAGGCCCGAGGAGCGCGCCGCCTATCTGAAAATGCGCCGCGCCGTCATGGGGGAAGCCGCCGGCGAGACCGGCGCCGATGAAAGCGTCGAAGATTCGGCTGAGGCGGACGAGAATATCGAGGCCTCCGCCGCGCCGGACAGTCTGGCGCCCGATCGCTATTCCTATATGTCGGCGTCCGAGCAGACCATTCTGACCGTCTCTGACAAGGGCTTTGGCAAGCGGACGTCGTCCTATGAATACCGCATCACCGGGCGCGGGGGCAAAGGCATCGTCGCCATGGCCGTCAATGCGCGCAACGGCGATCTCATCGCCTCGTTCCCGGTCGAGCACGGCGATGAAATCATGCTGGTCACCGACGGCGGGCAGTTGATCCGCTGCCCCGTCGAGGGCATCCGCACAGTCAGCCGCAATTCACAAGGGGTGATCGTGTTCCGCACCGATGCCGGCGAGCGCGTGGTATCGGTCGAGCGCATCGGCGACGAGGGCGGCGAGAGCGCCGCCGAGCCCGGCGAGGCCGGCGGGGATTCCGGCTGATGGGCGCGCGGAGCGCCGCCGAGCTGGTCATTTTCGATTGCGACGGGGTTCTCATCAATTCCGAGGAAATTGCCTGCGCCATTTGCGTCGAGGCCCTCGCGGAACTGGGAATGAGCCTGACGCTTCAAGAATATGCGGCGCGTTATTCGGGCCGGCCCGTGGCTGATGCCTGGCTGCGCGTCGAGGCGGATCACGGACGCCCGCTGCCGGAGGGCTTTCGCGAGAAAGTCGATACGGAGGTGATGCGGCGCTTCTCGCTTCACTTGGAGCCGATACCGGGCGTCGTGGAAACGCTTTCAACTTTGCGCGGAGCGCGCTGCGTCGCGTCATCGACAACGCTGCCGCTGCTGAAAAGCAATCTCGCGCGGGCCGGGCTCGCGGAGTTTTTCGAGCCCGCTGTTTTTTCGGTTTCACAGGTGCGGCGCGGAAAGCCGGCGCCGGATGTTTTTCTGTTCGCGGCCTCGCAAATGGGCGCCGATCCCCATCATTGCCTCGTGATCGAGGACTCGGCGGCAGGCGTTGCGGCGGCGCGCCGGGCGGGCATGCGCGTCATTGGTTTTTCCGGCGGCGGCCACACGGCGCCGGGTCACGCGGAGCGGCTCATGGCGGGAGGTGCGATCTCCGTTGTCGGCGCTTTTGCGGAGCTTGCGCCGCTGCTGGGGTAACCCGCGTCACGGCGCGATGACGAATTGCCCGCCGTCGAACACATAAGTCGCCGCGCAATCCTGTGACACCGGCTTGCCGCACGCCCCGCCGCCGCGCGTGACGAACAGAGCGGGCTTGCCGCCGAGCTTTCCAATACGGAACGTCCGCGCCTTGAACGTAAGCGATGTTTTGATAGCACCTACCAAAAGGCTCGATTCGCGTCTCAACCCGCGCTACAAAACGTGGCCTGAAAACACCGCTCACAAAATACTGCCCGGTTCACGCTTAAGCTTTTCGGTCCGTTAACCGGCGTCCGTCATTCAGGCAATCCTGCCGCGCGCCACGCGTCGGCAAAACCGGAAAAGACCTCGGGCGCGACACCAACGGTCACAGCGAATCGCCGGATAGAGAATGCCGGGTCGCGCTCAAGCACTGTCCGCGCGGTGGATTTGGCCTCCTCCAGTTTCCCAAGCCGAACCAGCGCCGCTGTCAGATACGTGTAGGGAACGCTGAATTCTGAATTGGATTCGATGGCGCGACGCGCGGCGGAACAGGCCTCTTCGTAGCGTTCGAGATGAAAATTGGCGCAGGCCAAGCCTTGATAGGCGAGTATAAGTGGATCGAAGGGACTGAGCTGGAGCGCCCGTTGCGCCCGTTCGATGGCGAGTTCGGCGCGGCCGCTCCACGCAAGGGCGACCGAACTCGCGCTCAGGGCAACGTGACTTGACGGGCTGATCGCCAGCGCCCTTTCGAAAAGCTCGAACGCCTTGTTCAGGTCGTGCGCGTCGAACCAGATGACGAGGGCCGCGATCGCCAGGGTGGTTGCGTCATCGCTGGCGCCCGAGACAGCAACCAGCGCGTGCTTGACGGCTTCAGTGCGGTCATTCTCATCCAGCCCGCCGCGACCAAAGCGAACGTGCAGACACCAGCCCAAAGCCGCATGCGCGAAGGGGTAGTCCGGTTCCAGTTCCAGCGCCCTGTCAAGCAATGGGATCGCGGCCGCCGACCCCGCGGGCATCAGCTTGTATATGAACGGGAGCGCTTGCAACGTCAGATCATACGCATCAAGACTTTCTGGCCGGGTGCGTCTGACGCGCTCGATCTCGATCCTGCGCAGGCCCGGTTCGATGGCGCCGATCACGCTCATCGCGATCTCGTCCTGAATCGCGAACACATCCCCGAGTGGCCGATCATAGCGCTCGGTCCATAGTTGCGCACCGGCCTGCGCGTCGATTAGTTGCGCCGTTATTCGCAGCAGGTCGCCGGATTTACGGACGCTTCCCTGCAACAGAAAGCGGACTTCGAGATCGCGGCCGACGTGCCGAACATCGATCGCCTTTCCCTTGTAGCAAAAGGTGGAACTGCGCGCCATCACCGACAACCATTTGATGCGCGACAATCCCGACACGATGTCCTCCACCATGCCGTCGGCGAAATAGTCCTGCTCGGGATCGCTACTCATGTTCACGAATGGCAGCACCGCGATGGACGGGCGCTGCGGCGCGGGGTTCGCGCGCGCGGCGCCCTTCACGCCGAGCAGTCGATACCCGCGCCCGGGTATCGTCACGACAAAACTCTCTGCGCCATCATTTTCATCGAGCGCTTTTCGCAGGGCGGAGACATGAACCTGAATATTGTTCTCCTCGACGACCACGCCATGCCATACGCGCGCCATCAACACGTCCTTGCTCACCGGTTCGCCGTTGGCGGACGCCAGCACGCAGAGAATGTCCATTGCGCGACTGCCGAGGTTGATTGGCGACCCGGCGCGCGAAAGCGTGCGTTGACCGGGATTGAGCACAAACGATCCGAATTCAAACTTATCTCGATGCATGACGTGGTCCGGTAAACTCAAGATTCAGAACAATTAAGATGCTGAACCAAGGACATTAAGCGCGGCTCACGATAGAGTCTACCAACGACAAACATGTTGATATTTAAGGAGGTTGGTATGCACCTGAATTTGCTCGCTACTTTGGCGTTTTCGGCGACGATGTTCTTGCTTCCGTCGGGCGTATCGTGGGCCGAGGAATGGCCGCGTCAAACCGTGCGGATCATCACGAATTTTCCGCCCGGAACCGGCGGCGACTTTGCGGCGCGCGTGTTTGGCGAAAGTCTGGGCAAGCGCTGGAACCAGCCGGTGATCGTCGAGAACCGCGCCGGAGCGGACGGGGTCATCGCAGTTTCCGCGTTGATGAACGCCACCGACGGACATACCCTTCTGTTCGCCAATCCCGGTCCTTTCACCAGCAATCCCCTCGATCCGGAAAAGCACCTTCCCTACGATCCCGCGCGCGACGTGACGCCGATTTCGTCCGCGGTGGATGTCTCGGTCGCCATTGTGGCGCCCGCGTCACTCGAAGTGCGCACGCTCGCTGACTTCGTTCGTCTCTCCCGATCCCAGCCCGGGAAATTCAACTGGGCCGGCACGCCGGGCGCGCTCGATTACATCATGCCCAATTTCTTTCACCGGGCTGGCCTTGCACTGACTCAGGTTTCCTATCGCGACATCGCGCCAGCCATGCAGGACCTCTCGCAAGCGCGCTTGCACCTTTACATATCCGCGCTCGCGACGCTGCTGCCGATCGTTCAGGCGAAATCGGCTCACCTGCTCGCGGTCACCAACAGCGCGCGCACGCCCATGGCGCCTGACACGCCCACCGCCGTCGATGCCGGTTTCGGTGATCTCGAATACAACGCCATGCTCGGATTTTTTGGACAGCGCGGCTTGCCGGACGACCTGCGTGATCGCATTTCGGCGGACGTTCGCGCTGTGGCGGCCGAGCCCGCCTTTGGCGCGCGGTTCGCGACATACGGCATGATTGTGCACGCGAGCACGCCCGCCGGTTTCGCCGAGGCCGTCGCGGGGGAACGCGCGCGCCTTGCGCAGATCGCGCGCACCATATCCGCCAGATCAGCGCGGTAGTCGGAGGATCGCATCATGCAGCCGCAGTTCGCCACTAGTTCGCGCACGCCGGACACTAGCCCTGCGGCCGCGATCGACGCCATCATCCGTTCGCGCATGTCGGTGCGTGCGTTCCGGCCAGCCCCCGTGCCGCGTTCGCTTGTGTCGGACATTCTCGATGTCGCCCGTGCGGCTCCGAGTACGTTCAATACTCAGCCGTGGCGCGTGTACGTTCTGGCAGGAGCCGCCCGGGCGGCGCTCAGTCAGAAGATTTTGGCGGCGCACGAAGCGAACACACATCCGCAATTCGCGCCGTTTCCAACACCGCAACCGACGGACTGCATTGCCCGGCAAAATGAGTTCGGCGGTCTTCTCTACAAGGCGCTCGGAATCGATCGCGCTGACAGTATGGGGCGAGGGCGACAAACCGCGCGCAACTATATGTTCTTCGGGGCCCCGATCGGTTTGATTTTCACGATCAATGGGACTCTGACAAAGCATAGCTGGCTCGATTATGGTCTGTTTTTACAGAACGTTATGCTGGCCGCCCACACACGCGGCCTCGCGACCTGTCCGCAGGTGTCGTTTGTCCGATACCAGTCGGTGATTGCTCAACATTTGCGTTTGTCGCCCTCTGATGCGGTCGTCTGTGGCATGTCCCTCGGTTACGCGGACGAAAGCGCCGCTGTAAACAGTCTCTCAATGCCGCGAGAGGCGGTGGATGGCTTCGCAGTTTGGGAGGGGTTCGAGGAGTGAGCAACTGGCATGGCGTGATCGCTTCCGCGCATTTCCGCAAGGAATGTCTAAAGGCACAGATGACCGCGATGGGTCAAAACCTGAAATACTCGGCCCGAGCACAATGAATCCGGTCTACCCCTAATAGCGTCGATTTCACTGATGCGCCATCTGCGGACACCCTTGAACGAGCCGGCAAGGCCCGAAATCTTCGAGGCGTAAATGTCGATTGTGCAGCCTTCGTCGTTGCAATAGAGCGCGCGATTGGCCGCGCAGCCCTTGCCGGAATCAATGATGTGGTCGGGCAGGCCGTCGCCATCGAGATCGCCTGACGTGAGATAGGCCTCCGGCTTCGGCGCCTTCTGCTTTTCCTCCTGGCAATTGTGGGTAAAGCCGGAGAGGGGCCCCCGGACATATTGCGGAATATCCGGCGCGCCGAGACTTGCAGTCACCACAAGTCCGGGCGTCAGCAGTCCGCAGGTCAGCAGCGCCGCGCAGCGGGCGAGGGCGGTCGCAATCCTTGTTTTCGGGCGCATGGCGGTTCCCCAGGGGCGGAAGAAAAAGTCAAAGCGTCCGCACGCGCCCGCGTCAAGGGATCGGACCCCGCCGGCGCCGCCCCCGTTTCACATTCGCGCGGCGGGCCTCACAGCCGCGAAGCCGCAAATTCGGCCCTGTACCCGCGTGGCTCTCCGCGCTAGGTTTGCTCCAGGCCGGCAAAAAGCCGCCGCCGAAAATCCAAGGGAGAACTCTATGAAAGCCATCATCGCACTCGGCGCCTGCGCGGCGGCCGCCTGTTTATCGGGGCAGGCCAACGCTCAAGCCGCGCTCATTTCGCAGAAGAACATCTCCCTCGACATGGCAATCGACGCCGCGACAACGGCGCTGGCCACTTGCCGCAAAAACGGATTCAAAGTCTCGGTCACCGTGCTCGACCGCGGCGGCCGCACCCGCGTTGTGCTGCACGATGACAATGTCGGCCCGCACACGATCGAGAACTCGCTGCGCAAGGCCTATACGGCCCTGACATTCAAAATTCCCTCGGGCGAGATGGGCAAACGCATCGCTGCCAATCCGACAGCGACCGCGCCGCTTCTGCTTGCCAATGTGACTTCCGCGGAAGGAGCTTTGCCGATCAAAGCGGGCGACGATTTCGTCGGCGCCATCGGCGTGTCCGGCGCGCCCGGCGGCGAAAAAGACGCGGTTTGCTCGCAGGCCGGCATCGACAAGATATCGGCGGCCTTGGCCGCTAAATAAAGCTGTCGCCGGCGCTGCCAAACGCGGTTGCGCCGGCGCGGCCTTTATCGTTGGATCAATGAATGATCAGAACAATGGCGGCCCCGCAAACGAGACCAAAAAGCATTCCCACGGTGAAATATTGCCGGTCGGTCATGCGCCCTTTTAAAGCGCGCAAATTATCGCGTTTTTTCCGCTCGCGGCGGCTTGGATCGTTTGACAATTGAGTCACGGAAGCCATAAAAATACCCACCCTCATAAGTTGAAAAATTTTACTCTACAACCTCAATACCACGAGTGTAACGCCGCGCAAGTCCGTTTCACAAGGCAGCTTGATCAGTTTTTAACTATTTTTTCATATTTCGTTCATACGCCGCGAATCCCGGTTGAGGGATTCCGCAGTTTGCCTTGAAACGCCTGCAAAGATAGACAGTCGCCATGCCCGCCATCGCCCTCTACACCGGCTCCTTCGATCCCGTCACCAACGGCCATCTTGACGTGCTTCGCGCGGGGGCGGTGTTTTGTGAGCGGATTATTGTGGGCATCGGCACTCACCCCGGGAAAACACCGCTTTTCACGGTTGCGGAAAAGACCGCGCTTATCCGCGCCTGCGCCGCGTCGATCAGCGCCAGCACCGGCTGCCGCATAGAGGTGGCGACCTTCGCGGGCCTCGCCGTCGACGCCGCGCGCGAACATGGCGCGACGATCCTGCTGCGCGGCCTGCGCGACGGAACCGACCTCGATTATGAAATGCCGATGGCGGGGATGAACGGCGCCATGGCCGGCGGCATGCAAACGATATTCGTGCCGGCTTCGCCCGCGGTCCGCCATATTACCGCGACATTGGTGCGGCAGATCGCGGCTATGGGCGGCTCTGTCAGCGCTTTCGTGCCGCGCGAAACCGGACAGGCGCTGAAGGCGAAGTTCAGGAAGCCCCCAAAATAGTGCCGCATTCCCGCATCCAATCCGCTCACTGCAAAGGATAAGCCATGACCATCGATAGACGCCATTTCACCCTCGCCGCCGCTATGACCGCCACGGGGCTGACCGGCGCCGCGCTGGCGCAGGGGGCCGACACCGATCTCCTTTATCTCGATTTGAAGGACGGCCGCGTCGCCATCCGCCTGCGCTCTGATCTTGCGCCCAAACACGTCGCGCAGATCAAGGCGCTGACCAAGGCGGGTTTTTACAACGGCGCGCCTTTTCACCGGGTAATCGCCGGCTTCATGGCGCAGACCGGCGATTCCAAAAACAAGAACGGCACCGGCGGATCGGATTTGCCCAACATCCCCGCTGAATTCACGGCGACACCGTTTAAACGCGGCACGCTCGGCATGGCCCGCTCGCAATCGCCCAATTCCGCAAACAGCCAGTTTTTTATCTGCTTCGGCGAGTCTTCTTTCCTGAACAACCAATATACCGTGTTCGGCGAAGTGACCGCGGGCATGGAATTCGTCGATAAAATCAAAAAGGGCGATCAGGCCAACAACGGCTCGGTGACGAGCCCCGACGTGATCGTGCGCATGGTGATGGCGGCGGATGCGAAATAGCCGGCCCGCGCGCGGGTTTACCGCCCGGCGCCTGGCCGCTATAGCGAACGCTGAAAGAATGTGAAAATCCACGAACGCAATCCACGAAGGAGACTAAAATGGCGGAAGCCGGCAACACCCTCACCCTTGAGACCACAAAAGGCGAAGTCGTCATCAAAATGCGGCCCGATCTTGCGCCGGGCCATGTCGCCCATATCAAGAAGCTCGTCGGCGAGGGTTTCTATGACGGCATCATCTTCCACCGCGTCATCGACGGCTTTATGGCGCAGACCGGCTGCCCGCACGGCACGGGCACCGGCGGCTCGAAATACCCCAACATCAAGGCCGAGTTTAATTCCGAGCCGCATGTGCGCGGCACCTGCTCAATGGCGCGCTCCTCAAGCCCGGATTCGGCGAACTCGCAGTTCTTCATTTGCTTTGGCGAGTCGAGCTTTCTCAACAAGCAATACACGGTCTGGGGCGAGGTGACCTCCGGCATGGAAAACGTCGACAAAATCAAGCGCGGCGAGCCCGTGCGCGATCCCGACAAGATCGTTTCCGCGAAGCTGAGCTGAGGGTCGCGAATAGCGGGCGGCGAATAGGGAAATTCGCCGCCGCTTATCTTTCTTTTCGCCGCCCGCTATTCGCTGTTCGCCCCATTGGCCCATGCGCGTCTCCAACTTCGATTTTGATCTCCCCGAAGACCGTATCGCGCTGCGTCCGGCGGAGCCCCGGGATGCTGCGCGGATGCTTGTCGTGCCGCGGACCGGCGCTTTGGGCGATCGCGGCGTGCGCGATTTGCCGGAATTTCTGCGGCACGGCGACGCGCTCGTCGTCAATGACACCCGCGTTATACCCGCGCGCCTTTCCGGCACGCGCGCGCGCGGCGAAACCGTGGCGCGGATTGATGCCACCCTGCATAAACGCGAGGGCGATGACCGCTGGCGCGCCTTCGTCCGCCCGGCAAAAAAGCTAAACACAGGCGATATCATCCGCTTTGGCGGCGGCTTCGAAAGCCCCGCCTGCCTGCTCGGCGGGCTGGAGGCGGAGGTCGTTGAGAAGGGCGGGCAGGGAGAGGTTGTGCTGGCTTTCAGCTTTGCCGGAGCGGCTCTGGATGAGGCCATCGAGCGCGTCGGCTCCATGCCGCTGCCGCCCTACATTTCCGGCAAGCGGGGAGGCGATGACAGGGACATCAGCGATTATCAGACGCTTTTCGCCGACAAAAAAGGCGCCGTTGCCGCGCCCACCGCCAGCCTGCACTTCACGCCGGATCTGGTAGCGGCTTTGGAGGCGCGCGGCGTCGCGATCCTGCGCGTCACCCTGCATGTTGGCGCGGGAACCTTTTTGCCGGTCAAGGCGGAGGATACGGCGGATCATAAAATGCACGCGGAGGCCGGCATCGTATCGCCGCAAACAGCCGCCGCGCTGAATGATATCCGCGCGCGGGGCGGGCGAATCGCCGCCGCCGGCACGACGAGCCTGCGCATTCTGGAAAGCGCAACGGGCGGGGACGGGATGGTGCGCGCCTTCAGCGGCGACACCTCGATTTTCATCACGCCGGGATATCGTTTCCGCGCCGTCGATATTCTTCTCACGAACTTCCACCTGCCGCGCTCGACGCTGTTCATGCTGGTATCGGCCTTCTCCGGGCTGGATCGGATGCGCGCCGCCTATGCCCACGCGATGGCGGCCGGCTATCGCTTCTATTCCTACGGCGATGCGTGCCTCTTGTTTCGCGGCGAGGGCGGCGCGTCATGAACGAAACGGCTCCCGTCGACATGAGAATCCTCGCCCATTGGAGCGATGATCCCGCCGAAAGTCCTATCACCCTCGATGCGAGGATCGATCCGGGGACAAACCGCATCGCCGGAAAATGGACGGTTTTCGGCGCGGTGTCCGCCGGCGCCCCGCAATGCCGCCCTTTCGCGCTCGACGCTTCGGGTTTGATGGATTTCGGCGCGGGGCGCGATGAGAGGGAGCGCTTTTGGCGCACGGATATCCGCTTGGGCGCGATTGCGGTCGGCGCGGCGTTCAAGGTCACCTGGCCGGGCGGCGACGTCGGCGGCTACGTCATCGAAAAGGTGGCGCGCCTCGGGAGCAAGGGTTGACGGCGCTTTCGCGGTTTCCAGCGCCGCCCAAGCAATGATAAGCAGCGGCGATAAAAATTCAGGACCGCCATTTGCCCGCCTTCTCCTACGCCCTTCACGCAACCGACAGAGGCGCCCGCGCCGGCGTTATCAGCACGCCCCGCGGCGACATCCGCACGCCCGCCTTTATGCCTGTGGGCACTGCCGCCACGGTCAAAGCCATGTACCCGGCGCAGGTGCGCGAACTCGGTGCGGATATCGTGCTGGGCAACACCTATCATCTGATGCTTCGGCCGGGGGCTGAGCGCATCGCGGAACTCGGCGGGCTCCATAAATTCATGAATTGGCCGCATCCGATCCTCACGGACTCCGGCGGTTTTCAGGTGATGTCGCTGGCCAAGCTCCGCAAACTCGACGAGAACGGCGTCACCTTTCAATCGCATATCGACGGCTCGCGCCACGTGCTGACGCCGGAGCGCTCGATGGAAATTCAAGGCCTCCTCGGCTCGGATATTCAAATGCAATTTGATGAGTGCGTGCGCCTGCCGTGCAGCGACGGCGAAGCCGAACGCGCCATGCGCCTTTCGCTGCGTTGGGCGGAGCGCTCCCGCAAAGCGTTTAGCGGCGGGGCGGGCAGGGCAGCTTTCGGTATTGTGCAGGGCGGCGCGGTCCCCGCGCTGCGCATCGAGAGCGCGAGGGCGCTGGCGGATATGGATTTTCACGGGCTCGCGATCGGCGGGCTCGCGGTCGGCGAGCCCCAGGAGGTGATGCTGGCCATGCTCGATATCGTCACGCCGGTTTTGCCTGAAGGCAAGCCGCGCTATCTCATGGGCGTGGGCTCGCCCGATGATCTCCTGAAATCGGTGGCCCGCGGCGTCGATATGTTCGATTGCGTTATGCCGACGCGGGCCGGGCGCCATGGCCTTGCTTACACACGCAACGGCAAAGTAAACCTGCGCAACGCCGTTCATGCAGGGGATAACAGGCCCCTCGACCCGGAGTCATCCTGTCCAGCGGCGCGCGATTATTCCCGCGCTTATTTGCATCACCTCGTCAAATCAGCGGAGATACTTGGCATGATGCTGCTGACATGGGTCAATCTGGCTTACTATCAGGAACTGATGGCGGGCATGCGCGGCGCCATTGCGTCAGGCGGATTCGCGGATTTCAGCGAAGCGGTGACGGCAGGCTGGGAAGCCGGAAAATCGGAGGCGTAAGGACATCAAAAACACGAGGACTTCAAAAACAAAAGCAAGGCCCGATCCCATCGGATCAAACCTTGCTTATGAGTCGTCCTGTCTCGACCGGACCTGAGATATTGGAGGCTCTTGGCTGCTTGGCACTGCCATAGGTTCCAATCGGGTCCTGGTTCCTCCCGCGACTTGGATTGCAGCTCAAGGCCAGCATGTGAACCGGCAGCGGCCCCCTTTTGGGTAAGCGGTCAAATGTTAGCCCCCGAAACATCGGATGTCACGCGGTTTCGCTGAACTTTTCATCAATCCTGCAAATTTTTTAATCGCCGGACTTGAAATGTGGAATTCGGCTGCGCCGCATTGGTCCGATGGCCCGCGCCGGCTTGTCGCGCGGCGCATTTGCTGTTGTAAACGTGCGCTCCCGCCGGGTTGAGCGGGCAGATTCGCGGCTTGAACCCTCTGGACCCTGATGCGCCTTTCCCGCTACTTCCTGCCGATTATGCGCGAAACGCCGAAAGAGGCCGAGATCGTCTCGCATCGGCTGATGCTGCGCGCGGGCATGATCCGCCAGGAGGCGGCGGGCATTTACACCTGGCTGCCGCTGGGGCTTCGCGTGCTCAACAAAATCAACGCTATCGTGCGCGAGGAGCAGAACCGCGCCGGGGCCATCGAATTGCTGATGCCGGTCATCCAATCCGCCGATCTGTGGCGGGAATCGGGCCGTTACGAAGCCTATGGCAAGGAAATGCTGCGCATCAGGGACCGCCACGAGCGGGACATGCTGTTCGGGCCGACCAACGAGGAAATGATCACCGGGATATTCCGCGCTTATGTGCGTTCGTATAAGGATTTGCCGCTCAATCTTTATCATATCCAATGGAAATTCCGCGACGAGGTGCGCCCGCGTTTCGGCGTCATGCGCTCGCGCGAATTCCTGATGAAGGATGCCTATTCCTTCGATATAGACGCCGCCGCCGCGCGCCACTCCTACAATAAAATGTTCACGGCCTATCTCCGCACTTTCGCGCGGCTCGGCCTCAAAGCCATACCCATGCGCGCCGACACCGGCCCCATCGGCGGCGATCTCAGCCACGAGTTCATCATTTTGGCTTCGACCGGCGAGAGCGCGGTTTTCTGCCACAGGGATTTCACCGGCATGGCGGCGCCTGACGAGGCAATCGATTTCGACGACCGCGCCGCAATGCGGGGCGTGTTCGACCAATGGACGGGCCTTTACGCGGCGACCGAGGAGATGCACGATAAGGCTGCCTTTGAAGCGCTGCCCGAAGCCGACCGCGTTTCGGCGCGCGGCATTGAGGTCGGCCATATTTTCAACTTCGGAACCAAATACAGCGACGCCATGAAGGCCGTCGTCAACGGCCCCGATGGCAAAGAGGTCGCTGTGCAAATGGGTTCCTACGGCATCGGCCCGACCCGTCTCGCGGCCGCGATCATTGAGGCGGGCCACGATGAGGCCGGCATTGTCTGGCCGGATTCCGTCGCGCCGTTCGACGCCGGGATCGCAAATCTGAAAGCCGGCGACAAAGCCGTCGATGCCGCCTGCGAAGAACTTTACACGCGGCTTGGCAATGCCGGCATGGATGTTCTCTATGATGACCGCGACGAGCGCCCCGGCGCGAAATTCGCCGCCATGGACCTCATTGGATTGCCGCATCAGATCATCGTTGGCCCCAAGGGCCTCGCTGGCGGAACCGTTGAATTAAAAAACCGCCGCACCGGACAGCGTGAAAATCTGACACCCGATGCGGCCGTTAACAAACTGACGGCGCGCGCATGACGGACGAAGCCATCGGCGCCGCGACCCGGGCGGGCGGCGGAAAAAACGGCACGCCGCCGTTCAGCGCCTTCGAATGGATGATCGCCCTGCGCTATCTGCGGGCGCGCCGGCAGCAGGGCTTCGTCTCGGTCATCGCGGGCTTCTCCTTCCTCGGAATTTTGCTGGGCGTCGGCGCGCTGATTGTCGTCATGTCCGTTATGAACGGTTTTCACATCGAGCTGATGAACAAGATTATCGGAATCAACGGGCATGTGTTCCTGCAAGGCGTCGAGACGCCTCTGAGCGATTACGAGGAGGTGACGGAGCGTGTTCTGAAAGTGCCCGGCGTCACCATGGCAATTCCCATGGTGGAGAGCGCCGCCGGCGTCTCCTCGCAATTCCACCAGTCCGGCGCGCTGGTGCGGGGCATCCGCGAGGACGATATCAAGCGTCTTCCGGGAATTGCCAATGGCTCGCTGCAAGGCACGCTCGATGCTTTTGACGCTTTTGGCGGCATCGCCATCGGCAGGAAAATGGCCGAGACCCTGAGCGTCGGCATCGGCGACACGATTTCCATCATGACCGCGCGCGGCGCCGCGACGCCCTTTGGCATGGCGCCGAGGATGAAGGCCTATCCCATCGTCGCTATTTTTCAGATCGGCGTCACGGAATTCGACGGAATTTTCGTCTATATGCCCATCGACGAGGCCATGGCCTTTTTCAACCGGGATGGCGAGGCCAGCGTGATTGAGGCATTCGTCAATAACCCCGAGGATATGGACCGCATGCGGCCCCTGCTTGAGGCGGCGGCGCGCCGTCCGATGATCATGACCGACTGGCGCCAGCGCAACCGCTCTTTCTTCGAGGCGCTGAAAATAGAGCGCACGGTGATGTTTCTGATCCTGACGCTGATCGTCCTTGTGGCCTCGCTGAACATCATTTCCGGCCTCACCATGCTGGTCAAAGACAAGGGCCGCGATATCGCGATTTTGCGCACCATGGGCGCGACGCGCGGCGCGGTCATGCGGGTGTTTCTGCTGACCGGCTCAGCCATCGGCGTGACCGGCACGCTGGCCGGTGTGCTGATAGGCCTGCTGCTGGCGCATAATCTGGAAAGCATCCGCCAGTTCATCAACAAGCTCTTCGGCATCAACGCCTTTGATCCCAACTTTTATCTGCTCAGCCGGCTGCCTTCGGTGATCGTGTCCTCTGATGTGGCGACCGTGACGGCGCTGGCGCTCGGCTTGTCGCTGCTTGCCACGATCTATCCCTCCTGGCGGGCGGCGAAGCTCGATCCTGTCGAAGCGCTGCGATACGAATGACGATGAGTGAACTCCCATTACCGGTGCTTCGGCTCAACGCGGTCCAGCGCCGTTACCAACAGGGCGGCGCGGCGTTGGATATTCTGCGCGGCGCGGACCTCGATATTCTCCAAGGGCAGACCGTCGCGCTTATTGCGCCCTCGGGCGTTGGCAAATCGACGTTGTTGCATCTGGCCGGCCTGCTGGAAAAGCCCGACGGCGGCGAGATATTCATCGGCGGCGCGCCGACCGCCTCGATGGAGGATGCGGCGCGCACCGCGCTGCGGCGCGCCGATATCGGCTTTGTATATCAGTTTCATCATTTGCTGCCGGAGTTCTCCGCGCTGGAAAACGTCATGATGCCGCAGCTCATCCGCGGCCTCAGCCGCGCCGAGGCGAACACCCGCGCCTCGGAACTGCTGGCGTGGCTCGGCCTTGGCCCGCGCCGCGCCCACCGGCCCGCTGAACTCTCCGGCGGCGAGCAGCAGCGCGTCGCCATCGCCCGCGCCGTCGCCAATGCGCCGCGCCTGTTGCTGGCCGACGAGCCCACCGGCAATCTCGATCCAAAGACGGCGGAGCAAGTGTTTGACGCGCTCGCGCAGATTGTGCGCGCCACCGGCTTGG
>JANYFM010000389.1 GCA_025362655.1 Hyphomicrobiales bacterium | reverse complement strand
TGCATCTTCTCGGCCATTCGCTGGGCGCGCTGATGGCGGCGCGTTTCGCCGCCGAGCATCCGCGCCGCATTCTCTCCCTCACTCTGGCGTCCTGCGCGCTCGGCCACGCCAATCTTCCGGCGCCGGAGCGCGCTGCGATGCTGAACGCCCGCCTCGCCGATGTCGATGCGCTCGGTCCGTCCGGCATGGCAAAGAAGCGCGCGCGCCGGCTGCTTGGGCCAAAGGCTTTGCCCGCGCATATTGAATCCGTCACCGCCGGCATGGCGGCGGTGGACGCGCGCGGCTACGGGCAGGCGGCGCGCATGCTGTCGGGCGGCGATTTGCTTGCCGACATCGCGGCCCTCGGGCCGGAAACGCCGCTGCAAATCGTCTATGGAACCGCCGATGTCATCACGCCGCCCGCCGCCAATCTGCGCGCGGCGGCGGCGCGGGCGGGGACGCATGTCGAAGCCATCGAGGATGCCGGGCACGCGGTTTATGTCGAAGCGCCGGAGGAATTCAACCGCATCGCGCGCGATTTTGCGGGGAGGCCCCATGGACGCGTCTAGCGACAGGCCCGGCGGCAAATACATCGTGCCCGCGCTGGCGCAGGGGCTGGCGGCGCTGGCGATGTTTTCGCGCGAGCGGCCGGCCATCACGCCGCCGGAAATCGCCCGCGAAATGTCGCTGTCGCGCGCCAGCGTGTTCCGCATGCTCAATACGCTGGAGGCGATGGGCTATGTGGTGCGCGAGCCCGAGGGCCGGCGCTTCCGCCTTGGGCCGGCGGTGCTGGGGCGGGGTTTTGCGTGGCTCGCCTCCTCCGATCTCGTGGAGATTGCGAGGCCCGTGCTGCAAAAACTGCGCGACGACACGGGCCTGTCCTCGCATATGGCGATCCGCGACGGCGCGGAGATTGTTTACGTGTCGCGTTTTGCCGCGCGCGCGACGGTTTCCAGCAGCGTTCAGGTGGGCACGCGTTTCCCGGCGCATGCGACGGTCATGGGGCGCATTCTCACATGCGAAATGAGCGGGGAGGAGCTCGCCGCGCTTTATCCGGCGCGGTCGCTGGCAAAGGTGACGGGGCAGACGCCGCCTTCCCTGCCCGCGCTGCGCGCTCTGCTTTTAGCGGACCGCGCGCGCGGCTATGCGGTCAGCCAGTCTTTTTTTGAAGCCGGCGTCAGCGCCGTCGCCGCGCCGGTGCGCGACAAACGCGGCGCCATAGCCGCCGCCATCAACATCACCGCTGTGGATGCGCATGTGACGCTGCGCCAATTGAACGGCGCGCTGCGCCGCGCCGTTGTCGAAGCCGCGGGGCAAATCAGCCTGTGGAACGCCGGCGACCCCGCGCAGCCTCAGACATGAGCCCCCGCGTTCATCGGCGCGATCAATTCAGCGCCGATCAGCCGGGCATTTTCCGCTGTCGGTATCATCTTGCAGAGAATAAGCTCGATGCCGATGGATTCAAAACGCCGCAATTGCGCCAGCACTTCGGACGGAGTGCCGATGCAGCCGGCGCGCGTCGCCGGCATCATGCGCTCGGTGATTTTGCGGGGATCGGGATTTTCCTCGGCCGTGAGAATGCGCTCGATCGTCGCGTCAAAAGCCGCCTGCCGGCTTTCACCCATCGCGACAAAAGGATTCAACGCAAAGCGGACCTTTCTGCCGAAACGCGAAGCGCGCCCGCTCATGTCAGCTATGGCATCCTCAATGCCGCGCAATACGTCGGCGACCTCGACCGCGGTTTTTGGATAATCGATGAACCACCAGTCGCAATGCTCGGCGATGAAGTCCCGCCCGCGGTCGCCGCGGCTGACCGAATAAATCTCCGGCGGCGCCGGCGAGGCGGGCTTCAGCAGCAGCCGCCCGGCCTCGACCTGGAAATGATCGCCGGCATGGGTGAACTTTTCGTTGGCCCATAACCCGCGCAGGATGGCGATAAATTCCGCCGTGCGCGCATAGCGGGGCTCGCCGGCGAGAACTTCGCCGCCGAACATGCGGAATTCCTCGTCAAACCAGCCGTTGACGACATTGAGCGCCATGCGGCCTTTGCAGACGCGGTCGAGCGAGGCCGAAAGCTTGGCGATCATAACGGGATCGACGAGGCCGGGATGAACGGCGACGAGGGCGCGGATATTGTTGAGGCGTGAAGCGATGGCGCTGGCGAGCACCCAGGCCGCGATGTCACTGCCAAGATGGCGCTCCGCGAACAGGCAAAGCGAAAAGCCGGAGGCGTCGGCGGCCTGCAAAAGCTCCAGCCCGTGCTCGAACTGCCCGTCGCGCAGGCCGGCGGGCAGGGGATCGAGCGCGCCGGCGGCGGCGAGGACGATTTCCGGCGAGCCGACGGTCGCCATGGGGATTGGCGCGTAAAGTCCAAACTGCATTGTCGAATCCGTCTCCCGGTTTCCCCGCGGCGCGCGGCATTCAGCGGTCCAATATTTTCTTCACCCGGCTTAGCACCGCCGGCGGGGCGTTGGCCGCGTCGCGCAACACCGCCTCGACCTCGCCGGCGGTGACAACATCGGTTTCTATATTGCCGCGTTCGGCATCAAGAAGAAAGGCGGGATCGCGCAGCGCCGCGTTGAAAGCCGCGCGCAGGGTTTCCGCGCGCTCCGCCGGCAGGCCCGGGGGCGCCAAAAAGGGCCGGCCGAGAATTTCGCGCGCCAGCAAAAACTCCAGCGCCTTGCGGTCGATAGGGTCCGCAACGCGGTCGCGGATTCGGGGAACGCCGGGCGCCCCCGCGATATCGCCGGCGCCGGTGTGGAACAGAAGATTGACCTTGCGGTCGCGCACCCAGTCCGGTCGCGCCGTCATGATGGCGCTCCATGACCAATAGGCGATGCCCTGAAGCTCGCCTGTTTCAAGTTGGAGCGAGGCCTCGGAGGTATCGCGGTAACCCGAAATAACGCGGAAGCGCGTGCCCGCGAGATTGTTGAAGGCGCGCGGCAGGATTTCCGAATCCGCGCCCGCGCCGGTGCCGGGGACGAGGAGCTCCATTGCCCGCAGGTCCTCCAACGTTTTGACCGGCGAGGACCCCCACGAAAGCGCCAGGGAGGCTTCGCGGTTCATGCTGCCGATCCAGGTGAATTTCAGCGGATCGAAATTGACCTCGTTTTTACCAAGCATCGGTTCGAAGGCGAGGCCCCGCCCGATGGTGCCGAACACCGTGCCGTCGCGCGGCGCGATGCGGTTGAGATAATCGACTGTCTTCAGTCCGCCGGCGCCGACAATGTATTGAATGACGAACGAAGGCTTGCCTGGGATGTGATTGCCCATGTGCCGGGCGAGCAGGCGCGCGTAGGTGTCATAGGTGGAGCCCGCGCCGGAAAACACCAGCAGGGTGATCTGCCGGCCCTTGTAGAAGGGTTCCGGCGCCTGCGCGGGG
Organism: Hyphomicrobiales bacterium; assembly: GCA_025362655.1. GTDB lineage: Bacteria > Pseudomonadota > Alphaproteobacteria > Rhizobiales > Beijerinckiaceae > Terripilifer. Next base: position 3,247 of record JANYFM010000389.1, on the reverse strand, counting down.
GCGGGGCCCGCTGCGAGGCACAGGCCGGCCGCCAGGAGGGCGGAACCGACGGAGCGGCGCGAGAGGGATGGCATGGCTTCTCCCGCCGGGCGACACCACAGCGCTTTCAGGGAATATCGCACGCCTGCTCGCAAACGTCAGCCGATTTCCTCGGCTTCCTCTTTGGCCTTGGTGGGGCCGAGCGTCTTGGCGCTGTCCATTTCGGAATCGGCCACGCGGATGTTGAGGATGGGGAACGCGGTGAGAATGCGCTTCGCCTCCTTTTCCGCCGCCTCCTGGGTATCAAAACTGCTTTTGGCCTGATGATCGACGTAAACCACGTAACGGGCCATTTGCACGCGTTTGGCGAGCTGGCGCGCTGCCTGTTGATCGCTGCTCAAATCATTTCCTTCGCGCTGTGGGGGGAACGGCATTCAGGACACGTTTTGGCGGAATTGCCTAGCGAAAAATGGAAACCCGGCTATTTTGGCCATGGAAAACACCGGTCCCGCGACGGCGGCCGAAAAAGGACCCATCGATGAAAACACCCGTGCTGATCGCCGGCGCCGGCCCCGTCGGCCTTTGCCTCGCCGGCGATCTGGCTTGGCGCGGCATCGCCAGTGTGAGCGTTGAGATGGGGGATGGCGTTGTCACCCAGCCCAAGATGGATATGCCGCATATCCGCACCATGGAGTTTTGCCGCCGCTGGGGGATTGTCGCGGAGGTGGAAAACGCCGGCTATAACCGCCAATGGCCGCAGGACAATATCTGGGCCACGGCGCTGATCGGCGGCTTTGAGCTGGGGCGCCAGCCCTTCCCGTGCTGCGCCGACGAGCCCTATCCCGCGCAATCGCCGCAGCGGCGGGAGCGCTGCCCGCAGAATTTCTTTGACCCCGTGCTGGCGCGCTGGGCCGGGGGGGTTCCCGGGGCGGAGAGACGCTATTTCACGGAGCTGGTGGATTTCACGCGGCACAGCGGAGGCGTCACCGCTGTTATCCGCGACGTCAGGAGCGGCGGGAAAGAAGAGATCGAAGCGCAATATCTCATCGGCTGCGACGGGGCGGCATCGATGGTCCGGGAAAAGCTTGATATCGGCATGACCGGCAACCGCGTGCTCACTTACACGACGAATGTCATTTTTCGCTCGCGCGATCTCGCGGCAAAGCAGGATATCGCTTGCGGTTACCGCTATATCCTGATCGGCCCCGAGGGCACGTGGGCGACGCTGGTCGCCATCGACGGCTTCGATCACTACCGCTTCTCGCTGGTGGGCTCGCTTGACCGGGCGGCGCTGGACGAAGACGGGTTGCGCGCCGCCATAGCGCGCGCCATCGGCGGCGAATGCGATATTGAGATACTCTCCACGATGCCATGGACGCGGCGGGAGCTGGTGGCGGAGAGTTTCGGCGGGGGCCGGGTGTTTCTCGCCGGCGACGCCGCCCATCAATTGTCGCCGACCGGCGCCTTTGGCATGAACACGGGATTGCAGGAGGCTATGGATCTGTCCTGGAAGCTGGAGGCCATGCTGCGCGGCTGGGGCGGTCCGTCGCTGATGGAGTCCTACGAGCTGGAGCGCAAACCGGTCGCGGCGCGCAATGTGCGCGAGGCCGCCGCCAACCTCTCGCGCATGCTGGAGACGCGGGCGCGCAAGCCGCCGCCGGAGATTTTCGAACGGGGCGCAAGGGGCGAGGCGGCGCGCGGGGAATACGGCGCCTGGTACACGGAGCGGATGAGCCACGAATGGTTCACAGTCGGAATTCACATCGGCTACCGGTACGGGAATTCGCCGATCTGCATCCCCGACGGCGAGGCCCCTCCGCCGCTGGATGCGGCCAATTATATCCAGTCCTCGCACGCCGGCTGCCGCGCGCCCCATGTGTGGCTGGCGGACGGGCGCTCGACGCTGGACCTGTTCGGCCGCTGTTTCGCGCTGCTGCGTCTCGGCGCGGATCCGCCGGACAGCGCGACAATTGTTGAAGCGGCACGGCGGCGGGGCGTGCCGCTTGTTGTGACCGATATCAGGGAGGCCGCCGTCAGCGCGGTCTATGCAAAAAAGCTCGTGCTCGTGCGGCCCGACGGACATGTGGCGTGGCGCGGCGATGCGCCGCCGGAGGACGCGTTGGCGCTGATCGACAAAGCGAGGGGCGCATGAGCGATTTGTCGCTGGAGGCTTCGACGGGCTATGCGCGGGCGCGCGTCGGGCTGATCATCCCGTCAAGCAACCGTTTGAGCGAGCCGCAGTTCCGGCGTTTCCTGCCGGCGGATGCGGCGCTTCATGTCACGCGCCTGCGGATGACGGGCCGGCACGCCAAGCCGCTCGCGCTGCTGCTGGAGGAGGTGGAGGCCGCGGCCGGCGCGCTGGGCGACGCCAAATGCGATCTCGTGGTTTTCCATTGCACCGCGAATTCGATGGAGCACGGGCCCGGGGGCGAGCAGAGAATTTTGGACGCCGCGCGGCAGGGCTCCGGCGCGCCGGCGATTTCAACCGCGCTGGCGGTGACCGAGGCGCTGCGCGCCGCGCATATCCGCAAGCTCGTGCTGGTGTCGCCCTACCGGCAATCGCAGAACGATGTTGAGAAAGCCTATCTGCATGCGCTTGGATTCGAGGTGCTGCACGATGTGGCGCTCAATCTTCCGCCAAGCGACGGCTATATCGCGGTGTCCCCGGCGCGGTGGCGGGAGATCGTGCTGGAAAATCTTCGCGATGGCGCGGACGGTTATTTTCTCAGCTGCACGAACACGACGCAGATCGACGCGGTTGCCGCGCTGGAGAATGAGCTCGGCAAACCCGTGGTCAATTCGAACAAGGCGGCGATCGATGCCTGCCTGCGGCGCATCGCGCCGGGGCTTGCCGCCCCGCCGGGCGCGCCGGTCAATAAGTGACGGTGATCTGCACGGTGTCGGTGTAGGTGCCGACCGGAACCGACGCCTGGCCCGAGGGAATGCGGCCGAAAGCGCTGATCGTCTGCGCGGCGCCCGTGCCGGTGCCGGGAACGGTCGTCCAAGCGGTGGTGCGGGCGGCGTCCGAGAAGATGCTGTAGTTGATAAAGTTCGTGGCGCCGAACACCATGCGCCGTCCGGCGGAGAAGTTGAGGCCGTTGCCGAGCGTCGTGTTGTAGGTGGTGCCGGTCGTGCAGTTCACGGTGAACGTGCCGACAGCGTCAATGTTGGCGGCGCCGCCGATGTTGCTCTGCGTGCCGAAATTCAGTGAGCCCGCGCCGACAGCGCAGGTGGCGTTGATGACGACCTGAACGGCGAGGTTGCCGGT
>JANYFM010000372.1 GCA_025362655.1 Hyphomicrobiales bacterium | reverse complement strand
GCAAGCTCTATGATCCCGAGGCCTATGCGACGCCTGTGATGGCCGGGGACGCGCTGGCCCTGATGGATTATCTCGATATCGCCAGCGCGGATGTAATGGGCTATTCCATGGGCGCCCGGATCACCGCGTTTTTGGCGCTCGCGCATCCCGCTCGCGCCCGCTCGATTATTCTGGGCGGGCTCGGCATTCACCTTGTCGAGGGCGTCGGGTTGCCGCTGGGCATTGCTGACGCGATGGATGCGCCTTCGTTGGAGAGCTTGAACGATCCCATGCAGCGGATGTTCCGGGCATTCGCGGAATCCACAAAAAGCGATCTGCGCGCGCTGTCCGCCTGCATCCGCGGGTCGCGGCAGGTGCTGAACAAGGAGCAAATCGCCCGCATCGAATGTCCCGCGCTGGTCGCTGTCGGCGCCAAAGACGATGTGGCCGGCGACGGGCCCGCGCTGGCGGCTTTGCTGCCGCGGGGGCAGGCGCTGGATATTCCCGGCCGGGATCACAATCTCGCGGTGGGCGACAAAGTCTACAAACAGGGCGTGCTCGCCTTCTTAACGGAAAGGCCGTGAGGCATTCGGTCTGCCCGTTTTTTGTGCTATGGGTGCGGCAACGCTCAGGGAGTGCTTTGTATGGCGCAGGTTCAATACGTCGAGTTTGGCAAAACCGATCCGATTTTCGCGCGCATCCGCAATGAAGCGGAGGAGATGGTGCGCCAAGAGCCGGGGCTTGCGGGTTTCGTCATGGGCGCCGTGCTGAACCATGAGACGCTGGAGAGCGCCATTGTGCACCGGGTCGCCGCGCGTCTCGATCATCAGGACGTGCCGGGCGATCTCATCCGTCATTCTTTTATGGAGGCGATCGGCCGCGACACCGGGTTTGGCGAAGCTTTCCGCGCTGACATTATCGCGGTGGCCGACCGCGATCCCGCGTGCATGCGGATGATCGAGCCGCTGCTCTATTTCAAAGGCTTTCACGCCATTCAGGCGCACCGCCTCGCCCATGCCATGTGGAAAGCGGGCCGCCGGGATTTCGCGCTGTGGATTCAGAGCCGCTCGTCAGAGGTGTTCCAGACCGATATTCACCCCGCCGCCAAAATCGGCAAAGGCATTTTCCTCGATCATGCAACCGGCCTCGTGGTCGGCTCCACCGCCGTCATTGAGGACGATGTGTCGATGCTGCAGGACGTGACGCTGGGGGGCACCGGCAAAGAGGTCGGCGACCGCCACCCGAAAATCCGCCACGGTGTGCTGATTGGAGCGGGGGCCAAGATATTGGGAAATATCGAGGTGGGCCATTGCGCGCGCGTCGCCTCGGGCTCCGTGGTTCTGTCGGCTGTGCCTCACAACAAGACGGTGGCGGGCGTGCCCGCGCGGGTTGTCGGGGAGGCCGGCTGCGCCGAGCCGGCGCGCACGATGGACCAAATTTTGGCCGATAAAATCGAGCCGTGAGGCGTTGTTCCGCCAAGGTTGCGGCTTGCCGCCGTTTCTGGCAATCAGCGCGCTCACTTGGCAGCTGACCGGGCATTCGCCGGCGCGGGATTTTTCATGGATAAGATCGAACTTCGCAAGCTGCAGGCGTTTTTGCGTCATTCTTTCGGGAATGAGGAGATACGCGTCACTCTCGATCCCAAAAACACCGAAGCGGCCGCTGTGCATCTGGGCGAGCGCAAAATAGCCGAATTGTCGGTTGACGATGAGGATGGCGACCGCTCTTTTGCTTTTGCCATGAAAATTCCCGTGGGCCGCGAAACGCTGCAGGAATATCTGCGCCGCCTGTTTGAGACAGAGACGCTGAAAATAGTCTCGCGCATGCGGAAAGCCGATTCCGTCGAGCTCAACAACGGCGACGATTTCCTCGGCATCATCTCCGCCGATGACCCCAAAGGCAATTCGTTCACGCTGCAAATGGCGATTTTGGATTTTGATATCGAGGATTATTGAGGGGGCGGAAGCGAATAGCGAGGGGCGAATAGTCAGCCGGCAGCCGGACTTCGCATCGCAGGTGTCCTCTCACCAAGCCCTGCTCGCTGCCGCCTGCCGCCTCTTTCGCCCTATTTCGCCAAGCTCTCCACCAAGCCCCTCGTTCCCGCCATCAGCCGCTCCCATTCGGGCAGCAACTCCGGCGCAAAGCGCAGTTGCGCGTCGAGACCGCGCAGACGCAGTTCGCTGATGCAGGTGTTGGGCAG
>JANYFM010000364.1 GCA_025362655.1 Hyphomicrobiales bacterium | reverse complement strand
CCAACCCATATGCGGAACTTTCAGCGCGGGATCTTCAGGCGTGATCGCCCTGACATCTCCGGCGATCCAGCCAAGCCCATTCGTCACGCCGTGTTCAAGGCCGCGCGCCGCCATCAGTTGCATCCCCACGCAAATGCCGAGAAACGGCTTGCCGCGCTGAATGACCGCTTCGTTTAAAGCCTCCAAGAGACCCGGGATGGCCGCCAGGCCCGCATGGCAATCAGCGAAGGACCCGACTCCCGGCAGCACGATTCTCTCACATTCCCGAACCGCGCCGGGGTCATTGGTCAAATTTATCGCGCCGGAAAGCCCGGCTTGGGCGGAGGCCCGCTCCAGCGCCTTTTTAGCCGAATGCAAATTCCCCGACCCGTAGTCGATGATGACCGTGGTCATAATCAGCCCCCGGCATCGGCAAACAAGCCAATTCCCTGCGTCGGCGGCATGCGTGTTGCCGTCCCGCCGGGCGCAATGGTTTGGCGGGGCTGGTTTTGCGCCCAATGCTCAAAAAACAATCGTTCCGCCTGCTCGCGGTTGGACGCAATGAGCACATCCGCGAGCCTCATGCCCCGATGCTCCAGCGACCATCGCCACAGCGCGGCGGCTTCCAGCCCGAAAATCAAAAGCATCAGTTCAATGATTCCCAAAATCCCAACAGGAGATATTTCCGACCATGCGAACAGAGCCGCCACGCCAAGCCCGGCCAAGGTCCAGACAACCAAGCCCGACCAGCACCGGCGCCAGACGCACCACACCGGCCCAAACACGTAGGCGGCCCACGAGAAGCCGTCGGGCACAAGCGTCAGTGAATCAACGGGGCCGGGCCCTTCCTCCGCGTCGCAGTCAACATAAGCGCAATATGCGGCCACATCAGCCTCTCAGGACAGAACGCCTTTGGTGGAGGGTATTTTCCCCGCCTGCCGCGAATCCATGGAAGCGGCGGCGCGCAGCGCCCGCGCGAAACCCTTGAAGCAGGATTCGGCGATGTGATGATCATTCTCGCCGTAAAGCGTCTCAATGTGGAGGGTCATTCCGCCATTCATCGCCAGCGCTTGGAAAAATTCACGCACGAGCTGGGTGTCGAACGCGCCGATTTTCGGCGTGTGAAAAGCCGTCTTGAAAACAAGAAACGGCCGGCCCGATATATCCAGCGCGACGCGCGTCAGCGTCTCATCCATGGGCAGATGCACATCGGCATAGCGCGTCACGCCGGCCAGATCGCCGAGCGCCTGACGGATGGCTTTGCCGAGCGCAATGCCAGTGTCCTCAACCGTATGGTGCTGATCGATGTGCAAATCGCCCTTGGCCGCGATTTTAATGTCGATCAGCGAATGGCGCGCGATTTGTTCGAGCATATGGTCGAAAAAGCCGATGCCCGTGTTTATATCCGCAATGCCCCCTCCATCGAGGGAAACCTCAACTTGGATATCGGTTTCTTTCGTGGTGCGGGACAGGGCGGCGGAGCGCATGAGGTTTCCAGTTCACGTCTGCGGCGGCTTCTATCAAGCCACAGTCGGTTTTGCTACCCTCGCTCCGGCCCAAGGGCTCGGAGCCGGGCACAGGCGAAGGCAGGGTTGAGGCGGGCATGCAAAACGAAAAGACGGACGCTTCCGGCGGCTGGCACGCCACCACCATTGTGATGGTCCGCAAAGGCGGTCGCATCGTCATAGCCGGCGATGGACAGGTCAGTCTTGGCCAGACGATCATCAAAGGCAATGCCCGCAAGGTCCGAAAACTTGGCAAAGGCGACGTGATCGCCGGCTTTGCCGGGGCCACGGCGGACGCCTTCACCCTGTTTGAGCGCCTTGAGGGCAAGCTCGATCAATATCCGGGGCAGCTCGTCCGTGCCTGCGTTGAGCTTGCCAAGGACTGGCGCAGCGACCGCTACTTGCGGCGGTTGGAGGCCATGATGCTGGTCGCCGATTCCCGCGCCGCCCTCGTTCTCACCGGCACCGGCGACGTGCTGGAACCCGAAGCCGGCGAGCATGGCAGCGCCATGGCCATCGGGTCCGGCGGAAATTATGCCTTGTCGGCCGCCCGCGCTCTGCTGCCGATGGATCTTTCCGCCGAGGATATTGCCCGCCGATCCATGCAGATCGCCGCTGAGATTTGCGTCTACACAAACACCAATATCGTTATCGAATCGCTTCCCTTAAGCGAAAACTGAGATCGGCTCCCATCAATCCCGGAAAACATAAATGTCGGATTTTTCACCGCGTGAAATCGTCTCCGAGCTTGACCGCTATATCGTCGGGCAAAAAGATGCCAAGCGCGCCGTTGCCATCGCCCTGCGCAACCGTTGGCGCCGGCTCCAGCTCGAAGGCCCGATGCGCGAGGAGGTTCTGCCCAAGAACATTCTGATGATCGGCCCCACCGGTTGCGGAAAAACCGAGATTTCGCGCCGGCTCGCCAAACTCACGGATGCGCCCTTTCTAAAGATCGAGGCGACCAAATTCACCGAGGTGGGCTACGTCGGCCGCGATGTCGAACAGATCATCCGCGATCTCTTGGAGACCGCCATAACCCTCGTCAAAGCCCGCAAGCGCAAAGGCCTCGAGGCGCGCGCCCATCTGGCGGCGGAAAACCGCGTTCTCGATGCCCTCGTCGGCCCCGCCGCCTCGCCCGCCACGCGCGACTCCTTCCGCAAAAAGCTGCGGGCCAGCGAGCTCGATGACAAAGAGATTGAAATTGAGCTGGCGCAGGGCTCCGGCTCCCAGCCATCGTTTGAGCTGCCCAACATCCCCGGCGCCTCCATCAGCGCCATCTCCCTTGGCGACATCTTCGGCAAGGCCATGGGCGGCCGCACCAAGACCCTGAAAACGACGGTCAAAAGCGCTTTCGAGCCGCTCACCGCCGAGGAAAGCGAAAAACTGATCGATAAGGACGCTCTCGTCCAAGAGGCGATCCGCGATGTCGAAAATAACGGCATCGTTTTTCTCGATGAGATCGACAAGATTTGCGCCGGCGATGGCAGGCGCGGCGCCGATGTGTCCCGCGAGGGCGTGCAGCGCGATTTGCTGCCGCTCATCGAGGGCACCAGCGTCGCCACCAAACACGGCGCGGTCAAAACCGATCATATTCTCTTCATCGCGTCCGGCGCGTTTCACGTCGCGAAACCTTCGGACCTCCTGCCCGAGCTTCAGGGCCGCCTGCCGATCCGCGTCGAGCTCTCGCCGTTGAACGAGGATGATTTCCGCCGCATCCTGACCGAGCCCGAAGCGAGCCTCGTCAAGCAATATGCGGCGCTGATGAAGACGGAGGGCGTCGATCTGAATTTCACGCCGGACGCCATCGGCGCCATCGCGCGCATTGCGGTTCAGGTGAATTCGACCGTGGAGAACATCGGCGCCCGGCGTTTGCAGACGATCATGGAGCGCGTGCTCGACGAGGTCAGCTTCTCCGCGTCCGACCGCTCCGGCGAGAGCGTTGAAGTGGACGCCGCCTTCGTTGAGCGCAATATCGGCGATCTCGCCAGGAATGCGGATTTGAGCCGGTTTATTTTGTAGAGGGCGCATGCGGCGCCGTCGAAGCCGCCGCTCACCCGTCCATCTTCAGCGCCGCTATAAACGCCTCCTGCGGTATTTCGACCTTGCCGAACTGCCGCATCTTTTTCTTGCCCTCTTTTTGCTTGTCGAGCAGCTTGCGTTTGCGCGTGGCGTCGCCGCCGTAGCATTTGGCGGTCACGTCCTTGCGCAGGGCGCGGATGGTTTCCCGGGCGATGATTTTGCCGCCGATCGCGGCCTGAATTGGAATCTGAAACATGTGCGGGGGGATCAGCTCGCGCAGCTTCTCCACCATGGCGCGCCCGCGCATATCCGCGCGCGTGCGGTGCACCAGCATCGACAGCGCATCGACCGGTTCGGCATTGACGAGGATCGACATTTTCACGAGGTCGCCCTCTTTGTAATCGGTCAGCGTGTAATCGAAGCTGGCATAGCCCTTGGAAATTGATTTCAGACGGTCGTAGAAATCAAACACCACCTCGTTCAGCGGCAGCTCATAGATCACCATGGCGCGCTTGCCGACATAGTTGAGATCCATTTGCACGCCGCGCCGGTCCTGGCACAGCTTCAGCACGGATCCGAGATATTCATCCGGGGTCAAAATCGTCGCCTTGATCCAAGGCTCGGCGATTTCCTTGATTTTCACAACGTCGGGCATATCGGCGGGATTGTGCAGTTCAATCACGCTCCCGTCGTTCAGCGAAATCTGGTAGATCACCGAGGGCGCGGTGGCGATCAGGTCAAGATTGAACTCGCGCTGCAAACGCTCTTGAATAATCTCAAGATGCAGCAGGCCGAGAAACCCGCAGCGGAACCCGAAGCCGAGCGCGGCGGAGGATTCCATCTCATAGGAAAAACTCGCGTCGTTGAGCCGCAGCCGTCCCATCGCCGCGCGCAAATCCTCGAAGTTGGCCGCGTCCACCGGAAACAGCCCGCAGAACACCACGGGCTGCGCCGGCTTGAAACCTGGCAGCGCCGTGGCGCAGCCCTTCTTCTCGTCGGTGAGCGTGTCGCCGACGCGCGTGTCCGCGACCTGCTTGATCTGGGCGGTGATGAAGCCGATCTCGCCGGGGCCGAGCCGATCGACATCCAGCATTTTTGGCTTGAAAACGCCGATCTTCTCAATCTCGTAATGCGCGTCTGTGCCGATCATTTTGATCCGCTGGCCGCGTTTCATCGAGCCGTCGATGACACGAACCAGCACGACCACGCCGAGATAGGCGTCGTACCAGCTGTCCACAAGAAGCGCTTTCAGCGGCGCGGTCTCGTCACCCTGCGGCGGCGGCAGGCGTGTGACTATGGCCTCAAGCACCAGATCAATGCCGACGCCTGTCTTGGCGGAAATCGGCACCGCCTCGGAGGCGTCAAGGCCGATCACATCCTCGATCTGCTGTTTGATGCGTTCGGGCTCGGCGGCGGGCAGATCGATCTTGTTGAGCACCGGCACAATCTCGTGGCCGGCGTCGAGCGCGTGATACACGTTCGCCAGCGTTTGCGCTTCAACGCCCTGGGAGGCGTCCACCACCAGCAGAGACCCCTCGCAGGCCGCCAGCGAGCGTGAGACCTCATAGGCAAAATCCACATGGCCGGGCGTGTCCATGAGGTTGAGGATGTAGTCTTTGCCGTCCTGCGCCCGGTAATTCAGCCGCACCGTCTGGGCTTTGATGGTGATGCCGCGCTCACGCTCAATATCCATGGAGTCGAGCATCTGCTCTTCCATATCCCGCGCCGCGACGGTTCCGGTCTGCTGGATAAGCCGGTCCGCCAGCGTCGATTTGCCATGATCGATGTGCGCGACAATGGAGAAATTGCGGATGTTGGATATGGGATGGGTGGTCATGGGCCGGAGATAGCATCGCCCGCGCCGGGCGGATAGCGCCATTTTTCCGGATTGAATTGGCGTTTGCGGCCGATTAGGCTGTCGTCATCAAAAACCGGCCCGTCCGCTTCGGACGCTGGCCCGGCAATCAGAGGAAACGTCCATGCAAAGACAAGCAAAGTGGTCCTTTCTCGCCGCCGGCGTTGCCGCTGGCGCGCTTCTCGCCGGCACCGCCGGCGCGCAGGGCCTCGCGGGCAGCGTCGCCTCCGCCGCCGAGCCCGTCATGGAGGGTGTTCTCGTCACCGCCAAAAAAGAGGGCTCCACCATCGCCGTGACTGTCGTCACCGATGCCCAGGGCAAATATTCATTTCCCGCTGACCGCCTCGATCCGGGCAAATACAATATCGCCATCCGCGCGGTTGGTTACGTGCTGGAAGGCGCAAAATCGGTCGAAGTGCCCCAGGGCAAGCCTGGCGCTTACGATATCAAGCTTGGCAAAACAAAAAATATCGCCGCGCAATTGTCCAACGGCGAATGGCTGCTCTCCATGCCCGGCACGGACAAGGAGAAACAATTTCTCGACGCCTGCGCCGGCTGCCACACGTATCAGCGCATCGTGAATTCGACCTACGAGGCTGAGGATTTCCTCGCCATTTTCAAGCGCATGGGCACTTATTCTCCAGGCTCCATGCCGACGAAGCCGCAGCCCCTGTTGCCGGGCCCGCGAGGCGAGCGCCCCGCCGTCAGCAATGCCAACGCGCCGAAAGCCTCGGAATTGCTCGCCAAGGCCAATCTTAGCCAACAGCCCTCGCACGCCTATGAATATAAAACCTATCCGCGCCCCAAGGGCCGCGCCACCAGGGTCATCGTCACCGAATATGATTTGCCGCGCAAAGACTGGGAGCCCCACGATGTCATTGTTGACCGCGAGGGCATGGTCTGGTTCTCGGATTTTGGCGATCAATTCATGGGCCGCATGGACCCCAAAACCGGCAAGGTTGAATCCATTGCCCTGCCCGTTATGAAGAACGATGGCTCACCGCGGGGCGGCCTTGAGATCGGCGAGGCTCCCAACGGCGATATCTGGGTCTCCGGCATGTATCAGGGCGGCGTCTATCAGTGGAACCGCGCCACCGGCAAAGTCACCGCTCATAAAATTCCCGAGAAATGGCAGACCCCCAGCACTCAGGAATCCATGGTCTCGCCGCAGAATTCAAATGTCGATGGCTATGTATGGACGAACGACCAGCAGGATCACTCGCTGCTGCGCCTTGATCCCAAAACCGGCATTTTCGAACAGATGGGCGAAACCAAGGACGCCGCCGGCAAGCCGATCCCTGGCTACGGCATGCCGACTGATCTGAAAAACCGCCCCATGCTGCATGAATTCTCGGGCACACGCATCGGCTGGTACGATCCGGAGAAAAAGGTCGCCGAAGTCTTCACCACGCCGTTCCAAGGCTCGGCGCCCCGCCGCGGCCGCGTCGACGCCAAGGGCCGGCTGTTTTTCGCGGAATACCGCGGCAACGGCATCGGCATGTTCGACCCCGAGACGAAAGCTATCAAAGAATGGAAACTGCCGACACCGTGGAGCGCGCCCTATGATGTCGTCGCCACCTCAAAAGGCGAGGTCTGGACCGGCTCAATGCTGAATGATTTTGTGGCGCGCCTTGATACGAAAACCGGCGATGTCACCGATTATCTCCTGCCAAAGACAACCAACATCCGCCGTGTTTTCGTCCAGGAACAGGGCGACAAGCAGACGCTTTGGGTTGGCTCCAATCACGGCGCTTCCGTGGTGAAGGTCGAGCCGCTGGATTGAGGGGACATGGGCGGGGGCTAAACCCCGCCCCATACGTCCCTCGCCACATCGACACACAGCCGCAGCTTCGCCCACATTTCCGCCTCGGCGAGGCTGTTGCCTTCCTCTGTCGAGGCGAAACCGCACTGCGGCGACAACGCGAGCTGATCGAGCGGCGCGAATTTCGCGGCCTCGCCGATGCGCCGTTTCAATTCGTCCTTTGATTCGAGCCCGCCGGTCTTCGTCGTGACAAGGCCGAGCACAACTGTCTTGCCCTTCGGCAGCAGGCGAAGCGGCTCAAAACCGCCGGCCCGCGCGCTGTCGTATTCCATAAAATAACCGTGGACGCCGATCCGGTTGAACAGCACGTCCGCCACAGGATCGTAACCGCCGGAGGCCACATGCGTTGAGCGGAAATTGCCGCGGCACAGATGCATCGAAACCGTCATATCGTCAGGCGCTTCTGAAATGGCGGAATTGATGAGATCAGCATAGTCTGAAACCATTGCGTCAGGATCATCGCCCCGCGCGCGCACCTGATCGCGCAAAGCGGGATCGCAGAGATAGGCGAGATTGACTTCATCAATCTGCAAATACCGGCAGCCCGCCTCCGCAAAGGCGGCGATGGCCTTGCGATAGGCGAGGCCAAGGTCATGATAAAATTCCGCCATATCAGGATATATCGCCGCCGAAATGGATTCGCGCCCATAGCGGAAATGCAGCGACGAGGGGCTGGGGATCGTCATTTTTGGCGTGCGCCCCGTATGCTCTTTCACAAAGCGAAAATGCTCGATCATCGGATGCCCGGTAAAACCTCCGAGTTTTCCGGTGACGCGCAGCAGCACAGGCTTTGGCTGGGGCCCCTGGAACTTTACCGTGCGCTCGCCCTTATAGGATTCGACGCCGTCCAGATTTTCGAGGAAATCAATTTGCCAAAAAGCGCGCCGGTATTCGCCGTCGGTGACCCCTTTGAGGCCGGCCTCCTCCTGCTTGCGGATAATCTTGATGATTTCCGCATCCTCAACCGCTTTAAGTTCGGCGGCGCCGATCGCGCCGCTCTGGCGCCGGATGCGCGCTTCTTTCAGCGGGCCGGAGCGCAGGATGCTTCCGACATGATCGGCGCGGAAAGGCGGGGCGGTTCGGATCATCGGCGGGTCCCTTCTGACAGTTCAATTTTTATGGCGCGGCGGCGGGACAGCGGCGGGTTCAATCCCTCACCCGCCCCGCATCATTTTGCCCACCACTTTCGCGGTGTAATCCACCATCGGCACAATGCGCGCATAATTGATGCGCGTCGGCCCGATCACGCCGAGCACGCCGACAATACGCTGCTGGCTGTCGCGGAAGGGCGCGGCGATCATCGAGGAGCCCGACAGCGAAAACAGCTTGTTCTCGGAGCCGATGAAAATCCGCACACCCTCGCCCCGCTCGGCGCGCGCCAGCAGGTCGATCACATCTTTCTTCGTCTCCAAATCAGCAAACAGCAGGCGTATCCGCTCCAAATCCTCAACGGCGCGGAGATCCTCCAGCAGATTTGCCTGGCCGCGCACGATCAGTTGCGCCGTCTCGCCAAGCCCGGCCCAGCTCGCGAGGCCCGCATCGACGAGGCGCGCGGTCAATTCATTCAGCTCGGCCTGGGCATGGCCGCGCGCGGCTTCGATATCGGCGCGGACATCCGCCAGCGTGCGGCCTCTGATCCGCGCATTGAGAAAATTCGAAGCCTCGATCAGCGCGGAGGCCGGCAGGTTCTGCGGGATTTGCACGACGCGGTTTTCCACCGAGCCGTCCTCGCCCACCAGAACCGCCAGCGCGCGCTCCGGCTCCAGCCGAACAAATTCAATATGCTTCAGCCGCGCATTGTCCTTCGTGGTGACAACCACCCCTGCGCCCCGCGTCAGGCCGGACAAAAGGCTGGTCGCCTCCGCAAGCGCGCCTTCCATGGTCTGTCCGCGCGAGGCGGCCTTCACTTGCGATTCAATGCGGCCGCGCTCCTCAACCCCGAGATCACCGATCTCCAGCAGCGCGTCCACGAAGAACCGCAGCCCCAGCTCTGTCGGAATCCGCCCGGCGCTTGTATGCGGCGCGTAGACGAGGCCCAGCTCCTCCAAATCCTGCATGACATTGCGCACGGAGGCGGGGGAGAGCGTCATCGGCAACAGCCGCGACAACTGGCGCGAGCCCACGGGGTCCCCGGATGCCAGATAAGTGTCGACGATCTGCTTGAATATCCCGCGCGACCGCAGATTGAGCGACGCCAGCGCGCCGCCGCCCGACGCCGCCGGGTCTTGCGAAAATTTATCCATCGGGCCTGCCATGGGTTAGAATGGCCCCTGCCAGTCTCCGGCGCAAGCTTGCCTTGCGGTCCGGCCGCGGCGCGCGCCATAATCAAACAACAAACCAAGTCTGGGAGGATGCCATGACATTCAAGCCGCCGTCCCGCGATGATATCCTGCGCTCCAGCCACGCAAGCGCCATGCCCGCCGCCGGGAGCCTCCTCTCGACAGAGACCCGTCATTATTTTCAAGCCATTGACAATCTCATCCGCGTCTTCGCGTTCCGCCCGGACGAGGAAATTTTGTTTCTCACCGATCCCCTGCTGGACCGCCGTGTCGTCGATGCGCTCAGCGGCATCGCGGCGTCGCGCGGATTGCGGCCCCGGGAGTTTATGGCCCCCAGCACACAGGTTTCTCAATGCCCCGAGGAAGTGAAAGGCATCGTCGGGAAAGCCAGCTTTGTGATTTCAAGCTGGTTCTGCTCCGTCAATGATCCCTACTTCATTGGCCTGCGCCGCGACAAAGGCCAGCGCTGGGTCAAGATCACCTACTTCCGCAACCTTGATCTGCTGCACACGCCGCAGGCGCGTTTTCCCGTCGATCTCGTCGGCGAAATCATTCGCGCGACGGCGCGCCTTTATCCCAAAGATCATGATTTCAACATGACATTTTCCTGCCCGAGAGGCAGCGACCTCTCCATAAAATTCACACCGGACATGGTGAAAAAACTCCACGCCAACAATCGCTGGGAGGGCCAAAACAAGGCCGATCAGGATGGCTGCTACGTGCATTTCATGCCGACCCACGGCCCCAATATTTACGACCGCATGGCCTTCGGCCGCGACGATTCCAAACACGGGGACATGCAGGGCGTGATTTTTCCGCAATGGGCGATCGGCTTCGACAAGCCTTTCGAGGAAAACATCGGCATCGAATACAAGGACGATCTCGTCGTCAAAGTGCGCGGCAAATCGCTGGATGCGGAAATCCTGCGCGATATGCTGCAAGGCACGGATGCGCGCCTGCATGAGCTTGGCTGCGGCTTCAACCCGAAATACCCGCGCTTCAAAGCCTATCCCGCCGGCTCCAACGCGCCGGGCGCGCTGCACTTTGGCACGGACAGCGCGCGTCCCAGCGAATTCATGGCGCGCCGCGTCCCCAAATGGGAGGAGCCGCACACGCATCAGGATTGCGTTGTCTTCGACATGACCGTCAAAGCCGGCAAAGCAACGCTGATCGAAAATGGATTTCTTATGGCTTTGCGCGATAAGCAAGTCGTCGAAGCCGCTTCGAAATACGGCGACCCCGTCGAGCTGTTGGAGACCTTTGTGGAATGACGAAGCCGGGAGAACGAGTATGCGTAAATTCACGTTTTTGACGGCGCTTGCGGCATCCTGCATCGCCGCCGCGCCCGCCGCTGCCCAGTTCTATAAAGACAAAACGCTCACTCTGTTGATCAACTTCGGTGTCGGCGGCAATGCGGACACGGAGGCGCGCGTCTATCAGCGCTTTCTGCCCAAACACATTCCCGGCGCGCCCAATATTGTCCTGCAAAACATGCCGGGCGCCGGCGGCATCAACGCCATCAATTCGCTGGGACTTGGCCCCGGGTTCAAAAACGATGGTTATACGATGGGCTATTTCACCCTCAGCGCGCTCGAGATTATCCTCGAAAACCCGGCATTCCGGGTCAATGTCGCGGATTTCGCCTATGTCGCGGCGTCGCGCGGCTTCAACATCGCTTACGGGCGCCGGGATGTCGCGCCGGGCCTGACGCGGCCGTCTGATTTGGCGAAAGCCAAAAAGATATTTCTCGGCGGATACGCGCGCGCCTCCTCCCACGACACGCGCCTGCGCCTCGTCATGGAAATCATGAACGTGCCTTATCAGCTTGTGACCGGCTTTCCCGCCACCGCCGCCATCAACAAAGCGATGCTGCAAAACGAGGTCAATTTCTCCGGCACGTCGATGCCCGGCTACCAGTCGCAGGTGTTGCCGCAGATCATTGAGCCCGGCATCGGCCTCGTGTTTTTTCAATACCCGCTGATCGGGCCGGGCGGCGCTTCCGTCGGAAACGCCAATCTCGAAAAGCTGGGCATTCAAACCTTCGATGCGGTTTATAAGGAGGCCTTCGGCAGGCCTCCCTCCGGCCCCAAAAGCGATGCGCTTCTGCTGATGAACGACATCGGCACCAAATTGCAGCGCGGCCTGATGTTCCCCAAAGGCACGCCCCCCGAAGCGGTCCAGACCCTGCGCGCGGCTTTCATGCGGCTGGCGTCGGATGAGGATTTTCAAAAGGAATTCCAGCGCGTCACCAGCGAGCGCGCCGATCTTGTGCCCGGCGATGAGCTGGTGCCGGTGTTCGCGCGGATGCGCAATATCGATCCCGCCATCCGCAAAGTGCTTATTGACGCGGTGGCGGAATAGGCAAGGCTTGAATGGCCCGCCGCGCGGCGGCATAAAGCTGTTTGATGCTTTGATCGGAGCCCGCCATGACCGTCACCACTGCCGCTTCCTCCCCGCGCGATGCGCGCGCCAAAGCCGTCTTCCAATGGGACGATCCGTTTCTGTTCGAGGATCAGCTTTCCGAGGATGAGCGCATGATCCGCGACACCGCGCGCGGTTTTGCCAAGGACAGGCTCCTGCCAAAGGTTGTTGAAGCCTACGCAAAGGAGAAAATCGACCGCGAAGTGTTCCGCGAAATGGGCGATCTCGGTCTGCTCGGCGTCACCCTGCCCGAGGAATTCGGCGGCGCCGGCGCAAGCTACGTTTCCTACGGGCTCGCCTCGCGTGAGATTGAGCGCGTCGATTCCGGCTACCGTTCCATGATGAGCGTTCAATCCTCGCTCGTCATGTACCCCATCTTTGCCTATGGCGACACTCAGCAAAAGCGCAAATATCTGCCCAAACTTGCCAGCGGCGAGCTCATTGGCTGCTTTGGCCTGACCGAGCCGGATTCAGGCTCCGATCCCGGCTCCATGACCACCCGCGCCGAAAAGGTTGCGGAGGGCTACCGCCTCACCGGGACGAAAATGTGGATATCCAACGCGCCCATCGCCGATGTCTTTGTGATCTGGGCGAAATCCGCCGCCCACGGCGGGCAAATCAAAGGCTTCATCCTTGAGAAAGGCATGAAAGGCCTCTCCGCCCCGAAAATCGAGGGCAAGCTCAGCCTGCGCACCTCCGTCACAGGCGAGGTCGTGATGGACGGCGTCGTTGTGCCGGAGGAGCAGATACTGCCAAATGTCGCCGGCCTCAAGGGCCCGTTCGGCTGTCTTAACCGTGCCCGTTTTGGCATCGCCTGGGGCGTCATGGGCGCGGCGGAGGATTGCTGGCACCGCGCCCGGCAATATACGCTCGACCGCAAACAGTTCGGCCGCCCGCTGGCGGCAACGCAGCTGATCCAGAAAAAGCTGGCGGACATGCAGTGTGAGATCACGCTGGGTCTTCAAGCCGCGCTGCGCGTCGGGCGTCTGTTTGACGAGGGCCGCGCCGCGCCTGAAATGATTTCCATCATCAAGCGCAACAATTGCGGCAAAGCGCTCGATATCGCGCGGATGGCGCGCGACATGCACGGCGGCAATGGCATCCACGGCGAATACCACGTCATGCGCCACGCGCAGAATCTTGAGACCGTCAACACCTATGAGGGCACGCACGACGTGCACGCGCTGATTTTGGGCCGCGCGATCACGGG
>JANYFM010000327.1 GCA_025362655.1 Hyphomicrobiales bacterium | reverse complement strand
CCCGTCCTGAACATGCAGCCGGTCGTCGCCGTGAACGAGGGTCGCAAAGCGGGACTCCGGCACGCTGCCCGCATATATGCTTTCCTGCGAGGCCTCCCCCGAAAAAGCTTTCCCGATCGTCCACGTCTCCCTGTCCAACACAATAACATCGTGGAACTTCTGAGCATGCATTTCGATCTGCTCTTTTCCCGCCAAATCCTCCAGCCGCAGATGGTTCTCTCCGCCGCCGCCCTTGGACGAATTCGATTTGATGCCCGACTGGGTCTTGTGGTCGGGCAGGGTCCACGGATATTTATTGTCGTTGTTGTAGACGCAGCCGACAATCAGCGGCCGGTCGGGATCGCCCTCCAGAAATTCGACGACGACCTCCATATCCACGCGCGGGATGAACTGGCCGCCCCATTTTTTGCCGGACCACATCTGCGCGACGCGCACCCAGCAGGAGCGCTTGTCCTCGCGGTCCCAATGGAAGCGCACGCGGATGCGCCCATGCTCGTCGGTGTCGATCTCCTCGCCGTCGCCGTTCGGCCGGCACACCACTTTCGCTGTCTGCGGCCCGTAGACGATAGGCTTTGGCGTCACCACAGGCGCGCGGAAGACGCGCGTCGCCAGGAGAAACTCATAATTGCCCCGGTAGGAATCGCCGCCGCCCGGCGAGGACCCGCTGGACCTGTAGGTCTGCGCGGTGAAATGATGCGTGGCCCGCAGCACCAGCAGGCTCCGGTTTTCGCTGGCTTTGGGATGCTCTTTGAGAGTCACCAGCCCTCCGGGAAACAGCGAGGGCGCCTCGCCCGCGCCGTATCGGCGCTGATCGACCGCCTGTTCGGCATCGCGGCGCAGCTCGGCATAGGCTTTGCCCTCGCTCTCCACGTCGTATTTTCCGGGATAATCGTAAATCTCCAGATCGGATTTTTGATAGCCCCCCTGCGCCTGCGCGTTTCCCTTAAGCTTGTTGCCCGGCGTCTTGAAATTATAATCGCGCAGTTCGAACTTGCCAGAGCGGAAACGGCGCTCCTGCGACCATTCAAACAAAGCTTCTTCGCGCGTGTGCCCTGCCGCCGACGCGGTGCTGAAACGCAGCGATTCATGGCCGGGAATAGGCTTGTGCGAGGACTTGGCGTCCGCCAGCACCATCATGTGCGAGCCCTCGCTGTGCTCAAAGAAATAATAGATGCCCTCATCCTCCATCAGGCGGCTGACAAAGGCGAGGTCCGTCTCGCGGTACTGCACGCAATACTCGCGTTTGCGGCAATCGCGCGACACCACGGCGCGGTGATCGACGCCGCCCGCCGACAGCAGCTCTTTGATGATTTCCAAAGCGGTCTTCTCATGCCAGATGCGGCAATTCGTGGTGCGCGACAGCAGCCAGAGCGAGGGCCGCAGCACGAGGCGGTAGGAATAGAGGTCATGCGCCATGCCCAGCGTCTGCGCCTCGACCAAAATGCCCTCGAAATAGCGCTTGGGGTCCGCATACATGGAGACCGCGACCCCGCACGAACGCCCCAGCGCCTGGTCGAAATCGAGGTTGCCGTCCTTGCTGAGCGCGTCGATGCGGAATTCAAAAAGTTCGCTGAGTCCCTCGAACCCCTCAAAACGGGTCAGCGCAAGTTTGTCGGCCCCGAGCGGCGTCGTCAGCTTTGCAACCCGCTTTTCCTGGAGCAGCGTATCGTTCATGGTGACCTCAGGGGTTCGGCCCGCAACGGCATGACGTTAGCGCAAGCTCCCGGCTTAGTCGAGAACGCCTGCGGATGACGTATCAAAAAGCAGGCTAACCTTGTTTTCGGGCAGTCCTTGTGCGCTGGCGCACAAGCGGTTTAGTCTTGCCGCCGGGCCTGCCTCCGGCGGGCGCGAAAAACCTCGTTCCCATAATGGCGGGTGACCGTGGCCACGATTGATTTTGCCGCGCTGCGGCGCCCGCTGAGCGAAGAGGATCCCTGCGGTCCCGATCTCGATCTTGAATATGACGACGATTACATGAATTTCGTCGCCAATATTGAAGGACTGATGCCGCAGTCCTTTTACGTCGAGGGCGTGCCTTTCGCCTTCGATCCGGCGGTTCTGAAAGTCGATGACCAGATCGCCGCCACGGTCGAACTGCTCGGCCGCTCGCGCGATCTGCGCCTGCTGACGCTAATGGCGCGGCTGCTGATCCTCAGCCGCGATCTCGACGGTTTCGCCCAATGCGTCGACACCATGGCCTCGCTGCTCTCCGATCAATGGGACGCTGTGCATCCGCGCGCCGAAGGCGGCTCGCTGGGAATGCGCGCCGCGACGCTCGGGACGCTTGACGAGTCGACCGTCGTGTTCTCCCTGCAATACGCGCGCCTCTGCGAAAGCCGCCGCACCGGGCCGGTCAATTTTCGCTCGTATATGTATGCCACCCGCGAGGCCGAAGCGAGGACCGGCGAGGAAACGCCGGTTGAATCGGTGATCCTCCAGTCCCTGCGCGATTCCGAAGAGCAGGCGATGGCCTCGCGCAAGAGCCTGGAAACGCTGCGCGACGCGCTGGGCCGCATCGGCGTGCTCTGGATTGAGCGCGCGGATATGATGTCGTCGCCGAAGCTCTCGGCGATTATCGCCATCGTGAAGCGCATGCTGGGGCTGATCGACATGGCGTTTCCGCGCGCGGGCGCGGCCGCCGAAGCGGGGGCCGATGGCGCGCCGGGCGGGGCCGATGGCGCTCCCGCCGGCGCGGGCGCGGTGAACTCAGCCGCCGGCGCCGTGGCGGCGCTTGCCGCGGCGGCGCAATATTTTTTGATAAAAGAGCCCTCAAGCCCGGTGCTGCCGCTGGTGGCGCAGGCGCAGCAGTTGCTGGGAAAATCCTTCATCGAGGTTTTGCAGACCCTGCTGCCTGATCACGTGGGCGCCGCCGCTTACCAAATAGGCGGGCGGCAATATTTTCCGCTGCCGGTGGAGCGGCTGTCGAGCCTGCTGCCGACAGCGCCTGTGTATGGGGAGGCATCCGCGGAGGCGGACAGCGCGGCCGGCGCCAGCGCCGATTCCTGGGGAAACTCATGGTCATCGGGCGAAACAGAAACCCCCGCGGAATCCGCGCCGGCTGATGGCGAAGAAGACGGGCCGCCGCAAGACACCGCGCCCAATCCCGAGCCCGCCCCGCCGGCGCATGCCCGGAGCGCGGCCCAGCCTGCCTTCAACGCGGCAACCCGCGGCGAGGCGCTGGCATTGCTCGATCACGTCGCCGCTTTTCTGCGCGCCGGCGAGCCCTCAAGCCCCGTGCCTTGGCTGATCGAGCGCGCCCGGGCCCTCGCCGACCGGGACTTTCTCAGCGTGCTGCGATCGGTGCTGCGTTCGGGCTCCCTCACCGAAGACGAAACCTGAGCGGGCGGGATTCATGATATTGCCGAACGATTTATCATTCCTGTAATTTCGATTGACGAAGCCTTCACATATGTTTTTAATGCAAGTAACGGGATGGTCTTGAACGGCCAAAAAAAGGAGCGAGGCAGCCATGGCTTCCGACAGTGGACAGAAATTCATCCGCCGCAACCGCCCGCCGCGCGTGCATATCACCTACGAAAACCCCGCCAACGCTGAGGAGAAGATTGAACTCCCCTTTGTAATGGGCGTTATGGCCGATCTCTCCGGCAACTCGCCGGGTGTCGAGAAGGACGAGATCGCCAACCGCAAGCTCCTCGACATCGACATGGACAATTTCGACAAGCGGATGGAGAGCGTCGCTCCCGGCGCCGCGTTCCGGGTTGCCAACAAGCTCGGCGACGGCGAGGGCGAGAAGCTCGGCATTAATCTGCGCTTCAACAAGATGGATGATTTCAGCCCGGCCGCCGTCGCCAAACAGGTTCCGGCCCTGAACCAATTGCTGGAGGCGCGCACCCAGCTCGCCAACCTCATGCGATATATGGACGGCAAAGTCGCCGCCGAGGGCCAGTTGAAGAAACTTCTCGCCGATCCCGCGCTTATGGCGGCGCTGCGCGACAAGGCGCCGAAACCCGAAGACCCGAAATAGCCGGCGCGGCGCCCGGCCAACGATTGGCCGGGCCTGATAATCAGGCCCGGCGGCATGTCCAGACGGTTTAGCGGCCCTGTTTGAACAACAGAGCATCGCGCGCCGCATTCAAATGAAGCGAGGCTACCGTGGCAAAAGAAGCAAATCGTCTGGAACAGGGCGCTGCCGTTGAAACGGCAAACGCCGACGACTTCTCGTCTTTGCTGAAGCAAAGTTTCAAGCCGCGCACCGAGCGCGCCGCGACCGAGGTCGAGAACGCCGTGTCGACGCTGGTGCAGCAGGCGCTGGCCGACAGCAGCGTCATCAAGGACGACGTGCTCGACACGATCACCGAGATGATTGCCGCGATCGACAAGAAAATCTCCGACCAGATGAACGAAATCATCCACGCCAAGGAGTTTCAGACGCTGGAAAGCGCCTGGCGCGGCCTGCATTACCTCGTGATGAATTCCGAGACCGACGCCCAGCTCAAAATCCGCTTCCTGAACGCCTCGAAGTCGGAGCTGCACCGGCATCTGCGGCAGTATCCCAATGCCGCGTGGGACCAGAGCCCGCTGTTCAAACGCATTTACGAGGAGGAGTTCGGCACCCTCGGCGGCCAGCCCTACGGCTGCCTGATCGGCGACTATTATTTCAGCCACCGCGCGACCGACGTGCAGCTGCTGCGCGATCTCAGCAAAATCTCGGCGGCCGCCCATGCGCCGTTCTTCACCGCCGCCGATCCCGTGCTGATGGGCATGGACAGCTGGACCGAGCTTTCCAACCCGCGCGATCTATCCAAGCTGTTCGACACGCCGGATTACGCGGCTTGGAAGAGCCTGCGCGATTCCGACGATTCCAAATATCTCGGCCTTTGCCTGCCGCGCGTGCTCTCCCGCCTTCCCTACGGCGCGAAATCCGACCCGGTCGAGGAATTCGCTTTCGAGGAAAACACCGACGGCCACAAGGGCGAGAATTACGGCTGGATGAACGCCGCCTACGCAATGGCCGCCAATATCAACCGCGCTTACAAGGAATACGGCTGGTGCTCGCGCATCCGCGGCGTGGAATCCGGCGGCGAGGTGCAGAACCTGCCGACACACACCTTCCCCACCGATGACGGCGGCGTTGATCTGAAATGCCCGACAGAAATCGCCATCAGCGACCGCCGCGAGGCGGAACTGGCGAAATCCGGACTGATCCCCCTCATCCACCGTAAAAACACCGACAAAGCCGCCTTCATCGGCGCGCAATCCGTGTTCCGCCCGAAGGCATACCAGAACAATCCCGAGGCGACCGCGTCGAGCAATCTCGCCTCGCGTCTGCCCTATATGTTCGCGGTCTGCCGCTTCGCGCATTACCTGAAATGCATGGTTCGCGACAAAGTCGGCTCCTACAAAGAGCAGGATCAATTGCAGAAGTGGCTGCATAACTGGATCCAGGATTATGTTGACGGCGATCCCACCAATTCCAGCGAGGAAACCAAGGCGCGCAAGCCGCTCGCCGGCGCCAGCATCAAAATCGTGCCGAACGAGGAAAACCCCGGATATTATTCGGCCACCTTCGAGCTTCGCCCGCACTACCAGCTGGAAGGCATGGATATCGGGCTGCGTCTCGTGTCACGTTTGCCCGCCCCGAAGTGACCCGGCCGCGCCTTGTGTGATTTGTCACACCGGCGCCGCTTAATACAGGCGATAAAGACGGCGTTGCGATGGTGCAACAAACAGACAACAGGAGACGGACATGGCAGCGGATGGCTTTTTGAAACTCACAGGCGTCACCGGTGAATCGCGCGACGACAAACATTCCGGCGAAATCCAGATCACCGATGTGCAGTGGCATCTGCACCAAACCGGCAGCATGGGTTACGGCGGCGGCGGCGGCACCGGCCGTGTCGATTTCCACGACATATCTTTCACCAAGCGCTTCGACTTCTCCTCGCCGATCCTGATGGGCTACTGCGCCAACGGCAAGCACATTCAGGACGGACTGGTGACGATCCGCAAGGCCGGCGAAAACCCGCTCGAATTTCTCAAGATCAAGCTGACAGACATCATGGTCACCAGCCAGTCCCCCTCCGGCCTCGGCTCGGGCGACGGCATGGAGCATCTGACCCTGAACTTCTCGAAATTCCATCTGGAATACACCGCGCAGAAACAGGACGGCACCAAAGACAAGTCAAACGAATTCGGGTGGGACGTCAACGTCAACAAGAAATTCTAAACGCCCGCTTCCGCAACCCCGGCCATCGCTGTCTCCCGGGTCAGGCCTCGCGCGGCCTGACCCTTGGGGCCGTGGCGGCCTGCGTTCCCGCGTGTCCGCGATGAAAGGGACTTCCCATGGCGGAGACCGACTTCGAGCTTAAAATCGAAAGCGTCAAAGGCGAGATGAAGCGCAACACGGGCGACGGCATTCAAATCCTTCGCTTCGAATTCGGCGCCGAAGCCGCCCGGGACGGCGCCAGCGGCGCGGCAAAACAGCGCCGCACCTATACCGACGTGAAATTTTCAAAACTGACGGACCGCGCCTCGCCGACGATCCTCAGCATGCTCGCGACCAATTCAAAAATCCGCACGGCGACGCTGACCGCGAAAAAAGCCGCCGGCGATAAAAGGCTGGTGTTCTACAAAGTCATCCTGAGCGATGGCTATATTTCCTCCTATAAAATCGTCGGCGCTGATTTCGAAGACAAATTCGGCTCCCTTCCGCGCGACGAATTCACCATCAATTTCCGCAAAATCCAGGTCGAGTATGTTCCCCAGGGCCAGGGCGGCGACCGCGACGGCGGCGTGGTCTTCATGGACGAGATAAACGTGGCGTGAAACTCCGCCGTCAGCCGCTATCGAACCCGGCCACCCCTTTGGAATTTAAATAATGGCGGACGCAGCCCGCAAAAACCGCCTCAGCCCGCCGCTGATGTTTGTGTTTCGCGCCGCCCATGCGGCGCGCGACGCCAAGGGCCGCGTTGAAAAACCGCGGGCCGCGGGGGCTGCCGGCGGCGAGCGTCCCCGCCCCGCCCAGCGCGCCCCCATCACCGAGCTGACCCTGCGCCGCGAAGTCTCGCGCGATCTTGAATCGCTGATGAACTGCGTCGCGATGGAATCGACAATCGATCTCACCGACTTTCCCGCTGTCGCCAAATCCATTCTGAACTATGGATTTCCCGACATCGCCCACCGCACCATCGACGAGCTTTCCGCCTCCGACATCGACACCCAGATCGAGGCGGTGCTGCGCCTTTTCGAGCCGCGCCTGATCGCCTCCAGCCTGCGTGTCGTGCGCGACCGCACCGTCGACCCCGACGAGTTGAAAATCCGTTATATCGTCCACAGCGATCTCTCCTGCGAGCCGCTGAACGTTCCCCTGCAGTTCGTCGCCGACATTGAGGCGACGACGGGCAAAATCCAGATTCAGCGGCTGTAGCGGATGGATCGCGAGTTCCTTGATCTCTACAACCGCGAGCTGGAACTGCTCTATGAGCACGCCGGCGAATTCGCCGAGGAGTTTCCCGGCATCGCCGGCCGCCTCGGCGGACTTTTGCGCGACCGCACCGATCCCATGGTGGCGGGACTCTTGGAGGGCACCGCCTATCTCGCCGCCCGCGTCCAGCTCAAACTCAAACACGAGTTTCCCGAGTTCACCAACAATCTTCTGGAACAGCTGGTTCCGCACTATCTCTCGCCCACCCCTTCGGCGACGCTGATCTCCATCGCGCCGCCCTACGGCGACCCGGGGCTGCGCGAGGGCCGCGTCATTCCGCGCGGCTCCGCCCTTGACGGCGTCTATGTCGAGCACGACCGCCGCGTGTCCTGCCGCTTTCGCACAACGGCGCCGGTGACCCTCTGGCCGTTTGAATTGACCGGAGCCGAATATCTATCCACCGCCAGCTCCGTGCAGGCGTCGGGCGTGCCCGGCGGGCGGGGCATCATCGCGGGCATGCGCATATCCCTGACCCACCGCGCCGCCGCCCGCCCCGAGGACGAGCCCGCCGCCGCCGATGCGCAAAAAAAGCCGGAGGTCTGGTTCCAGGGCTGCCGCGCGGACGAACTGGCGTTTTATCTCACCGGCGCGGAGGCCGACGCCGACGCGCTGTGCGAGCAGGTGCTCGGCCATTGCCTCGGCGTCTGGTTCCGCTACGCCGACCAATTCGGCAATTACGTCATTGTGGCGGGGCCGCCCGACTGCATCGGCCCCGTCGGCTTTGAGGAGGAGGACGCTCTGCTGCCGCTGGACATGCGGGTGTTCGGCGGCTTCGACATGCTGCATGAATATTTTATTTTTCCCCGCAAATTCCTCGGCTTCCGGCTCAGCGGCCTCGAAGCGGCGATGCGCAGACTGCCGTCGAAAAACGTCGATATCATCTTCGGTTTTGACGAAATCAACGCGAGACTCGCCGCCGCCGTTCAGCCCGGCATGTTCGCGCTCTATGCCGCGCCCGCCATCAATCTTTTCGAAATGACAACCGACCGCATTCCCGTGCGCTCCAACCAATACGAGTACCACGTCGTTCCCGACCGCAGCCGCTATCTCGAATACGAGCCGCACCGGATTCTCGATGTCTACGCGCATTTCGCCGGCGCCTCCGATAAAGTGCCGGTGCGCCCGCTTTATTCGGCGTCCGGAAGCTCGCGCGGCATCAACGACCTCAGCTACACCATCCGCCGCCTGCCGCGCCGCCGCACCATTGAGGAGCGCAAATACGGCGCGGCCTCCAATTATGTCGGCTCCGACATGTTCATATCCATCGGCGAGCCCGCCTTTATGGATGACAGCGCCTCCGTCGCCGAGCTCAG
Source organism: Hyphomicrobiales bacterium (assembly GCA_025362655.1). Lineage (GTDB taxonomy): Bacteria > Pseudomonadota > Alphaproteobacteria > Rhizobiales > Beijerinckiaceae > Terripilifer. The sequence goes on along the minus strand of JANYFM010000327.1, from coordinate 9,851 downwards.
CGTGCGCGCGCTGTGCTCCAACCGCCACCTGACCGAGCACATGCCGGTCGGCCAGGGCGGTTCGGATTTCAGCCTCGCGGATGACGCGGCGCTGGAGGTCAAATGCATCGCCGCGCCGACGCCGCCGCGCGAACCCGTGGCGGCGCATCTGCGCAGCCGCACGGAAAACGCCCATACAGGCGTTGTCGTCTGGCGCCTTATCAATATGCTGACGCTGAATCACCTCGGCCTTGTCGAGCGCGGCGCCGGCAAGAACGCCGAAGCGCTGCGCGAGATTTTGTCGATGTTCGCGGACCTCGCCGACAGCGCCGTTGAAAAGCGCATACGCGGCATCAAATCCGTGGAAAGCCGCCCAGCGGTGCGCCGCGTGCGCCAGCAGGGCGGCATCGGCCCCGCGCGCGGCGTGGAAATATCCGTCACCATCGACGACAAGGCGTTCGAGGGCAGCGGCACGTTTCTGCTCGGCGCGATCCTTGAGCGCTTCTTCAGCGAATACGCCGCCTTCAACCATTTCACGCAGTTTGTTCTGCGCACCGTCGAGCGCGGCGAAATCATGCGCTGGCCCGCGCGCGCCGGCGCGAGGAAACCGCTGTGAGCTGGCTCCTCGATCTGGAAAGCGAGCCCTACCGCTTCGATTTTCTGGATGCCATGCGCCGCATTGAGCGCACCCTCGGCCGCGCGCAGACCGAGGTTCCCGCCATCCCGGGCGCCGAGGATATCGCCGGCGCGCCCGAATGGCGCAGCGCGGCGCCGCGCCCGCGCATCGGCGACAGCGCCTCGCGCCGCGACGAGGCCGTCGTCTGCGCCGGCATCGAATATCTGATCTCCTTCGGCCAGGAGCCGCATCTCGAATTCCCCGCCTCCAATATCGCCCAGGCGGAGATCGACCGCGAAACCACGCGCAAGCGCATCCGGATTTTCACGAAATTTCTTGGCCTTCTGGGTCCGCAGGGCTCGCTGCCTTTCGCCATCACCGAGGAGGCCTTCGGCTATGCGCAGCAGAACGATCCCGCGCTGGCGCGCTTTTTTGACATCTTCAACCAGCGCTTCCTGCAATTGTTTTTCCGCGCCTGGGCGGATTCGCGGCCCATCGTCCACAATGACCGGCCGGATTTTGACCGCTTTCACGCCTATGTGAAATCGATGATCGGCGTGGGAACGCCGCCCTTCGGGGAGATCGCCGGCATTCCCGACGGCATCGGGCTTTACGCGGGCCTGCTGGCGCCCAAAGCGCGCTCGGCCTCGCGCCTGCGCTCGGCGATCCGCGGCCTGTTCGGCGTCGAGGCGCAAATCGACCAGTTTATCGGCGCATGGCTCGAATTCGAGGAAAGCGAGCGCTCAAAGCTCGGAGCGCGCAACAGCGGCCTTGGCTCGGACCTGCTGGTTGGCAAGGCCTCGTTCAGCGTCCAGGACAAGTTCCGCATCCGCATATACTGCGAGGACATCGCGACCTACCGGCGTTTTCTGCCCGAGGGCGAGACCTGCGCGAAGCTGGTCGATCTCGTGTTTTTCTACATCGGCGACGAACTCGAATGGGACGTCGAGCTGGCCCTGCCGGCCCGCTGCATCGAGCCGGCGCGGCTCGGAGCCTCCGGGGCGCTCGGATGGACAAGCTGGATGGCGCCGAACTATCCTGAAAATGAATACCGGTGCGACGCGCGCTTCAGTCCGGCGGAGCGCGCCGCGCACCGCCGGCGCATGGCTCAGGGAGGGGAACATCATGGCAGACATCAGTCTTGAGGCGGTGACCGGCAAACTCAATCGTGTCGGCTATGAGGCCTTCAACCTGGCGCACCGCCAGGCCAAGGGCGCCGGCAACCGCAACATCGAGATGGCGCACTGGCTCGCGCAGATACTCCAGCGCGACCGCAGCGACATGGCGCTGGCCTGCGATCATTTCAAGCTCGACAACAGCCGGCTCGCCTCCGATCTTGTGCGGGTCATCGAGGGCTTCGGCAAAAACGTCACGTCGATGCCGGGCATCTCGCAAACGCTCATCGATCTGCTGGACCGCGGCTGGCATTACGCCACGCTGTTCTTTGGCGAGACGCAGATCCGCACCGGCCATCTGCTCGTCGGCGCCTTGAAGGACACCAACCTGAAACGCGCGCTGGTTTCGATTTCCAGCGAGTTCAACAAAATCAACGCCGACGTTCTCTCCGATGAGCACCGCAAAATTTGGATGCTGTCGGAGGAGGAAAATCTGCGGCCCATCGACGGCTCGGGCCTCGTGGCGGCCGGCACGCCCGGCGCGGAGGCCGCGGCCGCCGGCGCCAAAGGCAACACCGCCCTCGACCGCTTCTCCCAGGACCTCACCGCCAAAGCCAAGGCCGGCGGATTGGATCCCGTGCTCGGACGCGACGACGAAATCCGCCAGGTGATCGACGTGCTGATGCGCCGGCGCCAGAATAATCCGATTCTCACCGGCGAGGCGGGCGTCGGCAAAACCGCTGTCGTCGAGGGCTTTGCGCAGCGCATCGCCTCCGGCGATGTGCCCCCGCCCCTGCGCGGCGTGCGGCTTTGCGTGCTGGACATCGGCCTGATGCAGGCCGGTGCCTCCATGAAAGGCGAATTCGAGCAGCGCCTGCGCTCCGTCATCGACGAAGTCCAGAGCTCGGAGGTGCCGACAATCCTGTTCATCGACGAAGCGCACACGCTCATCGGCGCCGGCGGCGCGGCGGGCACCGGCGATGCCGCCAATCTGCTGAAGCCGGCTCTGGCGCGCGGCACTTTGCGCACCATCGCGGCGACCACATGGGCGGAATACCGCCTCTATTTCGAAAAAGACCCGGCCCTGACCCGGCGCTTTCAGGCGATTCAGGTCGGCGAGCCCGATGTCGAGACCTGCTGCACCATGCTGCGCGGCATCATCGGGCCGATGGAAAAACACCACAAAGTGCGCATTTCCGACGCCGCGATTGTCGCCGCCGTCAATCTGTCGCACCGCTACATTCCCGCCCGCCAGCTTCCCGACAAAGCGGTCAGCCTGCTTGACACCTCCTGCGCGCGCGTCGCGATCAGCCAGTCGACAACGCCCGCCTCCATCGCCGACACAATTGTCGGCATCGAGGCGCATGAAAAAGAAAAAAGCGCGCTGATCGCCGACCGCGATCTCGGCTCAAGCGATGACACCCGCATCGCGGAGATCGACACCGAGGTCGCCGCCATGAGAGTGAAACTCGGCGCGCTTGAGGCGGCATGGGAGAGCGAGAAAAAAATCGTCGAGGAGGTGCGCTCGCTCCGCGACATTCTCGCCGAAGGCAAGGAGAACGAAACCGCGGCGGCGGCGGCGCGCGGCAGCCTGAAAGAGAAATTCGACGCTCTCGAGGCGATCAGCCCGGAGGACCGGATGATCTACGCGCACGTCGATGAGGCCGCCGTCGCCTCCGTCGTCTCCGACTGGACGGGGATACCCGTCGGCGGCATGGTCAAAGACGAGATCGAGAACATCCTGCGCCTGCCGGAGATTCTCAACCGCCGCGTTGTCGGCCAGTCGCACGGCCTCTCGATGATCGCCAAGCGCATCGAGACCAACCGCGCCAAGCTGGATAATCCCAACAAGCCCATCGGCGTGTTCATGCTCTGCGGCCCCTCCGGCGTCGGCAAAACCGAAACGGCGCTCGCCCTCGCTGAAGCTCTCTATAGCGGCGAGCAGAACATTATCACGATCAACATGTCCGAATTCCAGGAGGCGCACACCGTCTCGACGCTGAAAGGCGCGCCTCCCGGCTATGTCGGCTACGGCGAGGGCGGGCGACTGACCGAGGCGGTTCGGCGCAAGCCCTACAGCGTCGTGCTGCTCGACGAGGTCGAGAAGGCCCATCCCGACGTGCACGAGCTTTTCTTCCAGGTCTTCGACAAGGGCCAGATGGAGGACGGCACGGGACGCCGCATTGATTTCAAGAACACGCTGATCATCCTGACCTCCAATGTCGGCACGGACCTGCTGATGGAGCTGGCCAAGGACCCCGCTTATGCGACGGATTCCGAGGCGCTGGCGGCGCGGCTGAAACCCGAGCTGCTGAAAGTGTTCCCGCCCGCGCTGCTCGGACGCATCGTCACCATCCCCTATTACCCGCTGTCGCCGGAGATGCTGACCGGCATCGTCCGCCTCCAGCTCAACCGCATCGGCAAGCGGATCGCCGACAATCACAACGCCAAATTCACATACGAGGACGCTGTCGTCGATCACATCGTTTCCCTCTGCAACGATCCGGACTCCGGCGGCCGCGTGATCGACAACATCATCACCAACACGCTGCTGCCGGCGCTGTCGCGCGAGTTCCTCAAACGCTCCCTCGCCCGCGAGGAGCTGACCGGCGCCAGCGTCGCCATGCGCGACGGGCAGTTTGCCTACGAATGGCATGCGAAGGCGGATGCGGCGGCGTCTCCCGCGGCCGCGCATGAGCCCCTCCCTGAGCCCGCGCCGCCGGCGGAGGCGCCGGCTCCGGCGCCATAATTTCAACCCGAGGACTTGACCCATGCCCAACCGTTTTGAACAGGTCGATGAATTGGCGCAGGACGCCATCACTCTCATTCTGGAGCAGCGCAATGACGGCCAGTGGGCGAAAGTCCATTGCCCCGCCGCCGCCCTGTCCGCGCTGACACAGGATATGACCAGCCCGGACATGCCGCCGAAGGATGCCATCGCCAATGCGGTGCAGCTTGCCAACGACGTGCAGCTGGCCATCGTCGTGATGGACCGCGACGCGGTTTGGAAAAAAGAATGGGGCGATCTCTACCGCTGGGAGGATGAGCCCGGCGCGGCGGAGAACGGCGCGGCCTGAGATCACGCCTCCATCAGCCCCGTATGAACGAAGACGCTCAGGGCCGCCCGGGCATTGCGCAGGGACGCGGCGTCTCCGCCATGCGCCGGCGCCAGTTCGGCGGCCGCCTGCTCAAGGGTGCGCGTGCCGTCCAGCAAAGGCAGCACGGCGCGCAACCCGTCGCTTTCAATGCGCGCCGGGGTGTGGCGCAGTGTCGTCACCTCCAACGCGCCGGCCGCCGCCTGCACGCGCGCGAGCTTTCCCGCCAGCGGGCGCTCGCCGGGAACGCGCGCGGCGGCGAACGGCGATGTCGAGAACCCCGCCGCCCCTCCCGTGAACAGCCTCGTCATTGCCTCCAGCGTGTCCGCATCCCCCGCGACATCCGACAGCGGGACAGCCGCGGGCCAGGCCTTGGAAATGCGGTCCAGTGAATCCGCCAGCCCCGCGTCGCTGGTGGAGATTTCCCCCCCGCCGGCGGCGCGAAATGAATGCGCTTTGCCGGGCGTGTCCACGCGCTCAAATATTCCGTCGATCCACAGCCCCTTGGCGCGCGCGGGATCAAAGCGCCGCTCTAACGGCGCGCCGGCGCGGCACAGCAGGGTCTCCCGGAAGGGCCTCGCGTCGGCAAAATCGCGGATTTGCTCGTAGGCGGCAAAATCGCCGCCGGTGAGATGCGTCGTCTCGCGGTGAAGCTGGCCCGGAAACAGAGCGTCGCCGAGCAGGTTTCTCTGCATGTCGCCGAGATATTCGAGGCCTTGGCCGCGCGCGGCGCGCGCGACATCGCTGACGAACTGCGGGTTCCAGTCATCACAAAGCTCGTCATGAAACAGCACGCCGTCCGGCTTGGCGAGAATGCCCTTCGCCTCCTCCAGCAGAGCGTTTTGCGCGGCATTGGCACGGTCCCAGCGCGCCACGTGAAATTCCAGCGCCGCGCGCGCCGCGCCGATGCGCGCTTCGGGCTCCGTGTGCCCGCGCGCCGCCTGATGGGCAAGATCGCGGACCGCGCGGCGGATGTGACAGCCCGGCAGCGCGTTATAGCTGACCATCGCAATGCCCGCCGGCGACAGATGCCGGGCGAACAGCGCCATCAGCCCCTCGCGCACGGGCTGCGGCGTCCAAGCGTAGACCCCGTGCGCGATGATATAATCGAATTCGCCCAGCGACGCCGGGACGTCCATCAGGTTCATCGCCAATTGCGCGACGTTGCGGACCCCGGTGCGCTCCACCAGCCGCCGGCCCTGTTCAATCGCGCTTTCCGCCAAATCAAAATTGACGAATTCGGAGTCTGGCGCGGCGAGCGCCATGCTGACGACATTGACGCCGTCGCCGCCGCCGACCTCCAGCACCCGGCATTTCTCAAAAGGCGCCGCCCCGTGGCCGAACAGCCGCGCCACAACCCCCATCCGCGCCGGATGGGTGAACGCCTTGATCGAGTAAGGATAGAGCTTTTCGTCGTAGGCGTTCTTCGTCATGGAATGGCCCCCAGCCCCTTATCCGCCTGTTTTCGCCCGAGCGGCCCGGATGCGGGGTGCGATTTCGCACTTGCAACGGCTTCGAACGGGATCAATATGCCCGGATGATGATCAGCCCAACGCCCGCAAACCGCGCGCGGGACCCTGACAGGAGGCGGCATTGAACCGATCAGGCGGGGTGCTCACGGTATTGCTGATCCTGACGCTCGCGACGTTAGCGCGCGCCGACGACAAGGTCATCCGCAATTTCAATGCCGGCGCGGAAGCTGACGCTGTCGGCATGACGCATCAGGGCGAGGACACCGAGGACGACGGCCCGCAGGCCATCTACGCCGGCGACACCGGAGATATTTATCTGCTCGATCAGATCAACGGGCGCGTGCTGCGCATCGACCCCGCAGACCCCTCCAAAAAGCCCCAGAGCCTTGAATTGCCGGAGGACATCCGCCCAACCGACATCGTCGTCTCCAACGACACCATCTACGCTTGGGATGGCCAGATCCGCGCCCTTCAGGCCACGGGCCAGGAAAATGCGCCGACGCGCGGCCTCACCCTGACCCGCGCGGTCGGCCCCGCCGACGAAAGCGTCGTGTCCGCATTCGCCCAGATGGGCTCGCAGAATGCGGAAACTGAAGAGGGCGCGACACGCGGCATCGGCCAGCAGGCGACGACGGGCCTGCGCGCCCGGCAGACCATCGCCTCGCGCGGGCGCGGCCCGGTCACCGCTGACTTTGCGCCCATAGGCAAGGATTCGGGCGTGGAGATCACCATCCGTCCCAAGGGCTCGGCAACCGCATCGGCTAAGCTGAAACTGCAAGTGCGCAGCCGCCTCGGCGCCGTCGAGGTGCTGGAGATCGACAAACAGGGCCGCACCTTCGTGCTGGCCGAGAATATCCCCACGGACTATGGCGATCAGGCCTCCGCCTTCGTGGCGCGTTATGCGCCGGGCGGCGCGCTGGAAGGCGTGCACGAATTGCCGCTGACGAGTTCCGTCGCCCTGTCGCGGCGCTTCGTCACTGTGGCGCCGGAGGGCGACGTCTATTTCCTGCGCAACCGCCAGGGCGAGACCGCAGTGCTCGGCGTCAGCTTCCGTCAGTTGAAGAACCCGGCGGTCATAGACACCGGCCCGCCGCGCCCGCAGGTGACGCTGGCGGAATTCTCCCGCCGCAAAGGCGCCAGCGCCGCTGTGCGCCCGCTCAGCCGCGCGCAGGTGCTGGAGACGGCCCACGCCTTCGCCAATATACGCTGGCGCATCAACCCGGGCGCCTACGGCGCGGACCCGGACAGCGCCTGCACCGGCTTTAACCGCGTGCGCCGCCCCGGCTATATGAGCGGCAAAATGAACCAGGAGGTTCAGGGCATTCCCTATTGCTGGGGCTGCATGGGCTCCCTGCCGCAGATCGCCAGCAATATCGAGCGCGGCGTCAAGGCCGGCAATATCTGCACCCGCAATGATCCGCGCCGCGACGTGACCGGCGTCGACTGCTCGGCATTTGTCAGCGCGACCTGGGGCCTATCCACCCATTTCACCACGCTGGCCATCCCTTCGATCTCAAAGCCCCTGTCCAATCCGTTTGATCTGCTGCCTGGCGACGCCCTCAACAAGCCCGGCTCCCACGTCATGCTGTTCATCCGTTTCACGCCCGACAAAAAGGCCGAGGTGATCGAGGCCTCGACCGGCGGATGCAACGGCAAAGTCTGCCGCAATGTCTATCCGCTGGGATCCTTGCTGGCGCGCGGCTATGTGCCGGTGCGCTATCGCGGCCTTGCGGCGGACTCCAGCGCGCCGACGGCAGCCGTCGCCAACGCTTCGCAATCGCCGCAGGGCAAGTCGCTCGGCAGCAACCCCACCAAACCCGCCGCCGTGCCGGTCAACGGCAGCGAACGCGAGGTCAAAGGCAAGAAGCGGGGCGGATAAGGCCATGCCCGCGATCCCGCTTGCATCATCCCTCTGGCCCCGCCTATGAGCGCGCCGTTCGTGCTGCGCCTGTCTATCGGGCTGGATACTCTCGTGATCGGTCCGCACGCCCGCCTTGGCGGCATGACCCCTCAGTCCCTGACCGGCCGCCCGGCGGTGCACAGCAAGGAAGAGGTGCGCCATCTGTTGCTTCGCGCCCTTTCTGATCCCGGCGCCGGTGAGCAGCTCAGACAAGCCCTCCGCAAATGGACCGCGGATACCCACCGCATAGCCACAGACACCGACCGCGCCCTCGTCGACCGCGTTGCGCAACTATGCGCCCAAGGGTCGCTGGAGCCTTTTGTGCTGACCGGCCTTGGCGGCGCGAAAGCTCCCGCCCAACAGAGCGTCCGCGCCTCGGGCGGCGCGGGCTCGGCGTCCAACGTTGGCTCCATGGACCTCGCGGCGAAGATCGAGGAAACCCTCAAACGGGTGCCGGACCACCTGACCGGCGCCACCAAGGAGGAATTCAAGAAACTGCTGACCCCCGAGGCATTGGCCATGATGGTCGGCGTTTTCGTGGTGTGGATCGCCGGCCATGCCTTCGGCGTTAGCGAAATCGTCGATATCGTGTTGCTGGTTGCCGGCGTGTTTTTCATCGGCTTCGCCATCAAAGATGTGGTTTCCAAGCTCGGTCAGGTTGTCACTCTGATCGGCAGCGCCCGCAATGAAGCCGATCTCGACAAAGCCGCCGGCCTGCTGGCTGAAGTCGTCGCCATCATCGGCGTCGCCGCCTTCATCGCCCTCATCACCCACGCCGCCGCCAAGGGCTCGCGCGCCGCCATGCCTGCGAAAAAACCGAGCGTGCGCGGAAGCCCGCCGGAGCGGCAGCCGCCGCCGGAGCGGTTACAGGAGCGGCCTGTGCCGGATCCCGCCGCCGAACAGGCGTCCACCGCGGCAAAAAAGGCCGCGGCTGATGCGGTAGCGGAAAAAGCGGCGATCGAGAACGCTGCCGCGCAAAAGGCCGCGGTTTCTCAAAAAATGGCCGAGCTCGGCCAGGAAGGGCACGGCCCGCAGCGTCATGAGGGTCAGGTCACTGAGGCGCAGCTTGAAGCGCGCGCCCGTCTCAAACAGGATCCGGAAACCGGAACCCGCCAGGATAAGTACAAAGTGAAAGCGGACGGAACGCCCGCCAATCACAGTTGCGGCGATCATGCGACCAAGATCAACTCCGAAGAAGCTTATGTGAAAGCTGAGAAAAATCTTCGGGAAACGCAATCATTCAAAGATCAAGCGGCCGCCGGCGAGGATCGTATCGCCGTTGATAAGCCGCTTGAGGAGGTTTTCGGTCCCGATTACAAAGCCGAGGTTTCCGGGAAATCGCGGACCGCGCCCTGGCCGGACACAACATCTCCGACAACGCCGACGAATTTCGAGGATGGAAAAATTCAGGGGTTCTACGAGCGCGACCCGGCGACCGGAAACTATAACCTGAAAACAATGTACCCAGAGCCCAAAAGATAGGCGTCCTCATGCTGCCCATGTCACAAACGCCCGAACCGCTCGCGACGTTTTTGCGCAAATACTGGAATATCAACGTCGCGGCCTACGCATCCGACCTTGGCCGCTCGATCCGATCCGGGCGGGTCGAACCGGAAAAAGCCAATTTATTCAAAACGCAGCTCATGCAAGCCGTGATATCGCCAATGGTATCGC
>JANYFM010000314.1 GCA_025362655.1 Hyphomicrobiales bacterium | reverse complement strand
CCCGTCGGAACCCGGGTTTCCCAAAAACCTCTGTTTCCGCTTGATTGTTTTGCGGGGACGCGGACGGGCCGCGGCGTTCGCGCAAAAACCGCCCTTCGTCCGCCCCCCACGAAAATCCTGCTGAAGCGCCCGCGCTTTGCTGTATAGAGGGCGCTCGCCCGCCTGCGCCCGCCGCCGGCGGCCCATTCCGCCAGTCGCAAGCCTCGATGTTGAAGCGCAGGGACGTGTTGAAATACGGCGCCCGCGGCGCCGCCGCCCTGTTGGCGGGAGACGCTCTGGCGCAGGCGCCGGCCGGCGAGCCTGCGCCCGGCCCGGCGCCCGCTTTCGATCCGCAAACCCTTTCCGACAATGCCCGCGCCATGGCCAAACGGGCCTTCCGGGCGCAGTCGGCCGATTTGCCGGACGCCTTTGCCAGCCTGAATTTTGAGACCTACGTCGGCATCCGCAACAAGCCCTCAGGCATTGTTTGGGTCGCCGACAACATTGGTTACGCCATCGAGCCGCTGCATCGCGGTTACGCCTTTTCCGCGCCGATGCAAATCAACGTGGTTGAGAACGGCCAGGCGCGGCGGCTTGCCTATGATGCGGCCAATTTCGATTTCGGCGCGGTCAAGCCACCGGCAGACAACAAGGATATGGGCTTTTCCGGCTTTCGCGTGCTGCGCACCCGCGAGGGGGAAGCGCCGGCTGAGGTGGCCATCTTCCAAGGCGCCAGCTTTTTCCGCGCCATCGCCAAGGGCCAAACCTATGGCGTGGCGGCGCGCGGGCTGACCATCCGCACCGCCGATCCCCGCGGCGAGGAATTCCCGGTGTTCCGCGCGGTATGGATTGAGCGCCCGGCGCTCGCCGACAATCTGCTGGTCATTCACGCTCTGCTTGATTCGGAAAATCTCACCGGCGTCTACCGTTTCACCCTGCGGGCCGATGACGCCGTCATCATCGACACCGAGGCAACGCTTTTCACCCGCGCGGCGGTCGATAATGTCGGCCTTGCGGCGATGGCCGGCACTTACATCACCGGGCCGCTGGACCGGCGGCGCAGCGATGATTTGCGGCCCGGCGTTTATGACACCGGCGGGCTGCAAATGCTCAACGGGCGCGGCGAATGGCTGTGGCGGCCCATCTCCAACCGCGAGACGCTGCAAATCTCGGCTTTTCTCGACGACAATCCCAAAGGCTTTGGATTTTTGCAGCGCGACCGGGATTTTGCGCGCTTTCTCGATGATGACGTGCGCTGGGAGCGGCGGCCCTCGCTGTGGATAGAGCCGCTGGGCGACTGGGGCCCCGGCGCGGTCACGCTGGTGGAGATACCCAGCGATTCCGAGGTCAACCGCAACATCGTCGCCTATTGGCGGCCCCGCGCGGGATTGCCGGCGGGGACAGAGGCCTCGTTCGCTTATCGTCAGTTCTGGTGCTGGACGCCGCCCTCGCGCCCGCCTGGCGCCATCGCCATTCACGCGCGCAGCGGGCGGCCGCCCGGCGCCGCGGCGAATTCACGCCGGCGGCGTTTCATGGTCGAATTTCAAGGCGATGTTTTCGCCGATCCGCAGCGCGCCGGCGAGATCGCCGTCAATCTCGCGGCGAGCCAGGGCACAGTATCCCCGCCGAAGATTTTTCTCAGCGCCGAGCGCAAAAGCTGCCGCGTTGTTTTCGATATGGAGGCGGCAGGCGAGGCGCTTGCCGAACTGCGCCTTCATCTGGAGGCGCAGGGCAAGCCGGTCAGCGAGACGTGGCTCTACCGGTGGACGCCGTGACGCATTCCAATGAAAAGGATGCCTTGGAAACAGACGCGCCTGAAACCGCGCGGCGCGGCGCCATGCCGGCTGAATCTCCGCTGGCCATGCCGGTGCAATCGCTGTCGCGCTTTGACGCGGGCGCGCGGCGCGCCGCTGTTGCCCCCGGGCTTTCGCGCACGCCGTGGTTTTCGCGGCTGATCGTGTTCGGCGGCGGCCTCGCGCTCACCGCTTACGGCGCCATCGAGATGTGGGGCGTCATCAACGTCGGCGCCATCACCGTGCTCAAGCTGGCGCTGCTGGTGCTGTTTGTGCTGAATTTCTCGTGGATAGCGCTGGCTTTCACGTCCGGCATTGTCGGCTTTCTCTGGCTGCTGTTTTCGCGCAAAGGCGGGGAAGGCCCGCCGCAAAAGCTTGCCGCGCGCAACGCTGTCGCCATGCCCATCTACAACGAGGCGCCCTCGCGGGTGTTCAGCGCGGTGCAGGCGATACGCGAAGACGTGGAGGCAAGCGGCCTCGGCTCCAATTTCGATTGGTTCTTTTTGTCGGACACCACCAACCCCGATATCTGGATCGCCGAGGAGCGGGCGTTCCTCGCCATGCGCGAAAGACTGGGACCCGAGGCGCGCGTTTATTACCGCCACCGGCCGAAAAACACCGCGCGCAAGGCCGGCAATATCGGTGAATTCGTGGCGCGCTGGGGCGGCGCCTATGACCACATGGTGGTGCTCGACGCCGACAGCCTGATGACCGGCCATGCCATTGTCACGCTGGCGGGCGCGATGGAGGCGGACCCTGACGCCGGCATCATCCAGTCGCTGCCGCTGATCATCAACCGCAACACTTTGTTTGCGCGGCTGCAACAGTTCGCGGCGCGCATTTACGGGCCGGTGATCGCCTCGGGCCTCGCGATCTGGTCGGGACGCGACGGCAATTACTGGGGCCACAACGCGATCATCCGCACCGCCGCCTTCGCCGGCCATTGCGGCCTGCCGGAACTGCGCGGGCGCCCGCCGTTCGGCGGCCACATCCTCAGCCATGATTTCGTCGAGGCGGCGCTGATCCGCCGCGCCGGCTATGCCGTCTATATGCTGCCGACGCTGGGCGGGTCTTTCGAGGAAAGCCCGCCCTCGCTGATGGATCTGGCGGCGCGGGACCGGCGCTGGTGCCAGGGCAATCTTCAGCACATCCGCGTGCTGCCGGCGAAGGGATTGAAATTCGCCACGCGCCAGCATTTCACCACGGGCATCATGAGCTATCTGGCTTCCCCGCTGTGGATGACGCAGCTCATCGTCGGCATCGTGCTGGTGCTGCAGTCGGCGTGGGTGCGGCCGGAATATTTCACCGATGAGTTCCGCCTTTTTCCGGCTTGGCCGGTGTTTGACGCGGAGCGCGCGCTGGCGCTGTTCGGCCTGACCATGGCGGTGCTGCTGGCGCCCAAACTGTTCGGCATTATCGTCGCGCTGGCCGACGGCAAAACGCGGCGCGCCTGCGGCGGCGGCATAAGACTGATCGCCTCGTCCATGCTTGAAATCATCATGTCGGCGCTGCTGGCGCCCGTGATGATGGTGATCCAGACGGGCTCTGTCATGCAGATTTTGCTCGGCCGCGACACCGGCTGGAACCCGCAGCGGCGCGATGACGGGTCGATCCCTTTTATGAGCATCGTGCGCCGCCACCGCTCGCATGTGGCGCTCGGCATTGTCACGCTGATCGCCGGCCTGATCATCTCGCCCTCGCTAGCGGCGTGGATGTCGCCGACGATCGCCGGGCTTGTGCTGGCGATCTTTTTATCATGGACCAGCGGCATGCTGTCCATCGGCCTCGCGCTGAAACGCGCGGGCCTGCTGTGGACGCCGGAGGAGACGCGGCCGCCGTCCATCGCCGCGCGCGCCAATCAATTAACGGCGGAGCTTGCCGCCGACGGGCGCGACGCCGCCGACGCCATCGCCGTCATCCACGCCGACCCCGCGTTCCGCGCCATGCACGAAGCGCTTTTGCCGCCCGCGCCGGAACACAGGCGCGGCCTCATCAACCCCGACCGCGCCGTCGCCGAAGCCAAGCTGAACGACGCCCGCGATATCGCCGACGCCATCGCCTGGCTCAAACCGCGCGAGCGCATGGTGGTGCTGCACGACAGGGCGCTGATCGATTATCTCGCGAGGCTGCCGGCGGCGGGCGGGTGATGCCAAAGGGCATGAGCTTTGACTCATGACTTTTGGCAAGCGCGAACGCGCGGTCGTTGAACAAGTATCGG
>JANYFM010000279.1 GCA_025362655.1 Hyphomicrobiales bacterium | reverse complement strand
GCCGTGGATATAGAAAGAGCGGTCGGTCAGCGGCATGGCGTCGGCGACATCGGGATCGCCGACCACAAGATCCACGTAGGAGACGCCGGTTTTCAGCGTTTCTGTATTGCCAATAGAGACGGTGGCCGAGGTCCTGCCGCCGAGACCGACAGACGCCGTCCGCGCCCTGGCCGGGCCCTGTTCAAGAGACGCCGCCCGCGCCGCCGGAAACGCGCCCAGCATTCCCGCAACCGCGAGGCTGAAGGCGGCGCGCGCGCGCGGTCGCCTGATATTTATGCTTGTTGATGCCATGATGACCCCCTGCCCGCCCGCGCTTATTCTTTGCGCGTCGCCGGCACGCTGTATTCCTGCCTCGCCATTTTGCGGATGACGCCGACCGTTGTGGATGAATGGCTGACGCTGGCGACCGGACCGTCTTCGTCGGAGGGCGCGCGCGCCTGTGTTTGAACGCCATCGCCGGCCAGTTCGGCGCTGGTGACGCGCCGGGCCGGCTCTTTGCCGGCCTGTCCCACCGGGCGCAGGACGAGAGTCAGCGCGCCCACGTTCTGGGCAACGATCAGCCGCTGGGCCTGGTTGGTGGCGACTTCCAGCGTCACCGAACGCGACACCGTCGCCTTGACGGCGCGGTCATCGTTGAGCTGGTCGATAGCGAGAACCTTGAGGTTCTGGAGGATGATATCGGCGAATGCCTCGGACTTGTCGTGCTGGCGCGTCAACAGCACATCCACCCGATCGCCCGGCAGCACGAAACCCGCGACGCCCACGACATCATCGACGCGCACGGTGATCGCTTTCATGCCCTCTTCGAGGACGGCGGCAAGGGTGGCCCGCTGGCCGGGGCCGGTGATTTTGACCGCCAGAACCGGCTCATTGTCATCCATGGCTGAAATGACGAGGCGTTTGCCCTGCCCGTCGAGCAGCTCTTTAATCGTGGCGAACGCGCCCTTGGGCATCTGCGCCTGCGGCCAGGGAATTTCGCGCAGGGCGGCGGCATTGATCTCCGCGCCAAAGCGCAATTGCGCAGCGGCGACCACAATGGTGCCAAACGCCGCCAGTTGGACCGGAGCCCGCCGCGAGGCGTCGGCCTCGCGCATTTTCTCATTAACCTGGCGGTCAACCCAATGGCGGCCCGCGCCGAGGGCGACAAGGCCGAGCACGGCGGCGACGGGGATCAACAGGGCTGATTTCAGGCGCAAGGGTCGTCTCCGCGGGCTTTTCGGCTTACCCCTCGGAAGATCGGCGGAAGTCCCTGGCGAAACGTAATCTTTGCGGCGCCTTTCGAGGTATTGGCCTCAGTGTTTCCAGTTGTGGTGAACAACATTTAATAGAAAATGCCTCGAATTTGAATGAAGGGTTTATGACCAAATTTTCGCGCTTCATGCACAATGTCTTCTGCTGAGTAATCGCGGAGCCATTGCATGAATACCGTCTGTCGCCCCCTTGGAAGCCAGCTTGCCAATGATCCCGTCATCAAGGGCCTCGGCTCCGTCATGCTCGGCGCGCCTGTGGTTCTGGCGCTGGTTTTGGGCTGGCAGATGGCTGTGCGCGGTCCGGCGCCTAACGCCGTTGCGGGGCTGGCGCGGCCAAGCGATTCCGCCGGCTTGGACAGACCCATCCCCACTCAAGCCATTCTGCGTCCGCGCCGGGAAACGCCCGCCCGCGCCGCCTTTGAAGGCCCGGTCACGCAGGATCAGCTTCTCGCCGCCGCATTCATGCCGGCAATTGATATGCCCTTTGCCGCAGGCCCGGCGGTTCAAACCGCGGCGGCCCGGGAGATGCCCACCGCATCCACCCCCGCGCATAAACCAAGGCCGCGCGTTGCGGGAGCCGCCGCTGGCTCCTGGCGGATGGAGACCCTGCGCAATGTCGGCGTCGCCGACGGGCTGAAGCTGATTTCGGACGGCGCCATGCTGACACTGGCCGGCGTCGAGCCGCTGGCCCGCAGCGCCAATTGCAAACGCCTTGACGGCGTCACCGAGGCCTGCGCGACAAGAGCTTTGTCACGGCTTGAGGTGCTGACGCGCGGACGCATCGTGGTTTGCCGGGTCTATGACGCGGCGGAGGGCGAGCCCGCCCTCGCCAGTTGCCGCGCCGACAAAATCGATCTGGCCGACGATCTTGTGAAAAACGGCCTCGCCCGCCGCGCCGCCTGACGCTGTTGTGGACTTCACGGCGCCGCGCCGCTAGGGATTCTCCTTCAGGTTAAGCCCGCGCGACAGGCCCGCCCCGCTTCGCGGGCCGCCGCGCGCGAACCCCGGGGAGGCTGGATTGCTGGGCAGGCTGTTTGTCGCGTTGTCTGTGTTTGCAGGATGGGCGCGCTCCGCCCGCGCCGCCTTTCCCGCGCTGTTGGTTTTTGCCGCTCCCGCCTTGGCGCAAGCGCCGCCTTCCTGGCTCGACCCGGCGCTGCTGGAGGCGGCCCGCAAAGAGGGCTCGCTGACCCTCTATTCCACCACCAATGAGGAGGAGGGCCTGCCGCTCTGGCGGATATTTGAAAATGCCACCGGCCTGAAAGTCAATTTTGTCCGCGCCTCCGATGCCGCCCTGCTGGCGAGGGTGCTCATCGAGGCGCGCGCGGGGCAGCGCTCGTGGGACCTGATGCAGACCGCCAATGTCAACAAAGTCCCGGCGGATATGCTGCTTCCTTTCACGCCATCGGAAGCCAAGTTTTTGTTCCCGGAGGCTATCGATAAGGAGCGGCGGTGGTACGGCGTCTATGCCAATTACAATGCCCCCGCCTACAATACCGCCGGCCTGAAAACAGCGGACCTGCCGAAATCCTACGAAGAGATAGCCCTGCGCAAGGACCTCGCCGGCCGCGTCGCCATCGACGCGACGGATGACGGATGGATGACCGGCATTCTCATGCATTACGGCGAGGACAAGGGCTTTCGCATCCTCAAAGACATCGCCGCCGCAACCCGGCCCGTCGCCATCAACGGGCATCTCGCGGTGGCCCGCGCGGTGGGTTCGGGCGAGTATCTTTTGGCGCTCAACAATTACCTTAACCTCACGCTCAACGTGAAACTTGCCGGCGCGCCGACAGATTATTTCCTGCTCGATCCCGTCGTGCTGTTTTTCGGCCAGACCGGAATTTCCAAACAAGCCCCGCACCCCAATGCGGCGCTGCTGGCGGCTAATTTCTCGGTCAGCCGGGAAGCGCAAACTTTCCTTTCAAAGTTCGGCCGCCTTCCCACCCGGCCTGATGTGGCCAGCAACCCGCCCGGCGTCCTGGAAGCCCTGAAACTGCGGAAAATCGTCACCGTCCTGCTCGATACCCAAGAGGACCGCAGGCGCATCCGCCAATTCAACGAAATTTTCCAGCCGCGCTGATGCCAAACCCAGCCCCGCGGGGACCCCTGAATTGACTGCGCTCCCCCGCCCCGCGACGCTCTGGCTGGCCGGCTGCGCGGCGGTTTGCGCGTGGTTTGTGCTCGTGCCGCTGGGCGCGTTGTTCTACACCGCCTTCACCGAGGATACCGGCTTTGGCCCCGGCGCTTTCACGCTGGCCAATTTCACCGAGGCATTCGGGCATTGGAGCATATTGAGGCTGTTCGGCAATTCGCTGGTGTTTGCCAGCGGCGCGGCGATTCTCACCTTTGCCATGGGCGGCGCGGTCGCCGCCGTCGTCGAGCGCACGGACGCGCCGGGCAAAGAGATATTTCACACGCTGGCGCTGGTGTCCTTCGCCCTGCCCGGCCTGCTCGTCGCCATGGCGTGGACGCTGACGCTGTCACCCAATATCGGCTGGTTCAACGCGCTCTATAAGGGCGCGACCGGCTCAGCCTCGCCGCTGCTCAACATCTACACCATGGGCGGCATGATCTGGGCGCTGTCGTCGCATTATTTCCCGCTGGCCTACCTGCTTATGGGCCCGGCTCTGCGGATGCTGGATGTGCGCATGGAGGAGGCCGCGACCATGGCGGGGGCGCGGACGCTTCAGACGCTGCGGCGCGTGACCCTGCCGATTCTGCGGCCGGCGGTTTTATCGACTGTTTTGCTGTTGTTCGTGCGGGGCATCGAAAGCTTTGAAGTGCCGCGCCTTATCGGCAATCCCGCGCGCATCTATGTTTTTACGACGGAGGTTCAGCGCGCCACGGGCCAGTCGACGCCGGAGTTCGGCGTCGCCAGCGCGCTCAGCCTGGCGCTTCTGGCGATGTGCGTGATCGCCGTCTATTTCTACCGCCGCGCAACCGGCAATGCCGAAGCCTATGCGACGGTCACCGGCAAAGGCTACAAACCCGTGCCGCTGAAGCTGGGGCTGTGGCGCTGGCCGGTCACCATCGCGATGTCCCTGATGTTCGCGCTGGCGCTGGGGCTGCCGCTATTGACCCTTGTCTGGCAATCGTTCTTTCGCAATCTGGCGACGCCGTTTATGCCTTCAAGCTCGCCCTTCACTTTGGCGAACTACGAATTCATTCTGCATTACCCTATTTTTCTGGAGGCGGTGCAAACCAGCGTGATGCTGGCCGCCATGGCCGCCAGTTTTGTGACGCTGCTGACTTTCATGGCCGCGTGGATCGCGCACCGCGGCGCGCCGCGTTACGGCTGGATGCTGGATGCGCTGGCCTTCGCGCCCATCGCCATTCCCAGTGTCATCATCGGGGCAAGCGTGCTGTTCGCCTATTTGATGCTGCCGATCCCCGTCTATAACACGGTCTGGATCCTGCTTATCGCCTATGTCACGCTGTATCTGCCCTATGGAATGCGCTTTGCCACCAGCGGGGTGACTCAAATCCACCGGGAGCTTGAGGAGGCCGCGCAATCGGCCGGCGCGGGCATGTGGCAGGTGTTCCGGCTGGTGCTGCTCCCGCTGCTGTCGCCGATCCTTATAGCCGCGTGGCTCTATGTCTTCGTGCTGGCGGTGCGCGAGCTCTCGGCTTCGGTTTTTTTGGTTGGCCCCGGCACCCACGTTCTCGGCACGATCAGTCTGACCATGTGGGAGGAAGGCGGCTCTTACGGAGCGGTTTGCGCGCTGGGGGTGATCCAGATCGTGCCCCTTGCGGCCATCGTCGCAGGCATTCGGCTGCTGGAGCGGAAAATCAACAAGCGCTTTCGCGACGGGCCGGGCGGCGGGACGGCGGGCGTTTGAAGCAACGGTCTTTGAACCGGCGATCCGTTCCCCCTCCCTGAATCGAAAAGGCCGGGCGCGGGGCCCGGCCTTTCCAATATGGATTGTCTAAAGCAATCAGTGCTTGGCGAAGATCGGCGCGGCAACCTTCGGATCGTCCCAGCGATAGTTCAGGCCGACCGAGAGAATGTCGACGCGGGCGCGTGACGTGCCGGTGTAGGGCAGCGGCAGCGTGACTGTCGCCGGGATGTTCACCGTGCCGGACTTCACGAAGACATGGGAGTAAGCAAAGTCAAACGAAAGCTTCTGGTTATATTTGTAGCTGGCGCCGATCGAGGTCCAGATACGGTCGGAATCCAGCAGGGTCACGCCGCGGTTGGAATCGTCCAGCGGGGCTTTCTCATAGGCAAGGCCTGCGCGGAACGTCCATTGCGGCGTCCACTGATATTCGCCGCCGCCGGAGACCATCCAGCCGTTCTTATAGTTCAGGTTCTGCAAAGCCAGCACAGTGCCAACCGGCACGAGGCCGCCCGTCGAAGTCACCCGCAACTGCTGCACGCGCCTCCAGTTTGACCACTCAAAGCCGGCAAGCAGGGTGAACTGCGGCGCAATGCGCTGGCGCAGGCCGATGGTGACTATTTCGGGCAGATCGAGCCTCGCGCCGACCGGGTTCGAGCCGCCCGGCAGAGTGGCGCTGACAATGTTGCCTTTGATGTTCTGGCGCACCATCGAGCGGTAGCCGATGCCGATTTCTGTGCCGGCCATCGGCTTGAGGGTGATGCCGCCGGTGAAGCCGACGCCCCAGCTGTCGCCGGAGAGAATCGCGGTATTGGGAGCCGGCACCGGCGCGGTCGCCTGGGTCTGCCGCACTTTGAAGTACATCACCTGAAGGCCGACGCCGATCGAAATCCACTCATTCACCTTGAAGGCGATATTCGGGTTGATGTCCTCGCTCATGAGGGTTGTGGTGAGGCCCCAAAGCTGCGGCGCCGACGGGCGCTGGTTCTTGGTTCCAAGACCGAAGGGCGTGTTGAGGGCAAGGCCCACCCAAATCTGGTCGTTGAACTGATAACTGGCGTAGGACGCCGGAAGCAGCGCGCTGCCGCCCTGATTGCCGGTTGCGCCAAGAGCGGCGGTCGGAGTTCCCGGAGCCGGGGTGTTCTGCGAATACGGCAGGATGCCCGCCAGTGTCCACGAGGACTGCCAGCCGGGCATGTTGGTCATGGTGGCGGGGTTCCAGAACATGGCGGAAAGACCGCCTGCGCCCGCAGCGACGCCGGCGAAAGACGCGCCCTGTGCCTCGGCGCTCTGCTCGCGCGGAGCAAATCCGCCCGCCAAAGCCTGGCCGGAACATGCGATCAATGCGCAGGCGGCAACGCTGCCAAGCCAATTTTTATTGCCACAATTTTTATTGCCAGAGATAACGTTCATGGGGCACCTCCCGATTTCAAAATCAAATCATTTGCTCTCCATCAATGACTAATCGCTAACGAGGGGTCGGGGCAAACCGCGCACGGGGCCATCCGCGCCCTACAGACCGGAATTTGATGGATATTTCACATTAAAAATAACATTTAAAATTATGATTTAATGTGATTATTTTGTTTAGCGCGCCAGCCGTGTCCTTGCTTCGCGAAAATACTGTTGTCATATTGTTTTCATGTGTTGCATTTGCGTCACGCAGAAATGCGTCTTTAGTTCAGCACCCGCATTGCGAAGAAGGCGCGCTCGGGCGCATATAATCGCCGCACAAATACAAACGCGCTCCAAAAGAGCCATTTAGGAGGCCCCATGAAACTCGTTCGCTACGGAAAACCCGGCAAAGAAAAGCCAGGTCTGCTCGATTCGGATGGCCGAATCCGCGACATCAGCCACATCATTCCCGATCTCGCGGGCGAGCACCTCTCGCCCAAAACCATGCGCAAAATCGCCAAACTGCGCCCGGCTAACCTGAAGCTCGTGCGCGGCAAGCCGCGTCTGGGGTCTTGCGTCGCCCAGCCCGGCAACTTCATCGCCATCGGCCTTAATTATCATGACCATGCGGCGGAATCGGGCGCGGCCGCTCCAAAGGAGCCGATCATTTTCAACAAGGCGCCAAACAGCATTTCCGGCCCGAACGATGACGTGATGCTGCCGAAGGGCTCGGTGAAGGGCGACTGGGAGATCGAGATCGCCATCGTCATCGGCACGCGCGCCAGCTACATCAAAGAATCCGAGGTTATGGCGCACATCGCCGGGTTCTGCGTGTGCAATGACGTCTCCGAGCGCGAGTACCAGATCGAGCGCGCGGGACAGTGGACGAAGGGCAAGGGCTGCCCGACCTTCGGTCCGCTGGGCCCCTGGCTCGTCACACCCGACGAAATCAAGGACCCGCAAAATCTGGAAATGTGGCTCGACGTGAACGGCGCGCGCCAGCAGAGCGGCCATACCTCGAAAATGATTTTCACCATCAAACAGATCGTCTCCTACGCGTCCCAGTTCATGCAGCTGGACCCGGGCGATGTCATCACCACGGGCACGCCGGCCGGCGTCGCGCTTGGACGCAAGCCGCCGAACTACTTGCGGGCCGGCGACACCATGACCTGCGGCATTGAAAGCCTCGGAACGCAAGCCAACCGCGTTGTCGCTTGGAAGAAAGGCGCCTGAGCGGCGCAGCCCGCGCCTTCCGCCGCATTGAGCGGGAGGCGCATTTTCCTTAAAAGGCGCGGACTTTGCGCTTGGCGCGATCCAAGACCGGGCTCGTCCTCGTGATCCTCTATTGGATCGCCTGCGCGGCGGCATGGGTTGATTACAGCAGCCACCGCGGACAATTCCTGGCGGATATTCTGTTGGTGCTGCTCACCGTGCCATTCATCCTGCTTGGCGGGCTCCTTGTCGGGGACTCGAGCTGGTCCAATAAGCTGGGCGATTCCCCGGCGTTGTTGATTTCCGCGATCCTGTTCTGCTCGGTTCTGATTTACGCCTTTGGCGTCCTTTTGGTTTATATGGGAAACTGGCTGCGCGGTTGGTTTCGCCCGCGCCAAACTCCTGGACCCTGATTTGCAACCCCTTGGCATGGGCGCCCGTGGCGTCTCATTGCTGAACGGAAAGCGCATTTCGCGCCCCCGGCAGCGGTTCAGATTGAAACAGGGGTTACCGATGAGCAGAATTTTGAAACATGTCGCGCTGGGCGCCGCGGTCGCCGCGGCCGCCATTGTGATCGCCGAACCGGCCTCCGCCACGCACCGCTACCGGCATGGAACCGGCGCGGCCATGGCCCCCGGCGCGTTTTACCATGCGCCCCGGCATCATGCGCGCTATGCCTATGCCCGCCGCCCGATGGCCTAGAGCTATGGCGGAAAGTGGGTGACGGTGTGAGGAAGGCGGCGTAACGGGGTTGGTGCTGAAGCCACCCGAATCTCCCCGAAAGGAGCGTTACGCCATGAACGAGAATAAGGTTGTTTTCCTTCGCCGGAAAGATGAAATCGACGATCCGCTCACCGAAATCCTGCGTTCTGGAGCCCGCCGTCTGATCGCGCAGGCGGTCGAGGCGGAATTCGAGACGTTTCTTGCCTCGACGGCCGATCTCGTCCTTGCCGATGGC
>JANYFM010000222.1 GCA_025362655.1 Hyphomicrobiales bacterium | reverse complement strand
CGGGGCCCGGCAACCGCGGCTCAGATGACCGCCTTGGCCAGAGCGCCCAGCGCCGCCATGACAATCACCACCTTCACCAGCCCCCAATGCAGCCGCATGACCAGCACAAAGGCCAGCGCGGAAAGCCCCAGCGCGGTCCAGTCCAGTGTGGAAAAATCAGCTAAAGGAAACCGCAGCCAGCCGAAATTCATCCACCCTGATTTCGCGAACAGCAGATTAAGCGCGAACCACGCGGCCAAATAGCTCATTACCCCGACCACACAGGCGGTAATGCATTGCAGCGCCGCCGCCAGCCGCGTGTTGGCGCGCAATTTCTCGACATGCGGCGCGCCCGCGAATATCCACAGGAACGACGGCGCGAAAGTCGCCCACACCGTCAGCATCGCCCCCAGCGCGGCGGCGACCGGCGGCGTGAAAGGCGCGGGGGCGCGCCACGCCGCAAGAAAACCGACGTGCTGCGTCACAAGGATGGTGGGCCCCGGCGTCGTCTCCGCAAGACCGAGCCCGTCAGCCATTTCCGCCGCCGTGAGCCAGCCTTTGACCGCCACGGCGTCCTGCGCCAGCCAGGCCAGCAGCGCATACGCGCCGCCGAAAGACAGCATCGCCAGCTTGGAGAAGAACACGCCCAGCTCGGTGAGAATATGCGTTGGTCCGAGCAGCAGCGCCGCGGCGCCGACCGGCGCCCACCAGACCGCGGCCCACACAGCCACGCTGGCGAGGCTCTGCGACCAGCCGCCCTCCGCCGCCGCCTGAACTCCCGCCGGCGCGGCATGGATGCCAAACAGCTTCGGCCATTCAGGCTGACCGGCATAACCCAGCAGCGCCGCGCCCAGCACAACAGCCGGGAACGGCGCATCGGCGAACATCAGCAGCGCGAAGGCGGCGATGGCGATGCCGATATAGAACCGTCCCTTGAACGCGCGTTTCGCGATGCGCGCGATGGCGTGCGCGACGATGGCGATGACCGCCGTCTTGATGCCGAAAAACAGGCCCGCGATGAGCGGGATATGATTCCCGTAAATGTAGAGAAAACTTAGCGCCAGCATCACCATGGCGCCGGGAATGACGAACATCAGCCCGGCGAACAGCCCGCCGCGCGCGCCATGCATGAGCCAGCCAATATAGGTCGCAAGCTGCTGCGCCTCCGGCCCCGGCAGCAGCGTGCAATAATTCAGCGCGTGCAAAAACCGCGGCTCGTCGATCCATTTGCGCTCGTCAACCAGCATCGCGTGCATCATGGCGATCTGCCCGGCGGCGCCGCCGAACGAGGTAAACCCGATCAGCGTCCAAACCCGCGCCGCAACCCCAAAAGGCACATCAGGCATGCCGTTGAGCGCCGCGCGCGAGGGCCGGCCCGCATCTTCGGAAACTTCGTTTGTCATGGACGCGCCCCTCCCGCGCGGTATCGCGCGATCACGGCCTTGGGCGCAAGCCTGAAGGGGCGGCCGGGACCCCTGCGGCACAAGACCGCTTGGACGCCCCGCGGTCAAGCCACACTGACTTGCAGCAATGACTTGCCGCGCTTACTTGGCGCGCGCTTGACCCCGGCCCGCCCTTGCGGCATCCCACGTTGATTAAGCAGGAGAAAGATATGCCCGACAACACGAGCGCCCGCCTGCCCCGCCGCACTGTCCTCCTCGCCGCGGCGGTTCTCCCCGCGGCGTGCCTCGCGCCGGGAGCATCGCCGCCGGCGCGCGCGCAGCAGGTCTACCCGAACAAGCCGGTGCGGATCACCGTCCCCTTTGGCGCCGGCGGCATCGCCGATATCACCACGCGCATTGTCGCCGAGCGGCTGAGCGCCAAATTCGGCCAGCAGTTCGTCGTCGAAAACATGCCGAGCGCCGGCGGCATCAACGCGGCGCGCGCCGCCCTTTCCGGCGGCAATGACGGTTACACGCTGACGCTGTTCACCAACGGCACCGCCATCAGCGCCGGCATGTTTAAAAATCTGCGCTACGATCCCATCAAAGAGTTCACGCCCGTCTCCGGCATCGGCCAGTTCGATTTCATCTTCGCCACATCCGCCGACAGCCGGTTCAAGACCCTCGCCGACGTGCTGAAGGAATCGCGCGACAAGCCGGGCTCCCTCAATATCGGCACGGTCGCCATCGGCTCGACGCAGCACCTCTCGGCGGAGCTTTTCAAGAGCCTCGCCGGCATCGATATCAAGGTGGTTCCCTTCCGCACCACGGGCGATGTTTTGCTGGCGGTGATGCGCGGCGATATCGCCGTCGCCGTCGATCCCTACGCGACCATGAAAGCCAATCTTGACGCGGGCACGATGCGCGCGCTGGCGACATCAAGCGCGCAGCCCTCGCCGTTCCTGCCGAATGTGCCCGGCGTCGCGGCGGCGGGCGTGCCGGGCTTTGACGTGCCCTCCTGGAACGCCCTGTTCGCGCCGGCGGGCACGCCGGCTCCCATCATCGAAACACTCAACAAAGCCATGGCGGAGATACTGGCCGACGCGGGCGTGAAAAAGCGCATGCTCGATGTCGGCATCGAGGCGAAGGCAACCACGCCCGCGGACATTGCAGCCAAGCTCAAATCGGAGATTGAACGCTGGGCCGGCGTCATCGATAAGGCTGGAATCGAAAAGCTTTAGCGCGGGGAAATCTTTAACACGGGGCTGTCATGAGCAAGCCGGACCTTCTCATGCCCGTGCCGCTGCCGGCGCTGGCCCAGGACTGCCTCGCGGAGCATTTCAGCGTGACGAGGCTGTGGCGGGAGGCCGACAGCGCCGCGGCGGTCGCAAAAATCGCTCCCGGCCTGCGTTTCATCGCGACGGGTGTGCCCATTCTGACGGAGGGGATGAGCCGGCCGATTGACGCGGCGTTCATGGCGCTGTTTCCCAAATTGGAAATGATCGCCAATCTCGGCGTCGGCTATGACAATATCGACGCGGGCGCCGCCGCCGCGCGCGGCATAACCGTCACCAACACGCCCGACGTGCTGACCGACGAGACGGCGGACACCGCGTTTGGCCTGCTGCTCTGCGCCGTCAGGCAATTGCCCCAGGCGGATAAATATCTGCGCGAGGGCAAATGGCTGAAGGAGGCTTTTCCGGTCACCGCCAGCCTGCGCGGGCGAACCATGGGGATCGTCGGCCTTGGCCGCATCGGCAAGGCCATCGCGAAGCGCGGCGAGGCCTTCGGGCTGAAGATCGCTTACCACGGCCGCTCGGCGCAGGAGGGCGTCGCCTATCCCTATTTCGCCTCGCTGGAGGCGATGGCCCGCGCCTGCGATATTCTGATGATCGCCGCGCCTGGCGGGCCGGAGACGCGCAACCTTGTCGATGCCCGTATTCTCGACGCTCTCGGCCCCGAAGGCGTGCTGATCAATATCGCCCGCGGCACGCTGGTGGACGAGCCCGCGCTGATCGCCGCGCTGCGGGAGCGGCGCATCCTGACCGCCGGCCTCGATGTTTTCGCCGGCGAGCCCGCGGTTCCCGCCGAGCTGGCGGCGATGGCGCACGTTGTGCTGTTGCCGCACGTGGGCTCCGCCACCGGACCCACCCGCGATCTCATGAGCCGCCTTTTGGCGGATAACCTCATCGCCTTTGCAAAAGGCGCTCCGCCGCTGACGCCGATTGGGTAGCGCTTAAATCCGCAAATCCTGGATTTTAATTTTCCATGCGCTCGTGACCAGCCGCCGGGGCGCCTTGGCGAATCCGCGAGCCGCGTGCACAATAGGTTTTTCACCGGCACGATTGCGGATTCGCCTCATGACCCCTCCCCGCCCCCGAAAACAAGCCCGCCGCGTCATTGGCGGCGCGGGCCTCGCCCTGAGCCTCATCCTCGCGGCGGACGCCGGCGCGGCGATCGATCTCTCCGGCGTCGATGCCGTGGCCGGCTCTTGGGAAATCGCCCTGCAAAACACCGAACGCCGCTGCGGCATGCAATTGCGCGCGGAAAAAGCGCCTTCCGCCGGCCTCGTCATCGGCATGCCCGCCGGCTGCCGCCGCGCCATGCCCATCCTGCTGGATGTCGGCGCGTGGGGTCTAACCAAGGAGCGAAAGCTGGAATTCGCCGACAAAGCCGGCCACCCCATCCTGAGTTTCGCCCCCGGCGCGGAAGACGCGCTGCTGGCAACCGGACCCGAAGGCGAGACCTACGAACTCCTCGCCACGGGCCGCCAGCGCTACGCTCAGGCCAATCCCCCGGCCGCGCGCCCTTTGGCCGCGCCAGGCATCCGCACACTGCCCCCAGCGCCCGGCCCGGCGGCCCTGCCGCCCTCCGCAGCTCCTGTGGCTCAGTCAGCCCCCCCGCCCGCCCGCCAGAGCGCCCAAGCCCCCGCAGCGGCCCCCACCGCCGCCGGTGCCCCCTCAACCGCCGTGCGGCCCTTCGCGGGGCGCGCGGCGGAACTCTCCGGGCGCTATGTCATCCTGCGCGATGGCGGCAAAGACGTGGGCTGCATGCTTACCCTCAATGATCAGGCGCGCGGCCCCGGCAACACGTTCAAGGCCCAGCTTGCGCCGGCCTGCCGCGACAATGGCATCGTGGTTTTCGACCCGCTCGGCTGGCAGCTTGACCGCGGCCGCATCGCGCTCACCGCCCGCAAAGGCCACAAGGCCATGTTCGAGCACCACGAGGACGGCGCCTGGTGGAAAGACCCGAAAGAGGGCGGCAAGCTGTTGGGCATCCGCAAAATGGACCGGTGATCAGTCCGGCTGGAACGACACGAGCGGCCTTCGCTGCCGCCCGGCGGCGTCGAAATTCTCCGGACCCAGCCAGGCTTCAAACGCCGGCTTTAACGCCGGCCATTCCCGGTCGAGAACGGCAAACCACGCCGTATCCCGGTTTTCGCCTTTGACGATCATGTGCTGGTGAAACAGCCCCTCGAATAAAAAGCCAAAGCGTTTGGCCGCGCGCCGCGAGGCGCTGTTGCGCGCATCGCATTTCCATTCAACGCGGCGATAGCCAAGCGCGAACACATGGCTCAGCGCCAGAAACAGGGCCTGCGTCGCAGCGGCGGTTTTTTGCAGCGCCGGCGACAGGACGATGTGGCCGATTTCGATCACACCCGATTCCGGCCGGACCGCCATCAGCGATAGCAGGCCGCGCGCCTGCCCGCTGGCCGCATCGATCACCGCGAAGGCGAGCGGATCATCGCAGCCACAGCGGCTTTCAAGCCATGCGCGGAACAAAGGTTGAGAAGCAAACGGCCCGTAAGACATGAATTGCCAGAGCCGATCATCCGCATGCAACGCTGCCCATAAATCAGCCGCGTGCGCGTCCGCGTCCAGCGGCTCCAGCCGCGCGGCGCGGCCAACAATGACCACGCGCTCCGGCGGGCACGGCGCGGTCCAGTCATCAATTGCGGTATCAGTCAAAGCATTTCATTTCCGGCGGCGGCTTTATCGTCCCGAAGCCTTAACAGCTTCGCGCCTCCGCCGGAAACCAAGGCTCACGTCGGCGCCGCCGACAGCGCCGCCAGAACCCGCGCCGGGCTCATCGGCAATTCCTTCAACCGCGCGCCGGTGAGAGCATAAAACGCGTTGCCCATCGTTGCCCCCGTCAGCGGCACCCCGTCCTCGCCAACGCCTGTGGGCTTATTGTCGGTGGAGACGACTCTCACTTCAATGTTCGGTATGTCCTCCATGCGCATGACCTGATAGTCGCCGAAATTGGACTGCTTCACGCGCCCGGCGACATGGGTGATTTCCTCACGCAGCACATGGCCAATGCCGTAGATTATGCCGCCCTCGGTCTGGGTGATCGTGTTGAACGGCTGGATGCAGACGCCGCAATCAATGGCGGCCCAGAAATTATGCGCTTTGATTTTTCCGGTGACGCGGTCGAGCGAGATTTCCGCCACGCCGGCGACAAGCGTCTCGTCTTTCTCTTCCATCGCGATGCCAAGCGCCGTGCCTTCGCGCTTGCGGCCCCAATCCGACATTTGCGCGACTGTCTTCAGTAGATGCGTTGCGCGCGGATTTTTCGCGGCAAGCTCAAGCCGCAGCGCCAGCGGGTCTTTGCCCGTGGCCTTGGCAATCTCATCGAGGAAGCCCTCAATGGCCGGCAGATTGTGGCCGACGCCGACGCCCCGCCACGGCGAAAGGCGGATGCCGCGCTGCTGGCGCACGAATTCCACGCGTTTGTGCGGAACATCATAGGCGAAGAGAACCGAGCCCTTCATGAGGATATGGTCTTTGCCGCCGATCTGCTCCAGCCGCGCCGGCGAGGTGTAGCCGGTCACGGATTCCGCGATGACGCGGTGATGCCAGGCAACGAGCCTGCCGCCGGCATCGAGCCCGGCCTCCAGATAATGCGCCGTCGCCGGGCGGAACTTGCCGCCCTTCATATCATCCTCGCGCTGCCAGACGAGCTTCACCGGCCTGCCCGCCGCCTTCGAGAGCAGCACCGCGTCGACAACCACTTCCTGCTGCGAGCGCCGGCCATAGCCGCCGCCGAGGTAATGCTGGTGGCAGACAATCTTGTCGGGCGTGGTGCCCAGCGCCTGAGCGGCGGCGGCCATCGCCGCGGTCGGCCCCTGCGTGCCGCACCAGATTTCCGCCGATTTGCCGTCGGCGGAGACAGACGCGGTCGCGTTCAGCGGCTCCATTTGCGCGTGATAGACGTGGCGCGTGCGGTAATCCGAACGCATGACTTTCGCGGCGGATTTCATCGCGGCCTCCGCATCGCCGGCGACGAAGTAATCGACGCCGCGCTGGGACTTGTCGCGCGCCACATCCATGAATTCCGCCAGCGCGCGCTCGCTGTCGTATTTGGCGGCGGGGCCGTCGGTCCATTCCACGGCGAGCGCGTTCTTGGCGGCAAACGCCGTCTCAATCGCATCAGCGATCACGCCGACGCCGTTGGGAAGCCTGACCACATCGATCACGCCCGGCATGCCGCGCGCCTTTGCGCTATCGACTTTATCCGGCCCGCCGCCATGCCACGGGCATTGCAGCACCGCGCCAAAGACCATGCCCGGCACGCGCGCGTCGATGGCGTAACGCGCGGAGCCATCGGTCTTGGCGGGGATGTCAACGCGCGGCGCGTCTTTGCCGATGAGCCGGAACGATGCGAAGGGCTTGAGGTCTTTCTCCTGGATTTCCGGCAGCTTTTCCGGCGGCTTGGCGAAACCCGCGATTTCACCGTAGCCCAGCCGCCTGCCGGAGGCGCTGTGAACGACAACCCCCGGCTCTGTCGCCAGCTCGGAGAGCGGCACGCCCCATTTGGCGCCGGCCGCTTCCATCAACACGCGCCGCGCCTGAGCGCCGGCGATGCGCAGCGGCATGTAATAACCGCTGACCGTCATGCTGGCGGAAAACGCCAGCGCGCCGCCGTAATAGGGATTGCCGTATTTTTTCGCGTCGATGGGCGCGGCGGCGATGCGGACCTTGGACCAGTCGGCGTCAAGCTCCTCGGCGAAAATCACCGGCAGCGCCGTCATTGTGCCCTGTCCCATTTCAGCGGCTGGCGACATAATGGTGATGATCCCGTCCGGCGCGATGGAGAGCCAGACATTCGGCGCGAAAGAACCGTTTGCCGTCTGCGCCGCGCCCTCCGGCGCGGGCAAAGCCAGCGACAGCGTGAGCCCCGCGCCCGCGCTCAGCACCGCGCGGCGGGAGATGTCCGTTCCGGATGAAAGATTGGCCATGGCTCAGCCCTCCCGCGCGGCGCGTTCGATTGCCGCGATGATGCGCGGATAGGTTCCGCAGCGGCAGATATTGCCGTTCATATGCTCGACGATTTGCGCGCGGGTCGGCTTTTTAATTTCAGCCAGCAATGCCGCCGCGCTCATGATCTGGCCGGACTGGCAATAACCGCATTGCGGCGCCTGTTCGGCGATCCACGCCTTTTGCAGGGGGTGCGGGCCGTCTTTCGACAGGCCCTCGATGGTCGTCACAGCGCGCCCCTCAACCTGCGCGAGGCTGGTGACGCAGGAGCGAGCCGCCGCGCCGTCAATATGCACGGTGCAGGCGCCGCATTGCGCCACGCCGCAGCCGAATTTGGTGCCGGTGAGGGCGAGCCTTTCGCGCAGAACCCAGAGCAGAGGCGTGTCAGGCGGCGCGGCCACATCGTGACGCTGCCCGTTGACAGTGAAGGCGGCCATGGCGCTCTCCCGTTTTGCGCCCGCATTCGCGCGGGTCATTTCCGCAAGGCTACGAAAACGCCGCGCGCCCCGCAAGAGCGCGCCCGGCGCGCAATATCCAAAAGCGCGCCTGGCGCGCAAAACCCAGTAGCGCGTCCGCCGCGCAAATTCATTGCCAAACGCGCGGGACATGCGCAGATTGCGGGACGCGCATTCCATCCCTCCGCCGGACATCCCCCGATGCAAAAGCCGCCGAACTTTCTTTTCATCATCACCGATCAGCACCGCGCCGATTATCTGGGCTGCGCCGGGCATCCGGTGCTGAAAACACCGCACATAGACGCCATCGCCGCGAACGGCACGCGCTTTGAAAATTTCAATGTGGCGACGCCCGTCTGCATGCCCAACCGCGCCTCGCTGCTGACCGGGCGCTACCCCTCCGCGCACGGGCTGCGCCACAACGGCTGCGAGCTTTCCTATGACGCCAGCACTTTCGTTGAGGCCCTGCGCGCCTCCGGCTACCGCACAGCCGCGATCGGCAAAAGCCATGTGCAGCCAATGACCGATTTTCCCGCCGAGCCGCGCGCCGATCCTGATTCGCTCGGCCCGATCAAAGAGGCGTGGAAGAGCGACGGCAAGGATTACACGCACGAGGAGCCGGCGCGGTACGAAACCGCCGATTACCACAAATTCGATCTGCCCTATTACGGCTTTGACCATGTGGACATGGTGACCTGGCACGGCGATCTGTGCAGCGGCCACTATTTGCAATGGCTTCGCAAATCCTCGCCGCTGGCCGATTTCTGGCGCGACCGCAAAAATCAATTGCCGCACAATTTCATCTGCCCGCAGGCGATCCGAACGCCGATGCCGGAGGAATTCTACCCGACGTCGTTCATCCGCGACCGCGCAATCGATTGGCTTGACGGCGTCAAAGCCGATGACAAACCGTTCTACGCCTTCGTGTCCTTCCCCGATCCGCACCACCCCTTCACGCCGCCGGGCAAATACTGGGGGATGCACGATCCGGAGGATTTCGAGGCGCCTCCCGGCTTTGAACAGCACCGCAATCCCATCCCGCCGATGCGCGTTCTTCATGATCAATGGAAAGACGGCAAACGCGCCGATAAGGCGCAGGAGGCTTTCATGGTCAATGAGCGCGAGGCGCGCGAGGCCATGGCTCTCACCTGCGGAATGATTTCGATGATTGACGACGCGGTTGGCGCGATCATCGAAAAGCTTAGGGAAACCGGGCGTTACGAAAACACGGTGATTATTTTCAACGCCGATCACGGCGACTATCTCGGCGATTGCGGGCTGCTGCTGAAAGGCGCGGTCATGCGGCGCTCCATCAACAACGTGCCCTTCATCTGGTCCGACCCGAACGACAGAGCCGCGGCGGGCTCTGGCGCCAAAGTCTCGGGCGCCAAAGTCTCGGGCGCGCTCGCCTCCACGGTCGATCTCGCGCCCTCGATTCTGGAACGCGCGGGGGTGAAACCCTATTACGGCATTCAGGGACGGAGTTTTATTGGCTGCCTTGGGGGATCAGCGGCGCTGCGGGATCAGCTCGTGATCGAGCACGAGGACACGCAGACGCGCGCGGGCTTCAAAAAACCGGCGGTGGCGCGCACGCTGCTGACCAAGACGCGCCGCCTGACAATTTACCGCGGCGAGACATGGGGCGAGCTTTACGATCTCGAAGCTGATCCGCTTGAGATGAACAACCGCTGGGACGATTCGGAATATGCCGCCGAGCGCGCAAGGCTCACGGAGGCGTTGATGCGCGAAATGCTTGACAACGTGGATGCCAGCCCGCGCGCGAGGCGCAGGGCGTGATAGGGGGAAGGAGGCCCGCCTTTCCGGCGCGCGCCGCGCCGCGGACATTGCCGCCTTGTGGGCGCGGTGTGGTTCATGTTCGCGTGAGCGATCCGCGGCGAAAATGCCTGCGATACGTTCCCCTGATGCAAAAAAGCCCCCCGGCTTTCGCCGGAGGGCTTTCTAATTTGGTTGCGGGGACAGGATTTGAACCTGTGACCTTCAGGTTATGAGCCTGACGAGCTACCGGGCTGCTCCACCCCGCGTCAACCGTTGAACCATGCGCGCTTGTAAGCGCCACAGCCGCCAAATGCAAACGGCGGCCTGCAAAGCCGCCGCGCATATATCGTTTTCGTATCGGGGAATTCCGCCCTTCGCAGGCCTGGCGACGACCTACTCTCCCAGGTCTTGAGACATAGTACCATTGGCGCTGAGGTGTTTGACGGCCGAGTTCGGGATGGGATCGGGTCTGACCACCTTGCAAAAGCCACCAGGCCGGCGAAGGACAGAAGAATGATGAAGCGATAACTGGTGTTTTAAGGTCGTGACGCATCACTGCGTTTGTCTGTTTGTCCGCCTTCGCGCTTTGCGCTTTGGCGAGACGCATCGCGTCTCCTCTTCGAGGAGAGCTGATGCGATGGACATTGATAAATGAGAGCGATCAAGCCTATCGAGCGATTAGTACCGGTAAGCTGCACAGGTTACCCTGCTTCCACACCCGGCCTATCAACGTGGTCGTCTTCCACGGCTCTCGAGGGAGAACTCGTTTTGAGGTTGGTTTCCCGCTTAGATGCCTTCAGCGGTTATCCAGTCCATACATAGCTACCCTGCACTGCGGCTGGCGCCACAACAGGTCCACCAGAGGTATGTTCACCCCGGTCCTCTCGTACTAGGGGCAAATCCTCTCAATTCTCCTACACCCACGGCAGATAGGGACCAAACTGTCTCACGACGTTTTGAACCCAGCTCACGTACCACTTTAATCGGCGAACAGCCGAACCCTTGGGAC
>JANYFM010000188.1 GCA_025362655.1 Hyphomicrobiales bacterium | reverse complement strand
GGCGCGCCAAGCCCCGGCAATTGCGCCATGGCGGGGAGGCTAAGGCAGGCAGCGCCGGCAAGACTAAGGAGAGCAAGGGCAGGCAGGCGCAGGCGGGGCACGCTCATCAGAAGCTCCTTACGAGTATTGAATTCGTATTGTCGTCACATTGGCTTCAGGTTCTAACAAGTCCGCGCGTTAATGCAAACCGCCGCCGGGCGAAAAGCCTGCTACAAGCGCGGGTCCAGCGGTTTTGGGGGAGCGCCCGCATGGCCGGCCATCGCGGCGGCGTTGCGCAGCATTTCCACGATATCAGCGGTTTTTTCGGCGACGAGATAACGCACCTCGAATTCCGGCTTGATGAAGCCCTGTTCGCGCATATGGGCAAGCAGCGACAGCAGCGGCCGCCAGAAACCAGCGATGTCAGCAATCAGCACAGGTTTGTTGTGCCGCTCCAACTGGACCCAGGTCAGTTGCTCCACGAGTTCCTCAAGGGTTCCGACCCCGCCGGGCAGCGCCACGAAAGCATCTGCGCGCTCGAACATCATGCGCTTTCGCGTGTGCATGTCCGGCACGATCAGAAGCTCCTGCGCCCCTTCAAAGCTCAGTTCCCGCTGTTGCAGAAAATCAGGAATGATTCCCGTCACATGTCCGCCGTGCTCCAGAACGGAGCGGGCGAGGATGCCCATCAGTCCATTATTGCCGCCGCCATAAACGAGGCCGATTTTCTCCTGCGCCAGCGAAGCGCCGAGCGCCCGCGCGGCGGCCGCGAAGACGGGATCGCCGCCCGGCGCCGAGCCGCAGTAGACGCAAACGTTTCGAATCCCGCCCATGTTTTCCATGCCCGCGAAATCGCCCATGGCGGCTGCAACGTCAAGCGCGGGCCCGGTGATTTTGCCCGCCGGGGCGCGATATGGCGTTTTGCGCCAGTAAAGGCTAGGTTAGCCCTAGAGCGAGTGTCATGATCAAAGCGTCCCTAGCTAATTCCGCCATGTTCGGCGCCGCCGCGGTTGGCGTGGCCGCCGTTGGGTTTATCGCGTTTCGCGCGGCGGCGGGGCTGGAGCCCGCTTCCGCTCCGCAACCGCCGACGCCGGCCATAACGGCCGCGCCGCAGCCGGCGCCGCTCACGATTGCCAAGACGCAAGCTCCTCCAGCCGAACCCGCCAAAGCGACCCCGCCTGAGTTCGACGTGGTGCGTGTCGAGCCCTCCGGCGAGACAGTCGTCGCGGGGCGGGCGGCTCCGCAGGCTATGGTGAGCCTTTTCAATGGTGAAACCAAACTGGGCGAGGCCAAAGCCGATTCCAACGGCCAGTTTGTTATCATTCCCAAAGCTTTGCCGCCGGGTGATCATCTCCTTGGCCTTCGCGCCAACAGCCCCCGGGGGGATTCGGTGTCGGATCAAACCGTTACCGTGGCGGTCGCCGGCAAGCCCGGCGAAAAGACTGTCGCGGCGCTCGCGGAGCCGGGCAAGCCGACATTGGTCCTCGGCGAGCCGCCGAAAGCCGCGCTCTCCAGCCCTGCGGCGCCCGCTGTCGCAATCCGCACCGTCGAGGCGGGGGACGACGGGGCTTTCTACGCCACAGGCACTGCGGCGCCGAACGCTTCTGTGCGGCTCTATCTCAACGGCTCCGCGGTTGCCGGGGTGACGGCGGCGGCTGAGGGAAAATGGGCGGTCAAGATCGAGCGCGGCATGGCGCCCGGCCAATACGACGTGCGCGCCGACGCGGTTGATCCCCTCACCGGCAAAGTCGCGGCGCGCGCGCAGGTGCCCTTCGACTATCCCGCGCCTTTGCCGGCTCCGCGGCCCGCGGCGGCGCAGGCGCCGGCGCTTGTCTCCGCCCCGGCGGTTCAGACAGGCGCGGCGCCCGCTCCCCAGCGCGCTTCGCCGTCTTTGAACGCCCCGCCCGTCCCGGCGCGCGCGCCCGCGCCCGCGCAAGTGGCGGCTGCGACACCGCCGGCGGCGCCGCCTCTGCAAACCGCGGCAGCCTCCGCGCCTGGCTTGGCCGTCGTGCCCGAGATTCAGTCTGTGACCGTGCTGCGCGGCGATAACCTCTGGCGTATCAGCCGCAAAATTCTCGGGCGCGGCGCGCGTTACACCCAGATATACGAGGCGAACGCCGCCCAGATCCGCGACCCCAACCTTATCTGGCCCGGCCAGGTCTTTGTGGCGCCGCGGACCGGATTGCCGTAGCGTCGCGGAATCAACCAAGCGGCGCCGCGAAAAAGGCGCTGCCCCAGGGAGGCGAAAATGAATTCACGCAGAGGTTTTCTGGCGGGCCTTGGCGCCTTCTCCGGCATGACATGCATCGGCTGCGGCATGCGCCGCGCCTCCGCCCAGCAGGCGGCGCGCCGCGAGACCAGCATCGCGGGGCAGCGCGTGCGCACCGTCGATATCCATTGCCATTGCGTCATCCCCGAGGTGATGCCGCTGCTGGCGGGCACGCCGATGGAAAGCCGCGCCGCGGCCACCATCAAGAGCAGCCAAAACAATCCCCCTGTTGAGGCGCGCATCAAGGAGATGGACGCCACAGGAATCGATGTCGAGGCGCTCAGCATCAACGCCTGGTGGTACGGCGCCAACCGCGATCTCGCCCGCCGCATCATCGATTTGCAGAATGAAAAGCTGATGCAGATGTGCAAGGCGGCGCCGGACCGCTTTGTGGCCTTCGCCACCGTGTCTCTCCAGTTTCCCGAGCTGGCCGCCGAGCAGCTTGAAATTGGCATGAAACAGATGGGCCTGCGCGGCGCGGCGATCGGCGGCACTGTTAATGGCGAGGAGCTCAGCCACGAGCGGTTCGACCCCTTCTGGAAGAAAGCGGAGGAGCTTCAGGCGCTTCTGTTCATGCATCCCCAGGACAGCGCCGATGTCACCGGGGTCGCGGCCCGCGTCAAAGGCAACGGCGGTCTCGCCAATGTCATCGGCAATCCCCTGGAGACGACGATTGCGATTTCGCATCTGATCTTCGAGGGCACGCTC
Source organism: Hyphomicrobiales bacterium (assembly GCA_025362655.1). Taxonomy (GTDB): domain Bacteria; phylum Pseudomonadota; class Alphaproteobacteria; order Rhizobiales; family Beijerinckiaceae; genus Terripilifer. The sequence continues at coordinate 2,306 of JANYFM010000188.1, read as the reverse complement.
GACAAATTTCCCAATCTGAAAATCGGCTTCGCCCACGGCGGCGGTTTTCTGCCCTCCTATGCGGCGCGGATGGACAACGGCTGCGGGCGCGTGGCGCGGGACTGCCCCGGCCCCGTGCTGAAGAAAAAGCCCAGCGAATATCTTCGCCAGCTTTATTTTGATTCGCTGATTTTCACCCCTGAGGCGCTGCGCCACCTCGTGGCGGAAGTTGGCGCCGGCCAGATCATGATCGGCACCGACTACAATTTCGGCTGGGTCAAAGACCCCGTCGGCCACGTGCTCTCCACGCCGGGCCTGAGCGACGCCGAGCGCGCCGCGATTTTGGGCGGCACGGCGGCGAGGCTGCTGCGGCTGTAGGCGGGCAGGGGTGCATGGCGGGCGCGAAAGCCCTATATGTCCGGCACCCCCGAATCCCCGCCTGCAAGGCCGCCCGTCCCCCATGACCGATCAATCCGCCCCCCGCGCCAATCCGCACGCCAGTCCCCATTCGGCCCCAACGCCCCCCAAGCCCGGCGATTTCACGGCGGAAATGTCGCTGGCGCGCACCGTGCGGCACCTTTGGCCCTACGTCTGGCCGGACGACCGCGCTGATTTGAAACTGCGCGCCTGCCTCGCGCTGTCGATGATGCTGATCGCCAAGCTGGTGACACTGGCGGTGCCCTTCTCGTTCAAATGGGTGACCGACGCTCTCGTTGAAAAAGGCGCGGACGCGATGACCGCCTCCGTGCTGGCGGGCCCCGTCTCGCTGGCGGTCCTCTACGGGCTCCTGCGCGCCTTCATGCAGCTGTTCACGCAGGCGCGCGACGCGCTCTTCGCCGCTGTGTCGATGAATGCCGTGCGCCGCCTTGCCGACGAGGTGTTTGTGCATTTGCACAGGCTCTCGCTGCGCTTTCACCTTGAACGCAAAACCGGCGGGCTGACGCGCGTGCTGGAGCGCGGCCGCACCGCGATTGAGCAGATCGTGCGCATGAGCATGCTCACGGGCATTCCCACAGCGGTCGAATTCGCGCTGATCCTTGGCGTGTTTGTGATCAATTTCGACTGGCGCTATGTCGCCGCGCTGCTGGTCATGATCGGCTGTTACCTCTGGTTCACGGCATGGGCGACGAACTGGCGCATCGCCATCCGCCGCTCGATGAACGAGAGCGATTCCGACGCCAACACCAAGGCCATCGATTCCCTGCTGAATTATGAGACCGTCAAATATTTCGGCTCGGAGGAGCGCGAGGCCGCGCGCTATGACAAGGCGATGGCGCGCTATGAGCGGAATTCCGTCAATTCCTACATTTCGCTGGCGGTGCTCAATTCCGGCCAGGGCGTGATTTTTTCGATCGGCCTGACCGCGATCATGATCATGAGCATTCAGGGCATGCGGGCGGGAACCAACACGCTCGGCGATTTCGTGCTGGTCAACGCCATGATGATCCAGCTCTACCAGCCGCTGAACTTCATGGGCATGCTCTACCGCGAAATCCGCCAGTCGGTGATTGATATCGAGACCATGTTCAGCCTGCTCGGCCAAAATCCGGAGATCGCGGACAAGCCCGGCGCGCCGCCGCTCGAGGTGAAGGCGGGCGCGGTGCGCTTCGAGGATGTGCGCTTCTCTTATGATCCCGCGCGTGAAATTCTGCGCGGCGTCAGCTTCGAGGTGCCCGCCGGTAAAACGCTCGCCATTGTCGGCCCCTCGGGCGCGGGCAAATCCACGATCTCGCGCCTGCTGTTTCGCTTTTACGAGCCGCAATCCGGGCGCATCACCATCGACGGGCAGGATATCGCCGGCGTGCGGCAGCGCTCCCTGCGCGACCGCCTCGGAATGGTGCCGCAGGACACCGTGCTGTTCAACGACACCATTGCCTACAATATCCGCTACGGGCGCTGGAACGCGACGGACGAGGAGGTGTATGAGGCCGCGCGCCTCGCGCAGATCGACGGGTTCATCCGCCTCGCGCCCGGCGGATATGAGGCGCAGGTGGGCGAGCGCGGGCTGAAACTCTCCGGCGGCGAGAAACAGCGCGTCGCCATCGCCAGAACCATCCTGAAGGCGCCGCCGATTCTCGTGCTGGACGAGGCGACCTCGGCGCTGGATTCGCACACCGAGCGGGAGATTCAATTGGCGCTCGACCGGGTGTCGAGCGGCCGCACGACGCTGGTTATCGCCCACCGCCTGTCGACGGTCATCAATGCCGACGAGATCATCGTCATCGACAAAGGACTCGTGGTCGAGCGCGGCCGCCATGAGGATTTGCTGGCGCAGGGCGGCGTCTATTCGGGCATGTGGAGCCGCCAGCGGGAGGTCGATGCGGCCA
>JANYFM010000131.1 GCA_025362655.1 Hyphomicrobiales bacterium | reverse complement strand
CTCGCGGCATCGCGCTCCATGGCGGCGAGCGCCCGCAGCTTTCCGCACAATATCGCGGCGGCGCTGAACGAGGGCGGTCTGGCGGAACGGCTGCGCGAACCCGCGCGGGCGGCATTTATTTGACAATCCCGCCGCCGCTGCCAGTGTCACACAATTGTCAGCTCAGCTTCATAGAACCCATGAGAACCGGAGCAAAACCCATGAAAGTGAAAGTGTTGACGCCGCCTGCCTCCAAAAGGTTTCTTCTGGCCGCCGCCGGCGCTCTGGCGGTTTCCTCCGGCGCGTTCGCCGCCGAGGCGGTCCTCACGCAGGCGAACGATCCCTATTATCTTTCGTCGCGGGAGCAGCTCCGCAAAATTCAGGCTCTGGTCCCCAACACGCGCCGCGCCAAAAACGTGATTCTGTTCATTGGCGACGGCTACGGCGTCGCCACGATGACGGCGGCGCGCATTTTCCGCGGCCAGCAGTTGAAGGGAGACGGCCCGTCGCACAAGCTGCCGCATGAGTCCCTGCCCTATTCGGCGCTGTCGCGCACCTATTCCCATGACAGCCTCGTCACTGATTCCGCGCCAAGCGCGGTGGCCATGACCACCGGCGTAAAATCCAACAACAACATGCTGGGATTGTCGGCATCCGCCGTTTGGAGGGAATGCGCCGCCTCCAAAGGCAAGGACGTGACGACCATCGGCGAAATCGCCAAGACGCTGGATATGTCCGTCGGCGCGGTCTCCACGGCGCGCATCACTGACGCGACGCCCGCCGCGATGTTCGCCCACGCGCCGCACCGCTCGTGGGAATCCGACGCCGATCTCACCGAAGAGGCGGCCAAGGCCGGCTGCGTCGATATCGCCCGGCAGCTGACGGAATTTGCCTTCGGCGACGGACTCGATGTGATGTTCGGCGGCGGGCGCATGAACTTTCTGCCCGCCACAATGGCTGATCCGGAATATCCCGATCTCAAAGGCAAGCGCAAGGACGGGCGCGATCTCACGCAGGAATGGCTCAAGCGCTATTCAAATTCCGGCGCTTACGCCTGGAACACGGAGACCTTCAACAAAATCGACCCGAAACATGCCCGCCACGCGCTTGCGCTGTTTGAGCGGGCCGATATGCAATACGAGGCGGACCGTCCGAAAGACCGCGGCGGCGAGCCCTCGCTGACGGAAATGTCGGTGAAGGCCATCGACATTCTCGCGCGCAACCCCAAAGGCTATGTGCTGATGATCGAGGGCGGACGGATCGATCACGGCAGCCACGCCAACAACGCCTACCGGACCCTCACCGATGCCGTGGCCTTCGAGGAGGCCATCACAGCGGTGCTGGCGAAAGTGAATCTAAAAGACACGCTGGTGATCGTCACCGCTGATCACAGCCACACTCTGTCGATCAGCGGCTACCCCGACCGGGACACGCCGATTCTCGGCCTCGTGAAGGAGCGCGGCAAGGTGGCGCTGGACCGCGATGGCAAGCCCTACACCATAATCGGCTATGCCAACGGCCCCGGCGCGAAGAACGCGGCGCGCGAAGACATCGGCAAAGCCGACGTGCTGGATCCCGATTACATCCAGCAGTCGCTGGTGCCCTTGACCTCCGAGACCCATGCGGGGGAGGATGTGGCGATTTTCGCGGCGGGGCCTTCGGCGCATCTGTTTCAGGGAGTCGTCGATGAAAATTATATTTTCTTCGTTATGGATCACGCCTTGAGGGCGACAACGCGGCTCGCGGCGGCAAAGCCGCGCAAACCGGCGAAAGTCGCGCAGGTAAAAAGATGAGCTTTCCCGCCGCCCTTTCGCATCCATCCCGCCGCAGCATAATCGCGGCGGGTTTGGCTTGCGCGGCCGGCGCGGGGCCCGCGCGGGCGGCGGAGCGGACGAAAATTCGCGATCTCTGGGCGGCGGGCGGAAGTTTCTCGGCGGAGGCATCGCGCCTCGCCGGCAAAAGCATCGAGATGCGCGGCTACATGGCGCCGCCGTTGAAACCGGAGGCATTATTTTTCGTGCTGACACGCATACCCATGGCCGTCTGCCCGTTTTGCGACACGGAGGCGGCGTGGCCTGACGATCTCGTGGTCGTCGAAACCCGGCGCGCGCTGATCCCCAGCGCGTTCAACGATTTGATCACGGTGACCGGTGTTCTCGAACTGGGCGCCAAAACCGATTCCGCCACCGGCTTTGTCAGCCGCGTGCGGCTCGTGGACGCGGTGTTTGCCCGGGCCTAGGCGGCCTGCGCGATTTTTCCGTCGCTCCGGCCCTCCAGCGCGAACTCCCGCTCCTGCGCGCTGGTCCATTTCACCAGTTCGAGGCGTCCATCCCAATGCTCCAGGATCGCCGAGCAGGATTCCACCCAGTCGCCCGTGTTAAGATATTGCACGCCATCGATCATGCTCATCGCGGGCTGGTGAATATGCCCGCAAAGCACCGCGTCCACGCCGTGTCGTTTGGCGTCGGCGACGACAGCCTTCTCGAAAGCGCTGATGAAATTGACAGCGCGTTTGACCTTTTGTTTCGCGTAAGCGGAGAACGACCAGTAGGGCAGGCCGAGGCTTCTTCGCGCCCGGCTGATGTGGCGGTTGAGAAAAATCGCGAAATCGTAGGCGTGGTCGCCGAGCAGCGCGATAAATTTCACGTTGCTCACGACAGTGTCGTATTTATCGCCGTGCAGCAGCAGGATGCGCTTTCCGTCGGCAGTCGTGTGCACGAACTCCTCATGGATTTCGATGCCGCCGAATGTCGAGCCCGCGTAAGCGCGCAAAAAATCGTCATGATTGCCGGGAATATAAATGAGCCGCGTGGACTTGCGGACTTTGCGCAGGAATTTCTGCACGACATCGTTATGCGCCTGTGGCCAGTGCCAGGCCGCCTTGAGACGCCATCCATCGATTATGTCCCCGACGAGATAGATGGTTTCAGCCTCGTAAAGGCGGAGAAACTCCAGTATCGCCTCCGCCTGGCAGCCGCGCGCGCCCAGATGCAGGTCAGAGAGAAAGAGGGTCCTGACGTGTTTGACGGCTGCTTCCAATCCCGCGCGCTCCGGTTCATGAATTGAGCCGGTGTGCCTGAGTCGCGTATCATTCATGTGACGGCGCGCGCGCGCGCCGCCGGCTGATGGAAGGATTTTTCGACATCGACGACAACAACGCTCCCACCCAAACGTCCGGCCAGCTCATCGCCGCGCTCATCGGCGCGCTGCCGGACCCGGTGCTCATTGTCGACCAAATGCCGCGCGTCGTCGCCGCCAATGCCCAGGCGCGCGAGGTCTTTCCCGGCCTTAGCGAGCGCGACGCGCTGGCTTTCATCATCCGCGCGCCGAAGGTTCTTGAAACCGTAAGCCTCGTGCTTGAAGGGGCGGAGCGGCAATCCGTCGCCTGGCACGAGCGCGCGCCGGTGGAGCGGCTGTATGAAATATTCGTCTCGCCTTTTGCGATGGACGGGCGGCCCGCCGCCGTGCTTGAGCTTCGCGATGTCACAGAGGCCCGCCGCGTTGAGCGCATGCGGGTGAATTTCATCGCCAATGTCAGCCACGAGCTGCGCACGCCGCTCGCCTCCATGCTGGGCTTCATCGAGACGCTGCAGGGCCCGGCGCGCAACGACGCCGCCGCGCGTGAAAAGTTTCTGGATATCATGGGCGAACAGGGCCGCCGCATGGCGCGGCTTGTCGATGACCTTCTGTCGCTTTCGCGCATCGAAATGAACGAACATATGCGCCCGCAGGCGCCGGTCGATCTTGTCTCGATTGTCCGCCACATCGTCGACACCCTTGCGCCGGCGGCGCGCGAAGCCGGAGCGGCGGTCAACGTCGCCGCCCCGGCCCGCGCCATAATCTCGGGCGACGCGGATGAATTGACACGGTTGGCTGAAAACCTTGTGGAGAACGCCATCAAATACGGCGGCGCCGGCCCGAAACCCACAGTGCGGATCGACATTGAGCCTTCGGCCGGGGGCACGCTGCTGAGCGTCAGCGACGATGGCCCGGGAATTGCGCCCGAACATCTGCCGCGCCTCACCGAGCGCTTCTACCGTGTCGATACACCCGCGAGCCGGGCGCGCGGCGGAACCGGTCTCGGGCTGGCCATCGTCAAACATATTGTGGCTAGACACCGTGGCAGGCTGGAAATTGAAAGCCAGCCGGGACGGGGCGCGACTTTCCGGGTGCGGTTTCCCGTTCACACCGATAAAAATTAGAAGTTCCAGATGGTTGGACTGTCACAAAAACATTGCTTTGTTGTCATAAAAGGGAAGCCACGGCGGACTAGAGAGAGGGACGGGAACAAATGGATAAGCCGTTTGTTGCCGCCAACGATCTTAAAAAACCGGAGAGGCGTTTTATGACGACCCGAAAAATTCTGGGCTTGGCGCTCGCCGCCGGCCTTTCCGCCCTTGCGCCCAGCGCGGCGCGGGCCACCGAAATCACCGGCGCGGGCGCGACGTTCCCGTTCCCGATCTATTCGAAATGGGCCGATGCCTACAAGAAAGACACCGGCGATTCCCTCAACTATCAGTCAATCGGCTCAGGCGCCGGGATCAAGCAGATCCAAGCCAAGACCGTCACTTTCGGCGCGACCGACATGCCGCTCACCGCCGCCGATCTGACCAAAGACGGTCTGTCGCAATGGCCGATGGTGATGGGCGCTTTGGTCGCCATCATCAATATCGAAGGCGTCAAATCCGGCGAAGTGACGCTCGACGGCGCGACTCTCGCGGACATCTACCTCGGCAAGATCAAAACATGGGACGATGCCGCGATCAAAAAGCTCAATCCCTCCGTCAAGCTGCCATCGGCGGCGATCACCGTCGTGCGCCGCTCGGACGGCTCGGGAACGTCCTTCGTGTTCACCGACTATCTCTCCAAGGTCAGCGCCGACTGGAAGGCAAAAGTCGGATCCGGCACCGCGGTCGAATGGCCGGCGGGCGTCGGCGCCAAAGGCAATGAAGGCGTCGCCGGCAATGTCGGGCAGACGAAAAACTCCATCGGTTATGTTGAATATGCCTATGCCAAGCAGAGCAATCTTGTCTACACGGCGCTCATCAACAAAGCCGGCAAGACCGTCAAGCCAACCTTCGCGGCCTTCCAAACCGCGGCCGCCAACGCTGACTGGGCGAATTCGCCCGGCTATTATCAAATCCTGACGGAGCAGCCGGGCGAAGCCTCCTGGCCGATCACCTCGGCGACCTTCATTCTCATGCCCAAAGAGCCGAAGGACAAAGCAGCGGCCGCGGCCGCTCTGAAGTTTTTCGCCTGGTCCTTCGAGAAAGGCGGCAAAATGGCCGAAGAGCTCGATTACGTGCCAATGCCCGACAGCGTGATCACACAGATCAAGGCGACCTGGGAAAAAGATATCAAGTCGAAGTAAACGCAAGGGAGGAAGGGGTCCGCCTCTTCCTCCCCCGCGGAGAGTTTCGCTCGCGCGGCGGCGGGTGACAGCGTGTCGGAGGCAGAGTGACGGATACCGCATTGAAAGGCATAGCGGCGGCGGCGAATGCGCCCCAGGACCGGGCGCGCGCGCTCCGGGCCTTCACGACAGGCGACGTTGTTTTCTACTGGATGACGCGGCTTTCGGCGCTGGCTGTCCTCGCCATCCTTGGCGGCATTATTCTAACGCTGATCGCCGGTGCCTGGCCGGCAATGCGCGTTTTCGGGCTTGAGTTTTTGTGGACACAGCGCTGGGCGCCGCAATTGCAGCCGCAGCCGGTTCTCGGCGCCCTCAGCCCGCTCTACGGCACCATCCTGACGTCATTGATCGCCATGCTGATCGCGGTTCCCGTCGGGCTTGGCATCGCCGTCTTCCTGACCGAGCTTTGCCCGATGGGCCTGCGCCGGCCGATTAGCATTGCCATTGAGCTGCTGGCCGGAATTCCCTCGATAATCTATGGCATGTGGGGATTTTTCGTGCTCGGCCCGTTTCTCTCCGACACGTTTCAACCCGCTATAATCGCGCTGTTTCAAAACGTGCCCGTTCTCAGTTCCATATTCGCGGGGCCGCCCTCCTATCTCAGCTTGTTCAATGCATCGCTGGTGCTGTCCATCATGAT
>JANYFM010000060.1 GCA_025362655.1 Hyphomicrobiales bacterium | reverse complement strand
CCTGCCCGTAGCCGCGCGCGTCCACCGCCGCCATGCCGGCCGTGACGGATTCAATATGCGCGGGCAAAGCCTTTGGCCCGAGCAGCCGGCGCGCGCGCTTCTTTGCCATGCCGGACGGACCGAGCGCATCGACATCGTCGAGGCGGGCGTTCAGCATCGCCGCGCGCTCCGACGCCGGAAGGTTGGCATGGCCAAGCGCGCAGGACGCCAGAGTCAGGGAGAGAATGCGGCGCGGATGCTCGGCGGCGAAACGCGCCGCCATCAGCGCGCCCAGCGAATGGCCGAGAAGATGCAGCCGTTCGATGCCGAGCGCGTCGAGCCACGCGCGCAGAACGTCCGCGTAATCCCGCGCCGCCGGAGTTTCGCCGGCAAGGCGCGCCGAACCGCCGTAACCCGGCGCGTTCCATGCGAGAACGCGATAGGCGCCGCCGAGCCCTTCCAATTGCGCCTCGAAGGACCGCGCGCGCGAGCCGATGCCGTGCAAAAGCGCGAACGCCTCTCCGCGCCCGGCTTCAAGCCAGGTCAGCGCGCCCGCCGCAAGCGGGACGCTTCGCTCCTCAATTGAAAACGAATCCGCCATTGACCGGTATCGTTTGTCCTGTGGTGAAATTCGCGCCGGGGCCAAGCAGCCAGACAACGGGGCCGGTGACATCTTCGGGCGTCTGTTCCCGCCGCATGGCGCGCCCGTTGAGATAAAGATCGTGGCGCTCTTTCGGCACATATTCGGTCGACTCGCCAAGCACCAGGCCCGGCGCCACCGCATTGACGGCGATGCCGTCCGGCCCCAGCTCGCGCGCCAGCGAGCGTGTCATCGAAATCACCGCGCCCTTGCTGGCAACGTAATGCAGCAGGCGCGGGGCGCCCCACAAAGCCGTGTCCGAGGCGAGGTTGACAATGCGCCCGCCCAGCGCCGATTTGCGCAGCAGCGGTGTCAGCGCGCGGACCGCCAGCCAGACGCCGCGCACATTGATTTGCATCACACGGTCCCACGTTTCGATATCGATTTCATCGTGCGCTTTGCCGCCGATGCCGGTGGCCAGCGCGGCATTATTGACGAGCCCGTCAATATGCCCGAAGCGCGCCGCCAGCGCCTCCCCGAACCCCGCGATGGAGGCGGGATCGCCCTGGTCGTAGCGCATGAACACGATATCGCATTGGCCCGCGCGCAGTGCCGCGGCGGTCTCAAGCCCGCGCGCCTCATCGATATCGGCGATGACAACCGCGCGCGCGCCCGCATCCCGGCAGGCCCGCGCAAAGGCGCGGCCGAGCCCGCGCGCGGCGCCGGTCACAACGATGATGCGCCCGTCAAGCGTCACACCCGCCTCCCTGTTTCATACGGCTTTGCGCGCCCGGCCCGGCAGCCAGTGCAGCACGCGGTTCTCGATCAGCACAATGATTCCATAAAGCGCGATGCCGATCAGCGTCAGCATGATGATCGTCACGAAAACCATCGGCGTGTTGGCGGAGCCCTCGCCGAAAGTCAGGAGATAGCCGAGCCCCTGGTTGCCGCCGACCAGCTCGCCCACGACAACGCCGATGACGGCGAGCGTTGCGGCGATCCGCAGCCCCGCGAAAAACGGCGGCAGCGAGGCGGGGAATTCGATCATCCGGAAAATCCGCACGGGGCCGGCGCTGAAGGATTTGGCGAGCCGCACGATGTCAGGGTCTATGGCGCGCACAGCGCCGAGCACATTGATCATCACGGGAAAGAAAACAATCAGCACGGCGACGAGAATTTTCGGATAGACCGTGTAGCCGAACCAGATGACGAACAGCGGCGCGAACGCCACTTTCGGGGCGATTTGCAGCGCGAGAATGTAGGGCGAAAGCATGAATTCCGCCGTCGGCGACATGCCGAGGGCAAAGCCGACGGCCATGCCAAGGAGCATGCCGAGAATGAAGCCGGCGAAGACCTGCATCGCCGTGATGCCCGTGTGATACATCAGCCGGTCGGACCCGAGCATCCTCACAAATTCGTGCCAGACTTTTGAAGCCGGCGGGATGATATAGGAGGGAATGCCGAACAGAGGCGGTCCCCACTCCCACGCCGCCACGAAAACAACAAACAGCAGCGCGCTGCCAATCGTCATGCGGCGGATCGCGGGGTCCGAAAAGTCCGGCATCATCAGCGGCGCCTATTGCAGGAACTGGTTGCTGTAGAGGTCTTTCACCGGCGTCTTTTGCTGGATGATGCCTTCCTTCAGATAGAAGTCCTGCAAATCCGCCAGCCGCTGCTCATCCATCTCTCCCAGAACCTTCTGGCCGGGATAAACATAGGTGTTGAAGCCCTTCAGAATTTCCGCGAGATCAGCCTCCTTCCCCGCGAATTCGGGCACGGCTTTGGCATAATCAGCGGCGGCGGCCGCGGGATCATCCATCACCGCTTTCAGCCCTTTCAGCGTGGCGCGCACGAGTTTGCGCAGCAGCTCCGGATTCGTCCGGATGGTTTCATCGGAGGCGACGATGGCCTGCGCCATGCTTTTGAACACCGTGTCCGAGGGAATCGTTTCGGTCTTCATGCCGGGATTTTCCTTGGCCGCGAAAAACGTCCAGTCCGGCACCGAGGCCATCGCGTCCGCCTGCCCGGCGGCGAACAGCTTCCAGACGTTTACCGGGCCGGCGGCCTGCGCGTTGACATCCTCTTTTTTCATCCCCTGCGTCGCCAGCATGCCCAGCAGCGCGAAGAACGTTGTGTCCTGATAGGCGATGGTGGTGATGGTTTTTCCCTTGAGGTCTTTTAAGCCGCCGGGAACCTTGTCCTTGTTGATGACGAGCTGCATCAGCGAACGCCCGCCGAGCACCGCGATGGCCTTCACCGGCACGCCGTTGGTGCGCACAAGAATCGGCGTGTCGCCGATGGCGCCGCCGACGACGGCGTTGCCGGCGCCGACCTGCTTGGCCACATCGACGCCGCCGCGCGCCACCTGGAACGTCACGTTGAGCCCCTCAGCCGCAAAATAACCGCGCTGTTTGGCGATCATCCACGGCGCGAAGGCGGGCAGCGAGCCCGGCGCCGGCAAAAGATAAGTCACGTCCTGCAAAGGCGTTTGCGCAAGGACAGGCTGCGCCGCGCCCCAAAAGGCGGCGGCGAGCGGAAGGGCCAGAAACCCGCGGCGGATAAAATGCATGGCTGTCTCCTGTTTGGCGCGTTGAAAATTCAAGCGAGGGTCTCATCGATATGAAGCAGTTCCATCAGGCGCGCGACATAGGGCCCGAGACGCGGGCTCTTGCGCCGCTCCATGGGATTGCCGCGGCCGGGAATATCGACGGGTATCTCCTCGATGATGCGTCCCGGCCGCTGGCTCATCACGAGCACGCGGTCGGAGAGCGCGATGGCCTCGACGAGATCGTGGGTGACAAACAGCGCGGTCTTGCCGGTTTCCGCCAGCATGCGCGCGAGGTCCTGCTGAAGCACCATTTTCGTCTGCGCGTCGAGCGCCGAAAACGGCTCGTCCATCAGCAGCACCGCCGGGTCCACCGCCAGCGTGCGCGCAAGCGCCGCGCGCTGGCGCATGCCGCCGGACAATTGATGCGGATAATGATCGGCGAAGGCCGGCAGCCGGCATTTCGCCAGCAGATCCAGAGCCACCGCGCGCCGCTCCGCCGCCGGCCGGCCGCGGATTTCGAGGCCGAATTCGACGTTCTCGCGGATGTTGCGCCACGGCAGCAGCAAATCCTTTTGCAGCATAAACGCCACATGCGCGTTGGGCCCGGTGACTTTCTCGCCGTCGATCAGCACCTCCCCGTCGCTGGCGGGGTCGAGACCCGATCCCATGTTGAGCAGCGTGCTTTTTCCGCAGCCGGACGGGCCGATCAGCGACACGACCTCGCCATCCCCGATGGTGAAATTGAGATCAGCCACGGCTGTCACCGGCGGCCCGCCTTTGCGCGCCGCGGCGAAGCGTTTCGTCACATTGCGGCACTCAAGGCGGATGCGCGCCATGGCTCAGGCAACCCGCGCGGCGCGTTCAGAGGGCATGGCGGCCCGCCTGCGCGAGTTCGGCGATCTGGCCCGCCGCCTGATTGCGCATCACGCGCCGCAGCCGCACGAGGCCCATGTCGTGCGCATAGAGGTTCTCGTGCTGGTTGGCGTCCGGATCGCATTGCTCCAGCATCACGCGGTCCTGCTCCAGCACCTGCCAGTGGCGCGCCTCAAGCCGGTTCTTGTAGAGAAAGCGCCACGCGTCGCGCTGCCAGCCCGACAGCCTGCGGCAGCGCCAATGGATCACAGCGGTCTTATTTTCAGAGATCGGCGTGTACATGCCGATGATATGAAAATTGCCGCCGGGGCCCCCGGTCTTTGGATAGGGAATTTCCAGCCGCAGCCAGAGCGCGCCGGTGTGGCCGTATTCCGTCCAGTCAAAATTGACGTTGCGCTGGCCCTCTTTCTCGAAGACGAAGCCGGTCGGTGTGTCCACAATGCGAAACGCCGCTTTGGTTTCGCCGAACGACATCGAGTGCGACTGCTTGTGCAGGAACGTGCCGTGCATCGGGTCCATCACGTTGTCGATGACATAGCGGTAGTCGCCGTTCCATTCGGCATAGCAGAGGAACGAGCTGAATTCGTCCGATGTGAGCTCTTCAGGCAGTTCCAGTGGGGCGGGCGCGGCATGGAGATCATCGCCGACCCACGCGAAGATGAGGCCGTTGCGCTCCTCCACCGGAAAGACTTTCGTGGATTTCGAGCCCTCGAGTTTGCCGCCGGGCGCGCCGGGCACCACAACCGCCACGCCGTTCGAGTCCACCTGCACGCCGTGATAACCGCAGGCGATGCGGTCGCCCATGGCGATGCCGCAGGAGAGCGGCACGCCGCGGTGCGGGCAGCGGTCCTCCAGCGCGTGCAGGGCGCCGTCGATGCCGCGCCAGAAAACCATCCGGTAGCCGCAGCGGCGCAGCGACACCGGCTTTTGCGCGATGAAGCCGGACGGGCAGACCGCGTACCACTGATTGCGCGGGCCGTTGGCAAGCAGGCTTTCAACGTCTATTTCGTTTGCGGCGCTCATTCGGCGCTTCCTTTCCCGATCACGCGCCGAGGCGCTTCATTTCGCGCTCAAACAATTCCTGCGTCCACGCCGCGCCGCCGGGCGCGGGCACGCCGTTGTCATTGAGCTGCGCGCAGATCGCCGGCGGCTCATGCGCGCCGGCGGCATAGGCGCGCTCAATGCCGTCGCCCAGAATGTTTTC
>JANYFM010000029.1 GCA_025362655.1 Hyphomicrobiales bacterium | reverse complement strand
TCGGTTCGATCCCGTCTGGCTCCACCAAATTTTCATAAAATCCGGCGCTTTCCGCAGAGGCGGAAAAGCCCCGCCTGACCCTTGACGGCGGCACGCGCGGCAATGCCTTATCCCAACGATTGCAAGGGATGGCGGCCGCGGGCCGGCAGGGAGGCGCGGAATGGCGGAAATCGTTCTCACCATGGCAACCACGCATGGTCCGCAGCTGCACACCACGCCCGAGGAATGGCTGCTGAGAGTGCCGGCTGACAAGGCCGCCAAACATCCCTACCGCGGCGGGGTTCACTCGTTTGATCAGCTTGTCGAAATGCGCCGAGAGGAGGGGCTCCCGGAAAAGTCCTCGCGCGACGGCATTCTGCAGTCCCACGCGCGCTGCCACGCGGCCATGGAAAAACTGGCCGACAAATGGGAGGAGTGCGGCGCCGACATAGCCGTGATTCTCGGCAATGATCAGCGCGAGGTTTTCAACGACGAGTTCAACCCCTCTTTCCTCGTCTATTACGGCGGGAAAATTCCCAACTATCCGCAAAGCGAGGAAAGCCGGCAAAAGCTTCCGCCGGGAATCCGCGAAGCGGAATTCGGCCATGCAACGGAAATCTACACGGAATATGACGGGCTGCCGGAGCTCGGAGAACATCTGATCCGGCATCTGTCCGCGGACGAATTCGATGTCGCCTCGTCCAAGGTCTGGCCCAAGGGCGCCAAAAACGGCGTGGGCCATGCCTTCGGCCATATTTACCGGCAGGTGATGCGGGACAAGGTTGTTCCCAATCTGCCGATTATTCAGAACACATTCTTCCCGCCCAATCAGCCGACCGCCGCGCGCGCGTATAATTTTGGAAAAGCCGTCAAGCGCGCCATCGACGCGTGGCGGTCCGACAAAAAGATCGCCGTGTTTGCCTCCGGCGGCATGAGCCATTTCGTCATCGACGAGGCGTTCGACCGGCGTTTCATAAAAGCGCTCGGCGAAAGGGATAAGGAATATCTAAAAAATATTCCACTCTCCGAGCTTCAGTCCGGCACATCCGAATTGAAATCCTGGATTTCGCTGGCGGGCCTGATGGAGGACATGAGCGTCCAAATGCGGGTCATCGACTACATCCCCTGTTACCGTTCCGCGGCGGGCACAGGCACCGCCAACTCTTTCGTCTGGTGGGATGTGAAATAAGCGGCGGAGCTGCCGCGCCGCGATGCCGGACGGATGAAAAAAAGCCTGCCAATCGGAGGATGCGGATGATCATCGACTGCCATGCCCATGTCAGCGCCCCGGCCGCGCTCTGGGTTTACAAGGCTTCCATCCTGTCGCACCGCGGCGAGCACGGGCGCAAAATGCCCGAGGTGAGCGACGAGGAGATCAAGGCATCCTATTTCCGCAAGGAAATGGGGCCGGTCGCTCATATTCCGATGATGGAGCGGCTCGGCATCGACCGGCAGCTCATTTCGCCGCGCCCGTTTCAGATGATGCACAGTTTCAAGCCCTCGCGCCTGGTGCATTGGTTCACCGAGGAAACCAACAATATCATCGCGCGGTCCGCGCAGCTTTTTCCGGACAAATTTTTCGGCATGTGCGGACTGCCGCAGGCGGCGGGCGAGCCGATCGCCGCGGCGCTGCCGGAGCTGGAGCGCTGCGTCACCAAACTCGGCTTCAAGGGATGCCTGCTGAATCCCGATCCCTATGAGAACGGGGGCGAAGAGGCGCCGCCGCTCGGCGACCGCTACTGGTATCCGCTGTACGAAAAGCTCTGCGAACTCGATGCGGCCGCGCATATTCATGCCACCGGGTCCAAGTCGGAGCGCACGCCCTACACGCTGCACTTCATCAACGAGGAGTCGATCGCCGTCGTCGGCCTCGTTAATTCAACCGTTTTCAAGGATTTTCCGAAACTGAAGATTGTCTGCTCGCACGGCGGCGGCGCGATTCCCTATCAGATCGGCCGCTTCCAGTCGGCGGCCTCGCGCAACGGCGTCGATTTCATTGGCGCGATGCGCCATCTTTACTATGACACCGTTCTGTATTCGGAGGCGGGCCTGCGGCTGCTGATTGAGACGGTGGGCGCGGACCGCTGCATGTACGGCGCGGAATGCCCCGGCGTCGGCTCGTCCATCAATGAGAAGACCGGCCGCACCTTCGATGACATCGTGCCCGTGATCAACAGCTTTTCCTGGCTGAGCGGCGCCGACAAGAAGATGATTTTCGAGGACAATGCGCGGGCCTTCTTCAGGCTTTGAGAAGGCCGCGGGGCGGCGGCGCTTAAACAAACATCAATTTCCGCGCCTGAACGCGCGCGCCGAAATACGCGAGGCGGAAGGCCTCGTTATCCCGATAATCCGACGCCGGCAGATGCCGGAACGTGATTCCAAATTCCAGCGGGCGGCGGGCGAACGGCCACGGATCGAGCCCGATTTCGCCGTCCCCGCGCGGCTCAATGCGCATGACGGCGCCATTGGCGCCGTCGCCGGCATAGGTGTCCGGCACAAACTCCAGAATCCGCGGTTTGCTCTCGTCGACGCAGAGCGTCAGCGACAGCAAATCCCAAAATTGGAGCATCTGATAATCAATGCGGAACACCGCCCGGTCGAGCTGCGCCAGCGCCGTTTCCTGGCGCGCCTCATAGGCGGCGGCAAACGCTTCAACGCGCGGGTCCGGCGGGCCCCGTGCGGGCATCAGCGGTCCTTTGACCGCGCCGTAACGGCCCCGCCACAAGCCCGTGCGGTGGCGGCTGATCAGCAGGCCGGCGTAGGGATCGATGCCGGTCAGCCAGTCGATGCCCGCGCCGAAAGCCGCCAACTGCGCGTCATCGTTCGGCACTTCAAAAAAATTAGGCGAAGTCTTCGACGCCGCGTCATAGCGCGGCGCGGCCTCATACCGGCGCCAGCCGCAATCATGCAGCGCCGCGGCGCGCGCGGCTGATTCGCGGCGCTGCGGCGGGGCGAAATCCGCATTGCCCCAATGCGCCGCGAAAAACCCTGAAAGAAGCGCGTGATCCGACTGGGTGATCAGGATCATCGAGCCGTCGTCCTGTTTGCGAACGATCATGCGCCGCCGCTCCCCGTTTTGCCGAATCCCCCGCCGGTCGGCGTGAGGATGGTGATCGCGTCGCCGGCGTCCAAAACAACACTGTCACAGCCGCCAATCGCCGAGACGATCCCATCGCGGCGAACGGCGTTTGCGCCGGGTTCGCCGGGCTCTCCGCCGTCAAGGCCGAACGGCGGCACGCGTCGCCCGCCCGAGAGAATGGAGCATTCCATCGTCTCCAGAAAGCGGATTGTCCTGCGCGTGCCGTCGCCGGCCTTTTGGCGGCCTTTGCCGCCCGATCCCCGCCGGATGGAAAACTCCTCCAGCACCACCGGAAAACGCGTCTCCAGAATTTCAGGATCGGTCATGCGTGAATTCGTCATATGCGTGTGGACGGCGGCCGCGCCGTCAAAATCCGGGCCCGCCGGCGCGCCCGAGCAGATCGTTTCGTAATATTGATGCCGCGCGTTGCCGAAGGTCAGATTGTTCATTGTGCCCTGCGCGGCGGCCAGCGCGCCGAGCGCGCCGAACAGGCAGTTGGCGACCTGCTGGCTGACCTCCACATTTCCCGCGGCGACGGCGGCGGGATAGCGCGGCGCCAGCATGGAGCCCGGCGGCACAATCAGGCGGATGGGGCGCAGGCAGCCGGCGTTGATGGGAATATCGTCATCCACCATGACGCGGAAAGCATAGAGCACGGCGGCGCGCGTCACCGGCTCCGGCGCGTTGAAATTGTCGGGCCGCTGCGCGCTGGCTCCGGTGAAATCAACGGTCGCTTCGCGTTTGGCCTTATCGACAGTGATTTTCACCGGGATCACCGATCCGTTGTCGGTCTCCACCGTGAATTCGCCGTCGCTGAGCCTGTCGAGCACGCGCCGCACGCTTTCCTCCGCATTGTCCTGGACATGGCCCATATAGGCTTTCACCGCGTCGAGGCCGAACCACGCGATCATTTTGCGCAATTCAGCCGCGCCCTTTTCATTGGCTGCCATCTGCGCTTTGAGATCGGCGAGGTTCTGCGCGGGGTTTCGCGCCGGCCAGGGTCCCCGCGCGAGCAGGCTTTCCATTTCAGCGCCGCGAAACACGCCGCGCGCCGCGAGTTTGAAATTATCGATGTAGACGCCCTCCTCGCCGATCACCCTGGCCAGCGGCGACATGGATCCCGGCGCGATGCCGCCGATATCAGCGTGATGGCCCCGGCTCGCGGCCCAGAACAGGATTTTCTCCCCCGCATCGTCGAAGACCGGCGTGCAAACCGTGATATCCGGCAGATGGGTTCCCCCGTTATAGGGCGCGTTCATGGCGAAGACGTCGCCGGGGGCTATATCGCGGTTCTGCGCCGCGATGGTCTCCACCGATTTGTCCATCGAGCCCAGATGCACGGGAATATGCGGCGCGTTGGCGATCAGCGCTCCCTCCGCGTCGAAAATGGCGCAGGAGAAATCGAGGCGCTCTTTGATATTCACCGATGACGCGGTGTTTTGCAGCGTGACCCCCATTTGCCCGGCGATCGACATGAACAGATTGGCGAAAATCTCCAGCATGACGGGATCGGCTTTTGTGCCGGGCGCGGCGCGCGCCGCCACAGGCCCGGCGCGCGACAGCACGAGGTCATCGCGCGCGGTGAGGCGGGCTTCCCAGCCATCCTCCACCACGAT
>JANYFM010000003.1 GCA_025362655.1 Hyphomicrobiales bacterium | reverse complement strand
GGCGTGCGGGTGATTTGCAAAGCCAGAACCTCGCCAAGCTCCCGGCGGGTGAGCGCTGAATCATTGGGCGGCGGCGGCGGCAGCAATTGCAGAAGGTCAATTTTCTTATTGTCGGCGAAGGGTTTTGCGCCATCGGCGGCGGCGGGCGGGGCGAATGCAAGCGCGGCGAGGGCCAGAACGGTGAAGGCTCGCACAGTGAGGGCTCGCGCGGTGAACAAACGGGACATAGGAATTCTCCATAAGGCGGCGGCGCGGTTCCCGGATGCGGCGGTTGCGATTCCGCGCAGGCCCGTGTCCGCTAGGCGAAGCCATGCGCCGGACATGTGACAGTTGCGCGACGGCCCCGGCGCATCTTGCAGCCCGCCAGAATTGGATCGAACCTGCCCGCGCAAAACAGCAAAATCCGGCCCTGCCGGAGCGCTTCGGAGGAAGCCTGATGTCACCAACTTTGCGCGCCCTTGCCGGACTCATTCTTCCGCGGAGCAGCCCGGCATCGACAAGAAGCGTATCTTTGTGCGCGGCGCGAGCTTTGGCGGCGCCAGCCCGGCGTTTGGACCGACGAAAAGCGGCGCGATGAGATGATGCTGCCCTGGCTGAAACGCATGGCAGGGACGGCGGGCGGGTGAGGCGGGAAAAGCTATTATCGCCTTGCACGCCGGACGCAATCCGGCGCACACTCCCCCAACAAGCGCCGCCATGAGAGCGGCATCAGCCATTGAGGGAGGCGCCCGTGTCCGATCCCAAACAGTCCCGCCCCAAACTCGCCCGCCGCGATTTCCTGAAAGCCGCGGCCGTGGGAGGCGCCGCCGCGCTGCCGCAAGCGGCTGCCGCGCAGCAGCCCGCCGCCGCGCCGCCGGCGCCCGCCGGCTATGCCTTCCTCAATGCGCAGGAGGCCGCCTTCATCGAGGCGCTGGCCGATCACATGATCCCCGCCGATGCGCTGACGCCCAAAGGCACGGAAATCGGCATACACATTTACATTGACCGCGCGCTCGCCGGCGCCTGGGGCAAGGGCGATCGGCTCTATATGCAGGGGCCGTGGAAGACAGGCGTGCCCTCGCAGGGCTATCAATTGCCGCTCACTCCGGCGCAGCTTTTCCGCGCCGGGATCGATTCCAGCAATGCCTCCTGCCGCAAAACATACGGCAAGACCTTTGACCGCCTCGATGAAAAGCAGCGCGAGGAATTTCTCGCCGCGCTTGCCGCCGGCAAAATCACCTTCGACGCCGGGCCGCCCTCGCGCGTGTTTTGGACGGCGCTCTACCAGACCGTTATGGAGGGCATGTTTTCGGACCCGATTTACGGCGGCAACCGCAATAAAGCGGGCTGGCGCATGATCGGCTTTCCCGGCGCCATCGCGGTGCACCGCGACAACATCGAGAAATACCGCGACAAGGCGTTTCCGAACGAGCCCGTCAGCATTTCCGAAATGAGCTGAGGAGTTTCCCATGGTCACGAAACTCAAAGAAGTCGATGCTGTCGTCGTCGGGCTCGGCTGGACGGGCGGCATTCTCGCCAAGGAGCTGGCGGAGGCCGGCCTGAAAGTGGTCGCGCTGGAGCGCGGGGAGATGCGCACCACGGCGGATGATTACGCCGTGCCCAATATCCGCGATGAATTGCGCTACGTTGTGCGCCACGATCTCATGATGGACACGGCGCGCGACACGCTGACCGTGCGCAACAATCCCTCGCAGGAGGCGCTGCCAATGCGCCGGCTCGGCTCATTTTTGCCTGGCGATGTCGTCGGCGGCTCGGGCGTTCACTGGAGCGGCCACACCTGGCGCTGGACCGACATGGAATTCAAGGCGCGCTCGATGTACGAGGAGCGCTACGGGAAGGCTTTCATCCCCGCCGATATGAGCATCCAAGACTGGGGCATCACCTATGCCGAATTGGAGCCGTACTACGACAGGTTCGAATACACCGCCGCCATTTCAGGCAAGGCCGGCAATATCGGCGGCAAGCTCCAGGACGGCGGCAACCCCTTTGAAGCCCCCCGCGCCCGCGATTATCCGCTGCCCCCGCTGACCCCCATTCTCGCCAGCGTGATGTTCGACAAAGCCGCAAAAAACAACGGCTATCACACCTTTCCAAGGCCCAGCGCCAACGCCTCGCGCGCCTACACCAATCCCGACGGCGCGAAATTCGGCGCCTGCCAGTATTGCGGCTATTGCCAGCGCTTCGGCTGCGAGGCCAATGCCAAGGGCTCGCCGCATGTGGCGGTCATTCCCTTCGCGATGAAAAACCCCAATTTCGAACTGCGGACCCATGCCTGGGCGACCAAAATCCTGAAGGATTCCATCGGCAAAAAAGTCACCGGCGTCGTTTATACGAATGTCCTCACGGGCGAGGAATTCGAGCAGCCCGCGGGCATCGTCCTCCTTTGCGCCTATGTGCTGAACAACGTGCATCTCATGCTGACCTCCGGCATCGGCGCGCCCTATGATCCCGCCTCCGGCGCCGGCGTGGTGGGGAAAAACTACTGTTACCAAACCGGCGCGGGAGCGACGCTGTTTTTCGAGGACCGGCATTTCAACCCGTTCATGAACGCCGGCGGCTCGAATTACACGATGGATGATTTCAACACCAATTGGAATTTCGACCGCGGCCCGCACGGCTTCATCGGCGGATACAATATCGGCGGCGGCTTCAACACCGCCCTGCCCATCGGCTACCGGCCCGTTCCCCAGGGCACGCCGCAATGGGGCAGGGCGTGGAAATCCGCCACCGCGAAATATTACCAGACCGCCATGAACATCGGCGCCAGCGGCAGCGTCATGGCCAACCGCGCCAATTATCTCGATCTCGATCCCACTTATAAAAACGCGTTCGGCCAGCCGCTTATGCGCATGACCTTCGACTACAAGGACAATGAGCACAAAATGGGCCGCCATGCCGCCGACACCGTCAACGCCATCGCCAAATCGATGAATCCGACGGCGATGAACGCGGCGACAGCGCGCACAGATCCCTGGACCGTTGTGCCCTATCAAAGCACGCACAACACCGGCGGCGCGATCATGGGGGTCAACCCCAAAAACAGCGCGCTGAACAAATATCTGCAAAGCTGGGATTGCCACAATCTCTTCGTCGTCGGCGCCAACGCCTTCGCGCACAACGCGTCCTATAATCCCACCGGCCCCGTTGGCGCCCTGGCCTACTGGACCGCCGACGCGATCAAGAACCGCTACATCAAAAACCCCGGACCCCTGGCGCCCGCATGATGAAAATTTCGGCTTTATCCCTTTGCCTCGCCGGCTTGATTGCAACGCCCGCGCTTGCCGAGGGCGACGCGGCGCGCGGCGAGAAAAAATTTGAGGAATGCGCGGCATGCCATTCGCTTGAAAAAGACGTCAACAATGTCGGCCCAAGCCTGGCGGGGCTGTTCGCGCGCAAAGCGGGGGAGCTTGAGAATTTTCGCTATTCGCCGGCGATGAAACGCAGCGGCATCGTCTGGTCGCCGCAGACGCTGGAGGCGTTCATCGCCGAGCCGCAAAAGGCCGTGCCCGCCAACCGCATGCCCTATGCCGGCCTCGCGGACGCGGGGGAACGCGCGGACATCTCAGCGTTTTTGGCGAAGACGGGGAAATAGCGGCGGGCTGTCCTCACGCCGCCTCCCGCGCTACCCTGTCTCATGGAGCAAATCCGGCGCCACGGTCGGGAGGATCAATGCGTGTCAGCATCCAAATCGCGGCGGCAGCTATTGCGGCCCTAGCCACTCCCGCCGCCGCCGCCGACACCGCCCTGATAGACGCGGCGAAAAAAGAAGGCGCCGTCACCTGGTACACGACCTCCATTGTCGATCAGTTCGTGCGCCCGGCCGCCGCCGCTTTTGAGAAGAAATACGGCATCAAGGTCAACTATGCCCGCTCCAACGCCGTGGAGATGGAATTGCGCGTTCTCAACGAGGCGCGCGCCGGGCGCATGCAGGCGGACCTTGTCGACGGCACCACCACATCCGTCGTGCTGAAGCAACAGAACCTCGTGGAGAAATGGACGCCCGCTGTTGATCTGCCGGAGCGCTACAAAGACCCGGAAGGCTACTGGATGGCCTCGCAGGAGTATGTGCTGACGCCCGGTTACAACACCGACCTCATTGCCAAAGGCGCCGAGCCCAGGAGCTGGGAGGACCTGCTCGATCCCCGCCTCAAA
The DNA here is from genome assembly GCA_025362655.1 of Hyphomicrobiales bacterium. GTDB lineage: Bacteria > Pseudomonadota > Alphaproteobacteria > Rhizobiales > Beijerinckiaceae > Terripilifer. Next base: position 967 of record JANYFM010000003.1, on the reverse strand, counting down.
AACAAAATGGTCTGGAACGTCACGCCCTCAAGCTCCGCCGCGCAGGGCTTCATCGGCCTCGTCATGCGCGAATACGGCGAAGCCAAAGCGCGCGAATATTTCGCCCGGCTGGCCAAACAAAACGTCACCGGCATCAGCGCCGCCGCGCGCCAGGTGCTCGACCAGGTGATTTCAGGCGAATATGCCTTGGCTTTGCAAATTTTCAACAACCACGCGACGGTCAGCCGCTCGCGCGGCGCGCCTGTCGGCTGGCTGAAGACGCAGCCCGCCATGGCCGTGGTGCTGCCGATGTCTGTGACGGCGGGCGCGCCGCATCCCAGCGCGGGCAAGCTGCTGTTTGATTTCATTCTGTCCGATGAGGGGCAAACCATCATGGCCGCCGGCGGCGAACTGCCGGTCGTCCCGCATATTCCCCCGCGCGAGCCGGACCTGCGCCCCGGCCCCGGCAATTTCCGCGCGAACTACGTCGCCCCGCGCCAGCTCGTGTCCGAAGTCGCGGGATGGGCGAAGATTTACGACGAATATTTCCGGTGAAGGAAAACGCCATGCATCCCCCCTACGATCCCCAAAACATTTTCGCCAAAATTCTGCGCGGCGAAATGCCCTGCATGAAGGTTTACGAGGACGATGCCGCGCTGGCCTTCATGGACATCATGCCTCGCAGCGAGGGCCACACGCTTGTCATCCCCAAAACGCCGGCGCGCGGCTTGCTCGATATGCCCGCCGCCGCGCTGGGCCCCTATATGCAAAGCGTGCAAAAAGTCGCCGCTGCTGTGGGAAAGGCCATGCGGGCCGAGGGCCTCACCATTCAACAATTCAACGAGACCGCCGGCGGCCAGGTGGTGTTTCATCTGCATTTCCACATCCAGCCGCGCTGGGAAGGGGTGGCGCTGAAGCCGCCGGGGATCATGGGCGACAAGGCCGCGCTGGAAGACCGCGCCGCCCTCATAAGGTCGGCTTTTTAGGG
>JANYFM010000387.1 GCA_025362655.1 Hyphomicrobiales bacterium | reverse complement strand
GAGGGAGGCCGCGAGAGCCACGAGGGCGAGAACAAGAGGAGAGGTCGGGCTCACAGGATTACCTTGACCTACACTGGAGCACACGGCGTGCCATGGGAAAGACCCTCGAAACAGAGGACTTTGCGAGTGCTCGGAATGCTGCCGATGTAGGTTTATGTCGTCTCGATGGACGGTTGATCCATGGGGAACGCCAGGTCTCGGTGGGCGATGTCGGTCGCCGCGCGCGCCGCCTGGAGCGTCCGTCGCCGAGCCCGAATCCTCGCCGCGTCGGTGCTCGTGCTCGGTCTCCTCGCCTGTTCGTCCTCGACGACCGGCACTGGCACCGGAGGCGGAACCGGAGCCACCGATCGACCTTCTCACCGCAGTCCCCCCAGTCACAGCGGTGCCCGAACCAAAGCCCGCGAGCTGGAGCCCGGCCAAAGCAAACTCGTTGAGGTCAAGGGCCGCGAGATCGGCGTCTTCAACGTCAACGGCGCATTATACGCGCTGGCCAGCCGCTGCCCGCACGCCGGCGGCCCGCTGTGCAAAGGCATCGTCACCGGCCTCGCCCTGTCAGACGGGCCGGGCCATTACGCGCTGGTCCGCAAGGGCGAGTTTTTGCGCTGCCCCTGGCACGGCTGGGAATTTGAGATCAGCACGGGGCAATCCTATTGCGATCCAAAGTCCATGCGCGCGCGCCGGTTTAATGTGGCGGTTGAGGCGGGCGAAGACCTCGTGCGCGGGCCTTATGTCGCCGAGCGTTTTGAAGTCTCGGTTGAAGAGGATTACATCGTCGTCGACTTGTGACGGGGCCGCGGCGCCGGCTATTTATAAATCTCCTTCGCCAGCGCCAGAAAAGTGTCGTAGCGGGTCAAATCCTCATCGGTCAGCGGCTTCACGGCCGCAAAAGGCGCCATTTCCGCCGAGAGTTTCACCGCAAGGTCCTTCACCACAACGCCGTGGCCGGTCTCCGCGTAAATCGCCTGAACCTCGTCGGAGAGGTAGAAGTCCGCCAGCAGCCGCGCGGCATTGGGATGCGGGGCCTTCTTCAGGATCGAGACCGAATAAGAGCCGTAGGTGACGCCGTCCTCCGGAATCACCGCGCGCACGGGCAGACCCTTCAGCGGCACCGCCTGCGAGAAGATCAGCGGCACGTAAATGGAATATTCGCCCCGCGCGATTCGCCTCGCCGCCTCGCCGTAATCGCGGGTGAAAACCGGCGCCTGCTTTGCCATTTCCTCGTGAAAGCCGCGCCCGTATTTATCCATGGTCATATGGAACAACACCCGCCCGCCGCCGGGCGTGCGCGGATCATCAAACAATATTTTTCCCTTCCATTGAGGGTCGAGGAGATCCTGCCACCGCTTCGGCTCAGCGCGCGGCGGGACCAGATTTGTGTTGACCAGAAATCCATAATTGATGGTGAAAATCGGAACCTGAAGATCGCTGACGCGCGCCGCGAATTCGGACTTCAGCCGCGCCGCGCCGGGCAGCGCGCCGATCGGCTCAACGGGCGCCTCGGCGGCGATCTGCTGCATCGACAGCAGCGACGCGTTGTGCAGCACATCGCCGATAAACCGGCCGCTCAGCTGCTCGACGCGGATGCGTTCGCGCAATTCGCCGCCGCGCGCGGTGAACACCTCGGCGCGCACGCCGTATTTCGCCTCAAATGCCTTGCCGATGGCATCATGCGTCCGCGGCGAGAGATAGCCCGAATAAACGATGACGCGCCCTTCGCGCCGGGCCGCGGCGATCCGCTCATCCGGGCCGCCCGCGTCCTGCGCGCCCGCCGCGCCGGCAATTAGGCATGCCGCGCCCGCGCCCGCGCCGAAATCCCGCCTTGTGAACATGCCCCGTCCCCCGATTATTCAAACCCGTCCCGCAGCGCCACAAGCGCGTCAAGCGCAACAACGCCCTGCCCCGCCGGCAGCGCGGTGAGCGGGTTCACATCGATGCTCTCAAGCCTGCCGCCAAGCCGCGCCGCGAGCCGCGAAAGCGAAACCAGCGCCTGCGCCGCCGCTTCCGCATCCAGCGCGGCGGCGCCGCGATAGCCCTTTAGCAGCGCGCCCGCTTTTGTGCCGGCGATCATCGCGCGGGCCTGCGCGGCGCTCAGCGGCACAGGACCAAAGCGCACGTCCGCGATCAATTCCAGCAGGACGCCGCCGGCTCCAAACATGGTGACGAGGCCCATTTCCGGATCGCGATGCGCGCCAATAACGAGCTCCAGCCCGCCGATCACCTGGCGCGCCACGAGCACGCCGCCGAAATGCGCGCCGGGCCGGGCGCGCGCAAGACCGGCCCTGATCGCGGCAAAAGCCGCGCGGGCGCCCGCCTCATCAACGATGCCGAGAATCACGCCGCCGACATCCGATTTATGCGCGACGTCGTCGGAAACGAGTTTCATCACGACAGGGAAGCCGATGGCCCGCGCCGCCAACGCCGCACCTTCCGCGCTGTCCGCCGCCGCCTCGCGCGGCGCGGCGATGCCGTTCAGCGTCAGCAGCCGTTTCGACGCGGCCTCGCCCAGCAGCGAAAGCCCGCCCGGCCCTTTCACCGCTTCGGCAAGACACGCCGTCTCATCGGCGCTCAGCGGCGAAACATCCGCCGCCGGCGGCGCTTCAGCGGCGAGCGCCGCGCCGTAACGCGCCGCCTGCGCAATGCATTTCAGCGCTTTGTCCGCTTCATGCAGCACCGGCAAATGCGGAAAGCCTTGGCGGAATTCGCGCGTGAAATCGCTGTACATATAGGATGCCATGGAAACGACCGCGACAGGTTTGCCCGAGACAGGCTTGCCTGAAACAGACTTGCCCGAAACAGACTTGCCGCCTTCGGCGGCCATCGCATCAACGGTCCGCAGATTGCCCGCCTTGAGATTCTGGCCCTCGCGCAGCGGCAATTCCTCCTGCACAAGGAGCACGTCGATATTGGGATCGTCGAGCAGAATGCGCACGCAGTTGAAATAGACATCCGAACTCGACAAGGCCGCAAAGCCTGCATCCACAGGGTTTCCGAGCGACGTGCCAACGCCCAATTGCCCGGCGAGCGCCGCCGTTGTCTCCTTGGCCAGCGCGGGAAACTCCACTCCGTGACGCTCCGCGCCCTCCAGCAGCAATCCCTTGAGCCCGCCGGAAAACGTGATGGCGCCCGCGCGCGCGCCGCGCGGGGCCCGCGCATGAACAAAATATTCCGCCAGTTCCACCAACTCATCGATGGCGCCGGCCCGGATCAATCCGCGCGGCCCGCACAGCGCGTCAAACGAGGCGAGCGAGCCCGCCAATGACCCCGTGTGCGCGAGCGCCGCGGCGCGGCTCGCCCGGGAGCCGCCGATTTTGATGGCGATCACCGGCTTGCCCGCGCGCCGCGCGGTGTCGAGCGCGCCAAGAAAATCATCAGCGTCCCGGATCGCCTCGATGAAACAGCAGATGACTTTCACATGCGGATCAGCGGCCATGAAGCGGATATAATCCGGCGCCGCGAGGCCCGCCTCGTTGCCGGTCGTCAGCGCGTGGGAGCAGATAATGCCGCGGCTGCGCAGCGCGCGAAAAATCGCCATGACAATGCCGCCGCTCTGGCCAAACAGTCCGACCGGGCCGACAGGCAGCTCGGTGATGCGGTCATCGGGAAGCGTGACAAATCCAAACGGCGCGGCGAGATTGCCCATGCAATTGGGGCCGGACACCGCCAGCCCGCTTTCGCGCACAGCCAGCGCAAGCGCCGCGCCAAGCTCCCGCCCGGCTTCGCCCCCGCCCTCGCCAAAGCCGCTGGAAAACACTGTGGCGCTGCGCGCCCCCGCGCGGCCGGCATCCCGGATTGCCTCGACAGCCGCCGCGCCCGGCACGAGAACCACGACATGGTCGGGCTTTTCAGGCAGGGCCTCGAGCGATGCGTGGCATTCGCGCTCCCACACAATCCCGCCGCGGGGATTCACCGGATAAATTCCGCCTTTGAAATTATGCCGCGTCAGCGTTTGGAACACCCGCCGCGACCAGCTCCCCGGCTTGTCGCTGGCGCCGACGATGGCGACATTGACAGGCGAAAGCAAAGCCCGCACGCGCTCGACGTTTTTATCATCCGGCTCCGCCATGGCCGTTCCCTCTCCGGGTCCGCGCGCTCAGGCCATCTGAAATTCCCGCGCTTTGTTCAGTCTCGCGCGCACGATTTTCGCGCCCTCGACCATCGACCGCATTTTCCCATAGGCGGCATCGCGCGCCAGATATTTCAGTCCGCAGTCCGGCGCAACGACGATGCGCTCGGCGGGAACATGCGGAAGCGCCCGCTCAATGCGGGCCGCCACGATTTCCGGAGTCTCAACGGCTTCATTGCCGAGATCGATAACGCCCAGAACTATCATTTTGGAGGGCAGCCGCGTCAGCACCGACAGATCAAGATCGGGCTGCGCGGTCTCGATGGACACCTGGCTGACGCGCGACGCTTCAAGCTCCGTCAGGAACGCGTAGCCCGGCGGCTTGTTCTTCACCAGCGCCGCATAGCCAAAGCACAGATGGATGATTGTCGGCACTTTGATGCCGTCCAGCGCGCGGTCCAGCGCCTCAATGCCGAAGGCGCGGGCCTGGTCTGCGCGCGCCTGCATATAGGGCTCGTCGATCTGCACGTAATCAGCGCCGGCCTCGACGAGATCGCGAATCTCCTCATTGACGCAGGCGGCATAGGCCATCGCCATTTTCGCGTCATCCCCGTAAAAAAAATCCTTCGCCTGCATTGCCATGGTGAAAGGGCCGGGCACGGTGATCTTGATTTTCCGTTCCGTGTTGGCGCGCAGAAACCTCACGTCCCCCGCCTCGACCGCATGTTTGCGCCGCAGCGGGCCGATCACGCGCGGCACAAGATCCGGCTTGCCGCCGCGGCTCAGCACAACAGCGGGATTGTCAATATCGAGTCCCTCAAGCGCGGTGGCAAACCGGTTGGAGTAGGACTCGCGCCGCATTTCGCCGTCGGTGATGATGTCAACGCCGGCGGACTCCTGCGCGCGAATGGCCAGCAGCGTCGCGTCATTCTGCGCCTCCTCCAGAAACTCCGGCGCGATGCGCCACAGCTCCTTGGCGCGCACGCGCGGCGGAGGCCTGCCCGCCAGCGTCGCGCGGTCAATCAGCCAGTCGGGCTGCGGATACGAGCCGACGAGGGTGGTGGGCAGCAGCATGGGTTTCTCCGGTTGGCGGCCTCAGCCGGCGGCTTTTCGTTTCGCCTCATCGATAACCCGCCAGACACGCTCCGGCGTCGCGGGCATATCAATGTGATCAACGCCAAGATGCGCCAGCGCGTCGACAATCGCGTTGGCGAGCGCCGGCAGCGCTCCGACGCAGCCCCCCTCCCCCGCGCCCTTGGAGCCCATCAAATTGGTCTTTGTCGGCACCGGGCAGGATTTTATTTCGACATGCGGAAACAGGCTGGCGCGCGGCATCGGATAATCCATGAAGGATCCCGTGAGAATCTGCCCCGATGAGGGATCGAAGCGGATTTCCTCCATCAGCATCTGGCCGACGCCCTGGGCGATGCCGCCGATGATCTGGCCCTTCAGCAGCATGGGATTGAGCACCGTGCCGACATCGTCCGTGACAACGTAGGTTTCCAGCGAAACCACGCCGGTCTCCGGGTCAATCTCGCATTCAATGACGTGGCAGCCGTTGGGATAATTCTGCCTGACCGTGTGGTAGGCGGCGTTGGCGTTGAGGCCGATCTCCATGCCGGCGGGAACATTCTTCGGGCTTATGGCGGCCTGCGCCACCTCCTTCATCGTCAGGCTGCGGTTGGTTTTGCGGCTGGAGAAGACGCCTTCGGAAAATTCGACATCATCGACGCCCATCATGTGCGCG
>JANYFM010000350.1 GCA_025362655.1 Hyphomicrobiales bacterium | reverse complement strand
CGCAGGTAAAACTGCCGCAGCGGTCGTAGACCCACACGCTCTTGCCGTCGGCATCGATGGCAAGGCCGATGGTTGAGCCAAACCCGCGCCCCAGGGCCGGCTTGGCCCAGCCGGCGTCGATGGCATAGGGGTTGGGCGCGGAATTGGGATCGGCGGTCTGGGCGAGGGCCGGGGCTGCGAAGAGCGCAATGCCCGCCGCCAAAGCAATGCGCGGAGTCCTTCGTGGGGTGATGAGCATAATGGTTTCCTCCCGGTGGCGTGCGGATCGTTTCACGATCTCTGACCGGGAGACTAGCGCATCCCAAGGGCGGCGGTAAGGGCGGAAAGCCCCAGCCTTACTTCCGCTCCATGCCGGTCTGTTTGGCGACCCTCGCCACCTGGTCCATCTGCTTTTTAATGGAGGCCTCGAATTCCGCCGCTCCGCCGGGATTGATGAGCTGTCCCGTGGTGGCAAGACGCTGGCCGATGACGGGGTCCAAGGCCGCCGCCACCACATCCGCGCCGATGCGGCCGCGCAATTCCGCCGGCATGATTTTGGGGCCGAAGAGACCGACCAGTCCGTCAAAACCCAGCGAGGGATAGCCGGCTTCGAAGACCGAGGGCACTTCAGGCAAAATTGGCACACGCTCCGGGCTGGTGACCGCGATCGTGCGGATTTTGCCGGTCTCGCCGATGGGGCGGATGATCGCGTAGGAGGCGACGAGAACATCGATGCGGCTTTCCGCGAGATCGCCGGCCGCGGGCACGATGTCCTTGTAGGGGACTTTGGTGACCTCCAGTCCCTCGGTTTTCACAAACCCGTCCCAGATCAGCTCGGTCAAGCCCGGAACCAGCGCCGCGTTGAGCTTGCCGGGATTGGCGCGGGCGCGCTCGACGAGGTCCTTCATCGATTTCACGCCGGAAGCCTCGGGCACAGCAACGGCGATGATGGTGGAGGAATAACGCGCGATAGGCAGCAAATCGCGCTCGAAGACGTAACGCAGATTTTCAATCTGGTAGGGATGCACGGTGAAGGAGCCGGCTGCGGCAAACATGAGAATGTGATCGTCATTGGCGTTCATAAACGCGCTGACAGCGACAATGCCGTCGCCGCCCGGGCGGTTTTCGACAATCACAGACCGGTTCCAGCGCTGGCCCAGCTTGTCCGCGATCAGCCGCGCGCCGATATCCGCGCCCGCGCCCGCGCCGAAGGGAATGATGAATTTGACCGTGCGCTGCGGCCAGGCCTGGGGGGTCTGCGCCCGCGCGCCGGGCGCCGCCGAAGCCAAGCCGCCGAGCCCGAGCGCGGTAAATTGCCGGCGGGAAAAATCATTGGGCATGAGGCTCTTTCACAATTGAGGGCGGGGCGCGCTCACGAAAATTTCAGCGGGATTTTTCCAAGAAAATCCATTTTGCCGACATCGGCCCCGCAATGGCGCAGGATCAGATAGGCGGCCATCAAATGGAAATACACATTCGGCATGACGAACAGGCTGAGATAATCAGCGCCCTTCATCTCGCCTTTTTTCGGCCCGAGCGGAAACGAGATGCCGCGCTCGGCGGAAGCGTCAATCTTCGCCGTGTCCAGACCCTTGATGAACGCCACAGTCTTTTCGATCCGCGCCTTCAATTGCGCGATGGTTGTCTCATTGTCCTCGTAACGCGGCGCTTCGCCGCCGGCCAGCCGGGCGAGGCCATTTTTGGCGAGGTCGGTGGCGATCTGCACTTGGCGGACCAGCGGAAACATATCCGGCGCCAGACGCGTCTGTAACAGCACGGAGGCGTCAATTTTCTTGGCCGCGGCAAAGGCTTCGGCCTTGTCGAGAATGGCCGACATGGCCTCAAGGCCGGTCGTGAAAGCGGGCAGGAAGGCTTGGGACATGGAATAGGACATGGGGAACCTTTCGGGACGCAGGATGGCAGGCGCCCTTGCTAGCACATTCGCCGCGCGGGCGTCACCAAGACAGGAAACCGGCCCGCCTCGCGTATGCGTGTCAGCGGCGTTTGCGCAGGGGAGCGGCGGGTTCTCTCTCATCACGCAGCCAGCCCGGCTCAACATCAAGGGCGGCCGCAATTGCGCGTATGGTGCCGGCGGAGCCGCGCTTGCGGCCATTCTCGATAGCGTTGAAATAGCCTTGTCCGATCCCCGCGCGCGCCGCCGCTTGGGATTGTGTCAGCCCCGCGCGATGACGCGCGGCGCGCACAGCGCTTATGCCGGACATCATTTTTTCCGCCAGCCAAGCGGGATAGAGCGGCTCGCCCCGCGCCTCAAGCGCGAGCCGCGCGCTCATCCGGTCTTCGGCGTCGTCGTCGCCAAGCCGCGCCATCAACGCGTCGTATTCCCGCCGGGTGAGTATGACGATTTCATCGCTGTCTGTTTTGACGATTTGGGCCATCTCTGGATCACCGGTAAATGTCGCGCCGGTGTCCGGCGGCGACGACAGAAATTTCGAGGCGCGACATTTCGAAAATGATCCGGTAGTCGCCGGCTCTCAGTCGAAAGGCCGCGCTGCCTTTCATGGATTTCACATCTCCGGTTCCATCCGCCGCATAACGGTTGATCTTGGCGATCAAATCGGCGCGGACCGTATCCGGCAATTTCGTTAATTGCCGAATGGCGGGTCGCGTATAGGCGACGGATTTCACCGTGTATCTCACAAAATGGCGATAATTTCAACCAAGAAAGAGATATTGGCGATAGGTGTCCGCTGGTGTCAACGACCGGTGGTCTCAGCCGGGCGCCGGCCTGTGGCTCCGCTCGCGCTGGACCCTCCGCCCGAATTCATCCTAATCTGACTTATTGTCGGTTTCTTCTGCTGAGTTTGTTGCGATGTTGTCTGCGGCCGGCATACGTGGCCTTGTTGCGGGAGGCGCGGGCGCGCCGCCGGCGCTTGGCGCGTGGCGATTGGGGCTGACGCGGCAGCGCGAAGCCTTCGCCCTGGCCTTTCAAAGCGAAGCCGACGAGCGCCGGCTGTTCCTTTGGGTTCCCGTGCTGGCCGGCGCCGGCGCCATCCTCTATCTCAGCGCCGACATCGAGCCGTCTTTCCCTTTCACCGCCGCGCTTTTCGCGCTGACCTCGTCGATTGCATTTGCGGCGCGCGGCAAAGCCCATGCGTTTCAATTGGCGCTGGCGGCGGCGGCTGTCTGTGGCGGGATGTTTTGCGGCGCGCTGCGCAGCGCGCGGGTGGCGGCGCCGGTGATTGAACGCATTCAAATTCTCAAAATGACCGGTTTCATCGAGGAGATGGATTTTCGCAAGGAAGGCGCGCGCTTCGTGTTGCGCGTGGCCTCGGCTGAGGGAATGGCGCCGGGCGACATGCCCTATCGCGTGCGCCTCACCACGCGCCGCCCGCCCGGCGCGGACGCGGGGGACTTCGTCGCGCTCACAGCGCGCCTCGTGCCGCCGGCAAAAGCGGCTTTGCCGGGCGGCTACGAATTTTCGCGCGACGCTTATTTCGCCCGCCTCGGCGGCGTCGGCAATGCCCTCGGCCGCATCGATCAAGCGCAGGCGCCGGAGACCGCGCCGCTGAAACTGCGTTTCTATGCCGCTGTGGACCGCGCCCGCAACGCGCTGGCGCGGCGCGTTGAAAATATCATCGGCGGCCCCGCCGGCGCGGTCGGCGCGGCGATGGTCACGGGCAAGCGGGATTTTCTCGACGATCCCACCCGCGATGTCATCCGCGAGGCCGGCATTTTCCACATCATCACCATTGCCGGCGTGCAGATGACATTGGTGGCCGGCATTTTCTTTGTCGGTTTCCGCCGCCTGCTGGCGCTGTCACGCACGCTGGCGCTCAATTATCCCATCAAGAAATGGGCGGCGGCGCTGGCGATGGCCGGCGCCATTTTATACGACATCGGCACGGGATCGCGCGTCGGCACCGAGCGCGCGCTTTACATGACGCTGATCGTTCTGGCGGCGGTGCTGTTTGAACGCCAAGCCATATCGATGCGCAATCTCGCGTTTGCGGCGCTGGCCATCGTCGTATTCGAGCCGGAGGCGCTGCTGGGGGCGAGTTTTCAACTATCCTTCGCCGCAGTGGCCGCGCTGCTTTCCGCATGGGAGGCGCGGCTCTCCGCTTATGCCAAATTATGGCGGCGCGACGATGACATGCTGGCGCAGCTGCGTGTCGATAAAAAAGACCGGATGCTGCAATTCTTTGACAAAACGCGTCACGGTCCCGGCTCAGCCCTGTTCTCAACCTGCTGCGCCACTCTCGCGACCATGTCGTTTATGGCCTATAATTTTCACGAGATTTCCCCATGGGTGCTGATCGGCAATCCGCTGACCCTCACGATCATCGAGGTCTTTGCGGTGCCCGGCGCGCTGCTGGGCTCGCTGCTCTATCCCCTCGGGCTCGATGCTTTCGTCTGGCACTACATCGGGCTTGGCATCAAATTCATCCTGTGGGCGGCCGCGTGGATCGCCGCCATGCCAGGCGCGACGATCCATTTGCGCGAGTTCGCGCCCTGGGCGATTATTTTTCTGGCCCTCGCAGTGCTGAACGCTGTGCTCTGGCGCAGTTGGCGGCTGCGGCTGCTGGCGCTGCCCTGCCTCGTGGTGGGCCTCAGCGGCGCCGCCCTTGGCCCGCGCTTTGATGTCGCGGTCGCGCCGACCGGCGAGGCCGTGGCCGTGCGTCTGAAATCCGGCGAATTAAGTGTGATGGGCAAACGCCCAAGCCCCTTTGTCGTCGAGCAATGGCTGCGCGCCGATGCCGACGGGCGCCGCGCCCGCGACGCCATTGCCGCCTACACAGGCACCCAGCGGGCTGAAAAAGCCGCCGGGTTCGCGCCCGCCAACGGCGATCTGGAAAAACCCCGCTGCGATGCGCGCGGCTGCACGGCGACGCTTTACGACGGTCGCATTCTGGCGCTTGTTTTCGAGGCGCAGGCCTTCCCTGAGGATTGCGCCCGCGCCGATATCATCGTGTCCTCGCTCACCGCGCCAACCGGCTGCGATGCGGAGCTTGTGGTGGACCGTGCCCGTCTCGATGAGACCGGCGCGCTGACGCTTCGGCTTGAGGAGACGCTCATTCACACGCGCCGGGCGCGCGGCGCGGACGAGGACCGCCCGTGGTCGCGCCCGCCCAAACGCGTCATACCCCGCGAGGCCAACGGCGCGCCGGCGGCGCGGCCGGACCGCGGGCCAATCCCTGAGTTTGACGAAGCGGGCGAGGGCGCGCCGTTCAGATAAAGCGCCGCTTAATATTTGCGGATGAGGTTGACCAGCTTGCCCTGAATGCGCACCCGGTCCGGCCCGAAAATCCGCGTTTCGTAGGCGGGATTGGCGGCCTCCAAAGCAATCGAGGCGCCGCGTTTGCGCAGGCGTTTCAGCGTCGCCTCCTCGTCGTCGATCAGCGCGACGACGATATCGCCGGTCTCCGCGGTGTCCTGTTTTTTGATGATGACCGTGTCGGAATCCAAAATTCCCGCTTCGATCATCGAATCGCCGCGCACTTCCAGCGCGAAATGATCGCCCGCGCCCAGCATATCCGCCGGCATGCCGATTGTGTGGGTGCGGCCCTGAATGGCCGAAATGGGCGTGCCCGCGGCGATCCGGCCCATGACGGGAATGGCGACGCTGTAGGCGGCTTCCTGATCCATTACGGAAGGGGTGGAAGCCGGCCGCAGCCGGCCCAGATTGCCTTCGATGATCGAAGGCGAAAACCGGCCCCGGCTTTGGCCTGACGGCGTCGAGGATTCGGGCAGGCGCAGCACCTCCAGCGCCCGGGCCCGGTTGGGCAGGCGGCGGATGAAGCCGCGCTCCTCCAGCGCGATGATGAGGCGGTGAATGCCTGACTTCGAGGCGAGGTCCAGCGCGTCTTTCATCTCGTCAAAAGAGGGGGGCACGCCCGTCTCCTTTAAACGCTCGTTGATGAACCGCAGCAGTTCCGATTGTTTTTTCGTCAGCATTTCATTCCCCCGGATCAGGCCCGCGTCGCGCGGCGGCGTCCGAATCAACCGCGTCATACACGCTGACACGATGGACTCAGAGCTTAAACAAAGCATGAACGATCTATATATGTTCTCTTTGTGTTCGGCAAGTGAGAAACAGCGCTTCGCAGGAGCGGGGGCTTTCAATTTTAGTTGCGCGCGGGCCTTCACAGAGGCTGGCTCGATCACGCGCGGGGCCGGTTTTGCGGGAAGCGGCAAAACCGCGGCGCGCTTTGCGGCTTTCCGGATGAACGTCCCGCCCGGCCAATCCTCTCTGATTGGCGGTTTAGGGTCAGCGAATTCATGCGCGGCGCATAACGGGCGGCGGCTTATCGCTTCGCCTCACCGTTTCATGGGTGTCTTGCGGGTCAGGCCCGTTTTCTTACCCCCGTCTTTTTTACCTTTCGCGGCGGGAGCCTCTGCCCCGGCCGAAAATTCGGTGTCCGGCTCCGCCGCCGTCTTCTGCTTTGGCGCCTTGGTTTCGGCGGCTTTGTCGCCGGGAATACTGGCTTTGAATCGGATCATGCGCATTGCTTTCCTGTCTGGCGACGCTCGAAACGGCGGCGCTGGCCTAACCTCACGGCCCCTCGTTCGGGCTCATATCACGCAGGCGGCCGCTCCACAGCCGCGCGAATTCGGCCGCCGGCTCGGGCATCGCCCTCTGCTCGCCGGGCGCAAGATCGAACACAAGCAGCCGGCCTTTGCCCTGCATCACTTTCAAGGCATAAATGTTGCCGCTGAACTGCTCTCGTTTGCGATAAAACACGTTGAAATCCGCATCAAAAGGCGGCCCCTTGTCGGCGACTTCGGAGCCCGCCATGGACGTGCTGGCGGTGACCTCTGTCGGTTGTTCTCCGCCCAGCCCCTTAAGCACGCCGGCCACCTGCTTTTTGTACCAGTTTTCCCCGGCCTTGCCGCCGCGCGGCACCGGGTTGTTACGCGTCAGCGCCCATACGATCCGCCCTTCGCCGCCGTAATGGTCTTTGTTGAACTCCCAGACATTCCAATAAATTCCCGCCTTTCCCTCGCCGACCCGGACGCTGCGGGTCTCTCCGGTGTGCAGCTTGGGATCGGGCAGCATATCGAAAGCCAGCGCCGGCAGGGGCGCGGCGGCGCAAAGCACGGCCCCCGCGGCGAGAACGGCGCGGCGGGAAATGAGCATTGGGCGCATGAGAATCCTCGGCGGGCTGTGCAGGTCTCTCCTTGTCGCACAGGTCCCGCGCCCGCGGTAGACCATGCCGCTCCCTTCGCAGCCGCCAAATTTGCCCAAGCCTGCTAAATTCGGCCAAGCCTGCTGGATTTGGCAATGCGCGGGGGCGGGCGTAGACAAAGCGCGAATTCGCATGTCTCAAGATTGAAATTCTCCATGCCCTCACGCGACGCTCTCAAACTCGTTGACCGCGCCTGCCCCGGCTGCGGGGGAACGGCGCGCGCCGATGCCCACACATTCCCCGATCATTCCGTCGTGCGCT
>JANYFM010000343.1 GCA_025362655.1 Hyphomicrobiales bacterium | reverse complement strand
AGCTGATCGCGAAATAACCCGCGCCATAAAAGGAGTTTACAATGGGTGTCTCACGCCGTTCCGCTGTTCTGACCGGTCTCGCCGCAACGCTGCCGCTTCCCGCCATCGCGCAGACCCCGCCGGTCAAGGTCGCCATCGGGTACATCACCGCCGGGGATTTTCTGCCGATTCTCATTGCCAAGGACAAGGGCTTTTTTGCCAAACACGGCATTGACGCCGAGCCCAAGCGCATCCCCATCATGACCAATATCCCCGCGGCTCTGATGTCCGGGGACCTGCAAATCGGCGCCTGCACCATTCCCGTGCTTTTGCAAACGAACGACGGCGGGCTCGATCTGCAACTCATATCCGGCGGATCGCGCCATCTGCGCGAGGCCTCGTCCATCGGGCTCATCATCCGCGCCGGCCTCAAGATCGAAAAGCCGGAGGACCTGAGAGGCAAACGGGTCGGCGTCGCCGGCTTCAATTCGACGATGGATATTTTCTTCCGCAAATGGCTGGTTATGAAAGGCGTCGACCCGGCGTCCGTCACCCGCGTCGAGGCGATCTTTCCGCAAATGCCCGATTTGCTGAAAGCCGGCACCATCGATGCCGCGACGATCACCGACCCGTTCCGCACCGTCGCGGTCAAAAACGGCTCCGGGACGATTTTCGCCGAATATGCGGCTGAAGTGGCGCCCGATGTTCTCATGATAGGCTACATGGCGAAAGGCGATTTTGCCCGCGCCAATCCCGCGGTTGTCAAAGGATTCCGGCAAGCAATGGATGATGCCATCGCTTTCGCGAAGGCCAATCCCGCCGAGGCAAAAGAGATCGAGTTGAAATATCTCGGCTTCAACTCGATTAATTCCCCGACATGGAGCACAGCGGTCAAACCGGATGATCTCGATGTTTATCTGGCGCTCGGCAAGGAGTTCGGCCTGTACCGCACGGCGCTGGACGCGTCCAAGCTGGTGGTGAGGTAGCCCGCGGGCAATATCCTGGCGCTTGACAGGGACCTGTCATGATTGTGAGCCGCCGCTCCGCTCTACGGACCGGTTTTGCGGCGTCGCTGCCGCTGCCTGCGATTGCGCAAACCCCGCTTATCAAGGTCGCCATCGGCCATATCACGCCCGGCGGCGATTTTCTGCCGTTGATCATCGCCCGCGACAAAGGCTTCTTCGCCCAGCGCGGCATTGATGCGCAGCTTAGACGCATTCCCATCGTCACAAATATCCCGGCGGCCTTGATGTCCGGGGATTTGCAGATCGGCGCCTGCACGGTTCCCCTGCTGCTGCAAACCAACGACGGCGGGCTCGATCTTCAGCTTATCGCCGGCGGCTCGCGGCATCGGCGGGAGGCGCCGTATATCGGCCTGATCACGCGCTCCAGCCTCAGGATCGAGAAGCCGGAAGACCTCAGGGGCCGCAAAATCGGCGTCGCCGGCTTTAATTCAACGATGGATATTTTTCTGCGCAAATGGCTGGTTATGAAAGGCGTCGATCCCGCCTCCGTGACCCGGGTTGAGGCGATTTTCACGCAAATGTCCGATTTGCTGAAGGCCGGAACCATTGATGCCGCGACGATCACCGAACCGTTCCGAACCCTCGCGGTGAATGCCGGCACGGGGACGATCCTCGCCGATTACATCGCCGAGGTCGCGCCGGATATTCTGATGATCGGCTATATGGCGAAGAGCGATTTCGCCCTCGCCAACCCGGCTGTCATTAAAGGGTTCCGCGAAGCGATGGACGAGGCCATTGCCTATGCATTGGCCAATCCCGCCGAGGCGAAGGCAATCGAGTTGAAATCCCTCGGCTTCAATTCAGTCAATGTATCCACCTGGAGCTCGGCGGTTCGCCCGGATGATCTCGATATCTATCTGGCGCTCGGCAAGGAGTTCGGCCTGTATCGCAATGCGCTGGATGCGGCTAAACTGGTTCGGAAATAGCGGAGAGAGGCATCTCCGCGCAAACTTCGACGGACGCTCCGCGTCCCAATGAAGGTGCGTCCCATGAGACTGGCCGCCATTGTTCTCGCCGTCACCGCCCTTGCGGCCGCACCCGGCGCGCGCGCCCAATCGCCGCTGCCCGAGCCCTGCCCGCGCCTGATCGCCTCGGGCCCGGCGATGTTTCAGCGCGCCGCGCTGAAGAGGGACGAGCTTGGCCTGACTTTCATCGGCCACGCGACTTTCCTGCTGGAAACACCGATGGGCGTGCGCGCCGCCACCGACTACAACGATTACGTCAAACCGCGCGGCGAGCTCGATGTTGTCACCATGAACAAGGCGCACAACACGCATTTCACCAACAATGTCAGCCCCTCGATTCCCCACGTCCTGCGCGGCTGGGATCCGCGCGGCGGGGCGGCGGCGCATGATTTGACCGTCAAAGACATGCGCATCCGCAATGTCGTCACCAATATCCGCGACTATGGCGGGGGCACGGAATATGCCGCCAATTCCATTTTCGTTTTTGAGGCGTCGCAGCTTTGCGTCGCGCATCTCGGCCATTTGCATCACGAACTGACCGAAGAGCACCTCAAACAAATCGGCCGCGTGGATATCGCGCTGGCGCCCGTGGATGGCGGCTATACCCTCGGCCAGCAGGGCATGATCCGTGTTCTCAAGGCTTTGCAGCCCTCGATCATCATCCCCATGCACATTTTTGGGCCCTCGACCCTGAACCGTTTCCTTGCTGAGGCGCGCGAGGTTTGGCCGGTGGAATATGCCAGCACCCCCTCGCTGGTTTTGTCCCGGGACAGCCTGCCGGCGCGGACAAAAGTGCTGGTTTTGCCGGGAAATTGATATCGCGCCGCGGATTTGCCCCATTCCGGCCCGCCCGCCGCGCTGCAATTAACCGTTTCAACCCCGGCGGACTTCCTTTAAAGCCAGTCCGGCCAAAGCGGCTGCCGCCGCCGCATTAGGAAACCGCTTGCGCTATCTTTCCACCCGGGGCCAAGCCCCTGTCCTCTCCTTCACCGATGCGCTGCTCGCGGGCCTTGCCCGCGACGGCGGACTCTATGTGCCGGAGTTCTATCCCGCTGTTTCAGCAGCGGAAATCTCAGGCTATGCGGGGCAGCCCTATGCGGCGGTCGCGCAGGCCGTGATTTCGCGCTACATCGGAGACGAAATCGCTCCGGCCGCTTTTGCATCGATGCTGGAGGGCGCCTATGTGGCCTTCCGCCATCCCGCTATCGCGCCGCTGGCGCAGATCGGCGACAATCTTTTCGTGCTGGAGCTGTTCCACGGGCCGACGCTCGCCTTCAAAGATATCGCCATGCAATTGCTGGCGCGGCTTATGGATCACGCGCTGAAACAACGCGGCGAGCGCGCCACCATCGTCGGCGCGACCTCCGGGGACACAGGCGCCGCGGCGATTGAGGCGTTCGCCGGCCTCGATCAGACCGACGTGTTCATTTTGTATCCCCATGGCCGCGTCTCCGATGTGCAGCGGCGGCAAATGACAACCGCATCAGGGGACAACGTCCACACGATCGCGGTTGAGGGCACATTCGATGATTGCCAGGCCATTGTGAAAGGCCTGTTCAACCATCATGCCTTCCGCGACGGGCTGAGGCTCTCCGGCGTCAATTCGATCAACTGGGCGCGGGTTGTGGCGCAGACGGTTTATTTTTTCACCAGCGCTGTTGCGCTGGGCTCCCCGCATCGCAGGGTTTCGTTCACGGTGCCCACCGGAAATTTCGGCGATATTCTCGCCGGCTATATTGCCAAAAACATGGGCCTGCCCGTTGACCGCCTCGTTATCGCCGCCAATGAGAATGACATTCTCCCGCGCGCGCTCAGCAGCGGCGTGTGCGAGGCCCGCGCGGTGCGGCCGACGCAATCGCCGTCCATGGATATCCAGGTTTCCTCGAATTTCGAGCGGCTGCTGTTTGACGCAAGCGGGCGCGATGCCGGCGCTGTGAGGGGCATGATGGAGAGCCAGCGGCAATCCGGGCGCTTTGAGATCGCCGCGGCGCCTCTGGCGGCGATACGCCGGGATTTCGACGCCTTTCGAACCGGCGGGGAAGGCACGCAAAAAGAGATCGCCAGGGTTTACCGGGAATGCGGCTATCTCATCGATCCCCATACAGCGGTGGGCGTTCACGCCGCGCGCAAAGCGCTGGCGCGGGAGCCTGAAACGCCGATGATCGCGCTGGGCACAGCGCATCCCGCCAAATTCAGCGCGGCGGTTTCGGCCGCGGCCGGCGGGGCGGCGCCGCTGCCCCCGCATTTGCGGGATATTCTCACACGCAGGGAGCGTTTTACGGTGCTGGCAAACGATCAAACCGCCGTCGAGGCATTCATTCGCGGACGCGCGAGGGCGGCACGTTGACCATTGAGCTCACCACGCTGGAAAGCGGCCTGCGCATCGTCACCGACACGATGCGGGAACTTGAGACAGCTTCCGTCGGCATCTGGATTGATGCGGGCGCGCGCAATGAGGCCGAGGGCGAGCAGGGCCTGGCGCATCTGTTGGAGCACATGGTGTTCAAGGGCACGCGCCGGCGCACCGCGCAGGGCATCGCCGAGGAAATTGAATCCGTCGGCGGCGATATCAATGGCGCCACCGGCGTCGAGCACACCAATTATCAGGCGCGCGTGCTGGCCGCCGACACCGGTCTCGCCCTCGACATTCTCGGCGATATTCTGACCGAAAGCGCGTTCGATCCCGCCGAGCTGGACCGCGAGAAAAGCGTCATCATCCAGGAGATCGGCGAGGCCCAGGACATGCCCGACGATATCGTCTTCGACATGTTCAATGAGGCCGCCTATCCCGGCCAGGCCATCGGCAGGCCTATTTTGGGCACACCCGAAGGCGTCTCGGGACACAGCCGTTCCAGTGTCGCGGGCTATCTGGGGCGCCACTATACCAAGCCGGTGAGCGTGATCGCGGCGGCCGGCGCCGTGGAACACGCCAAAATCGTCGAGAACGCTGTGGCGCATTTTTCCGCCATGCCGGCGCTGGAGCGCCCCAAGCCCGCGCCCGCGGCCTATCGCGGCGGCGACGCCCGGCTGAAACGCAAGCTCGAGCAGACCCATGTCGTCATCGGCTTTGAGGGCCCCTCGTTCCATGATCCCGCGACTTACGCGGCTCATGTCTTCGCCAATGCGGCCGGCGGCGGCGTCTCCTCGCGATTGTTCCAGGAGGTGCGCGAGAAGCGCGGCCTCGCCTACTCGATATACTCGTTCCACTGGGGCTATTCGGACACCGGGCTGTTTGGCTTCCATGCCTCCTCCGCGCATAAGGACGTGCCGGAGCTCGTCAACGTCGCCCTCGATTGCCTTGCCGATTGCGCCGAGACGCTCAACGATGCCGAGATGCGGCGCGCCAGCGCCTCCATGAAACTCTCCCTGCTGACCGCGCTCGAATCCCCCGGCAGCCGCGCCGATCAGATTGCCCGGCAGGTGCTGGCCTTCGGGCGGGTGTTCCCGCGCGCCGAAATTGTCGAGAAAATCGACCGCCTGACCCTCAAGGAAATCCGCGCCGCCGGACGCGCCGCCCTGCGCAGCGCGCCGACGGTATCGGTCGTCGGCCAGACCGCCAAAGCGCCCGATCCCGTCGGCGTGCGTCAACGACTGGCGGGGATCTGAGTCCTCATGGCGCTGTTCCGGCTCGGCACTTCCTCGGAGAGCGCCCATTACGTCCGCGGCGAGGGGATTTACCTGCGCCCGGCGGAAATGCGGGACTTTGAACAATGGTCGCGCCTGCGCGAGCGCAGCCGGAGTTTTCTGGTTCCGTGGGAGCCCACCTGGCCGGCGGATGATTTCACCCGCGCTTCGTTCCGCCGCCGTCTGCGCCGCCATTCTGATGAGCTGGACCGCGACGAAGCCTACCCCTTCCTGATTTTCCGCGACGGCGACAATGCCCTGCTGGGCGGGCTGACCCTCGGACAGGTGCGCCGGGGCGTCGCCCAGGCCGCGACGCTGGGCTATTGGATGGGGGAGCCTTTCGCCGGGCGCGGGTTTATGGGGCGCGCCGTGCGGGCGGCCGCGGGCTTTGGCTTCGCCACGCTGAGGCTGCACCGGATCGAGGCGGCGTGTCTTCCCCACAATGAGGCTTCAGTGCGGCTGCTGGAACGCGGCGGCTTCCGCCGCGAGGGGCTGGCGCGGGCCTATCTGCGCATAAACGGCGCGTGGCGGGACCATTTGCTGTTTGCCCTGCTGGAGGGGGAGACGGGGCCCGCCCCGGCCGCCTCCCCGCCCTGAGACCAAACGCCGCTTCGCGTCTCGACGGGACGGCGGATATATGATTACTTGGAATGGTTCCAAGGAACCAGCGGGCCGCCAAGCGCCCGGCGGGCCGGCGGGCAGGGAAGACACGTGTCAGGGAAGACACTTGTCAGCGAAGTCGTTTGTTCATGGATGTGGCCGGTATGGACTACCAGCGTTGTTTTGATGATTCCATCGCGCGTCTGAAGGCGGAGCGCCGTTACCGCGTGTTCGCCGATCTGGAGCGCGACGCATTGCGTTTTCCCGTGGCTTTGTGGCGGCCCGAGGGGCAGGCCGATGCGCCGCGCGAGGTCGTGATCTGGTGCTCCAACGATTATCTGTCGATGGGCGGACACCCGCGTGTCATCCAAGCGGTGGTCGATGCCGCGCAGAGGCACGGCGCGGGCGCCGGCGGCACCCGCAATATTTCGGGCACGCATCATCCCATCGTCGAGCTGGAGGCCGAGCTTGCGGACCTGCACGGCAAACAGGCCGCGCTGGCTTTCACCTCGGGCTGGGTTTCCAATCTCGCGGCGATCTCGACGATCGCGCAATTGCTGCCCGATTGTCTGATCCTGTCCGACGCGCTCAATCACAATTCGATGATTGAAGGCGTGCGCCGCTCCCAATGCGAGCGGAAAATCTTCGATCATAACGATATGGCTCATCTGGAGGCGCTGCTGAAACAGGCCGGGACGGGGCGCGCCAAGCTTATCGTTTTCGAGAGCCTGTATTCCATGGACGGCGATATCGCGCCGGTGCGGGAGATCGTGGCGCTGGCGAAAAAATATAACGCCATGACCTATGTCGATGAAGTCCATGCCGTCGGCATGTATGGCGCGCGCGGCGGCGGCATCTGCGAGCGCGAGGGCGTGATGGCGGACATCGACATTGTCGAGGGCACGCTCGCCAAGGGCTTCGGGACGCTGGGCGGCTATATCGCGGGCAATGCCAATATTATCGACGCCGTGCGTTCCTATGCGCCGTCGTTCATTTTCACCACCGCGCTGCCGCCCACCGTTTCCGCCGGCGCGACGGCGGCGGTGCGGCATTTGAAAACGTCCTCCGCCGAGCGCGCCCTGCATCAACAGATGGCGGCGCTGACCAAGCACGCGCTGAAGGCCGCCGGCCTGCCTGTCATGGACAATGATTCGCACATCGTGCCGCTGATGGTGAATAATGCGGACCTGTGCAAACAGGCGAGCGATATGCTGCTGGAGCGCCACGGCATCTACATCCAGCCGATCAACTACCCCACGGTGCCGATGGGGACGGAGCGCCTGCGCATCACGCCGACCCCGCGCCACACGCAGGCCCATGTGGCGGATTTGGTCGAGGCGCTGGCGGATGTGTGGACGACACTGAGGCTGCCCTTCGTCGAGGCGAAGGTGGTGCCTTTCCGCCCCGCCGCCGCGCTTGAGGCGCATTGCGTCTATCCGGACATGAAGCGGGCGGCCGAGTAGGGATTTTAAAAATGGGGACCGGCGGTCCCCATGTTCATCATTCTTTAGCCCCGCTCCGCTTCATTCGCCCGCCAGCACCATGTCATCCCGGTGGATCATTTCCGCGCGTCCGGGCGCGCCGAGCAGGGCTTCGATGTCGCGCGAATTGCGGCCGGCGAGCTGGGCGGCCTCCGCCGCGTCATAAGCCGCCAAGCCTCGGCCGATTTCGCCGCCGCCGGCATCGCGCAGCAGCACGCAGTCGCCGCGGCTGAAGGCGCCCTCGACGCGGGTGACGCCGGCCGGCAGGAGGCTGCGGCCGGCGAACAGCGCGCGCGCCGCCCCGGCGTCGATATGCACGGTGCCGCGCGGCTCCAGCGAGCCGGCGATCCATTTTTTACGGGCGGTCACGGGGTTGGACGGGGACAAAAACCAGGTGCAGTCCGCCCCTGCCGCGATGCGGGCGATGGGATGGGCGACGCGGCCGTCGGCAATCACCATATGAGCGCCGCCGGTGGTGGTGATTTTCGCCGCCTCGATTTTGGTGGTCATGCCGCCGCGCGACAATTCGGAGGCGGCGCCGCCGGCCATCGCCTCGATTTCGGCGGTGATGCGGGGCACAACCGGAATCAGCTTTGCCGAGGGGTCCAGATGCGGCGGCGCTGTATAGAGGCCGTCAATGTCGGAGAGCAGCACCAGCAGATCGGCGCTGGCCATGGCGGCGACGCGGGCGGCGAGGCGGTCGTTGTCGCCATAACGGATTTCCGTGGTCGCCACAGTGTCGTTTTCGTTGATGACGGGGACGGCGCGCATCGCCAGCAGGCGGCCCAGCGTTTCGCGCGCGTTGAGATAGCGCCGCCGCTCCTCGGTGTCGTTGAGGGTGACGAGAATCTGGCCCGCGATGATGCCGCGGGCCGAGAGCACCTCCGACCAAGTGCGCGCCAGCGCGATCTGGCCGACGGCGGCGGCGGCCTGGCTGTCCTCCAGCTTCAGCGCGCCGGCGGGCAGTTTAAGAATCGTGCGCCCCAGCGCGATCGAGCCGGAGGATACGACCAGAATATCGCGCCCGCCGCTATGAAGATCCGCGATATCGGAGGCAAGCGCCTCCAGCCAATCGCGTTTCACCTCGCCGCGGGTCTGATCGACAAGCAGCGATGAGCCGACTTTCACGACAATGCGGCGAAACGAGGCGAGGGAGGGGAGGGCTGCCATGGCGCGCGACCATAGAAGCGCGGCCTGCCGGCATCAAGACGCGGCGGGGATTTCGCGCGCCTTAGCGTTCGCGCCTTGTGGGCATGGCGCGTCCCTGTTAGCGTTATCCCCTGGTCAGGAGCGGCTGATGTCTGGGATGCAATTTCCGCACGTGCTTGCCGCGCTTCTGCTCGGGCTGCCGGCCGGTTTTGCCGCAGCCCAGACGCCCAATCCAGCGGCTCGCGCCGCCGCGGGGCCTGGCGCGAAGGTGTTTTTTGAAGGACTGGCGAACGGCGCTGTCGTGCCGCCCAAATTCACCGTGCGGTTTGGCGCGTCCAATATCGAAATCGTCGCCGCCGGCGTGTCGAAGCCCAATTCCGGCCATCACCATCTGCTGGTTGACACGCCGCTGCCGCCGCTCGACCGGCCGATACCCAGTGACCTCAATCATTTGCATTTCGGCAGGGGCCAAACCGAGGCGGAAATCACCCTCGCGCCTGGCGAGCATACTTTGCAATTGGTGCTCGGCGATCAGGACCATGTTGCCCACGGCACGCCGGTCGTGTCGGAGGTCATCCGAATTCGTGTTGGAGCGGCGCCCGGCGGGCAGGCGGGCACTCCCTCGCCGGCCAACGCCAGCGTGTCCTTTGCGGGGCTTGAGGACGGCGCGCGGATTGCGCCTAAATCCATCGTCAAATTTGCGATTTCCGGGATGGAGCTGGCTCCGGCGGGCACCCCCAAGGCGGGCTCCGGCCATCATCACCTGATCATTGACGCGCCGCCGCCGCAGGCCGGGCGCGAGATTCCCGCTGATCCCAATCACCTGCATTTTGGACGCGCGCAGACCGAAACGGAACTGACGCTGACGCCGGGGCCGCACACGCTTCAACTGGCGCTCGGCGATCACGATCATGTGCCGCACGTGCCGCCGGTGCTGTCGAAAGTGATCCGCGTCACGGTTGCTGCCAACGCGGCGCCGGCGGTTGCCGCGACTCCGGCTCCACCAGCGGCGGCGGCAAGCCCGGCCGCCGGGCGCACCGCCGCTCCCGGGGATGCCTCCGTCTATTTCATCGACCTGCGCAACGGCGCGAGGATTCGTCCCAATACGATGGTCCGCTTCGGGCTGCGCAATATGGGCGTCGCGCCCGCCGGTGTGGAAAAGGCCAATACGGGCCATCATCATCTGCTGATCGACGCGCCGCCCCCCGCGGCCAGCCAGCCAATTCCCAGCGATCTCAACCATCTGCATTTCGGCGGCGGCCAGACTGAGAAGGCCATTGTTCTGGCTCCCGGCAGGCATACTCTTCAGCTTGTCCTCGGGGACGCTCAGCATGTGCCGCACGATCCGCCGGTCATGTCGCGGCAGATCACGGTGACCGTCGGCGGTCCTGTCCGGCGCCGGCGCCGGTGAGGGATATCGATGACGGGGGATCGGTTTTAATGCGGATGCGCCTGACGCTAGTGGCTTACTGCGCGGCGGCGCTGGCACTGGCGCTGGTGCTGTCCGCGCCCGCCGCCGCGCAAAACCGGCCGGCGCAGCCGTCCCGTCCCGCCGCGCCAGTCTCCTCGTTTGAGACGCAGTTCTGGAACGACATTAAAGATACCAATATCCCATCTGACTTTCGCATGTATCTGGACGCTTATCCCGCCGGGCAGTTCGCAGCGCAGGCCCGGGAGAGGCTGAAACAGCTCGAAACCGCCGGGCGGCCGGGAACGCCGGCTGCACCGACAAGGCCGGCGGCATCGCCTTCGCCGCCGGTTGCTCCGCCCGTTCCCGCCCCGCCCGTTCCCGCGCCGGCTGCTCCCGCCGCCGCGCGGATACGCGATTGTCCGCAATGTCCCGAACTCGTGCTGATTCCCGCCGGCAATTTCACCATGGGCTCGACGGAACTGTTTCCTACGGAGGGGCCGGCGCATCCGGTGACCATCCAAAAGCCATTTTATCTCGGCCCGCGCGAGGTAACATTTGAGGAATGGGATGTCTGCGTTGCCGAGGGCGGCTGTTCTTATTCGCCCAACGACCGGGGCGCGGGGCGCGGCGCGCGCCCGGTGACCAATGTCGATTGGAACGACGCGCGGCAATATCTCGCGTGGCTGTCGAAGAAGACCGGCAAGGCCTACCGCCTGCCGAGCGAAAGCGAATGGGAGTATGCGGCGCGCGCCGGCACGACGACCAGCTATCCCTGGGGCCGCGCGATGGAGCCAAACCGCGCCAATTGCAACGGCTGCAACAGCGAGCCGGGCTCCAACACTGTCGCCACGGGGTCTTATCCGCCCAATGCCTTCGGTCTTTATGACATGATGGGCAACGCGGCCGAATGGGTCGAGGACTGCTGGAACGATTCATACCGGGGCGCGCCGGCGGACGGGACCCCGTGGGCGAAAGCGCAGTGCCCGGAGCGCGTTCTGCGCGGCGGGTCCTTCAACAATGATCCGCGCTATCTGCGCTCGGCCTCGCGGTTCAAATATGATTTCGACGTGCGGTTTTCCTCGAATGGATTTCGCGCTGCGCGGGGGAATTGAGGGCGGGGCGGGCGAGTCCAAGGAGTTTGGGCAAGGCATAATCGCCGGACGCAATTTTTGCGACGATGTCCGGGTTTTTGCACGATTCCATCCTCTCGCGGGCTGGAATTGAGCCGCTTCCTCACGGCGCCCAGGCCGGCGCCTGTTCCTGTTCGTCGACTTTCTTCGCCGTGTCGATATTGGCCGCGAGGGCGCGCAGAGCCTCGGTCACGCCAAGGCGGGTTGCCGCCGAGAGCATCAGCGGCGGCTGGCGGCGCGCGTCCCCGGCCAGCGGGGGGCCATAGGTCCGCATGGCGCGTTTCAGCCGTTCCGTCTGCTTTTTAACGGTTTCGGCATCGACGATATCGGTTTTGGACAGGGCGACGATTTCCGGCTTTTCGCCGAGCCCGTGGCCATAGGCTTCGAGCTCGCCGCGGATGATGCGATAGGCGGTTCCCGCGTGCTGCGTTGTCGCTTCGACAAGATGCAGCAGCACGCGCGTGCGCTCGACATGGCCGAGGAAACGGTCGCCGAGGCCAAGGCCCTCGTGCGCGCCTTCAATCAAGCCTGGAATGTCGGCCAATACGAATTCGCGGTCGTCGCTCCGCACGACGCCAAGATTGGGATGCAGCGTGGTGAAGGGGTAATCGGCGATTTTCGGCTTGGCGGCGGTGACGGTCGCCAGAAACGTCGATTTGCCCGCGTTGGGCAGGCCGACGAGGCCGGCATCGGCGATCAGTTTCAGCCGCAGCCAAAGCGTGCATTCGATGCCGTCCTGGCCGGGATTGGCGCGGCGCGGCGCCTGGTTCGTCGATGTTGTGAAATGGGCATTGCCGAAGCCGCCGTTGCCGCCGCGGGCGATGACAACTTTTTGGCCAATCGAGATGAGATCGGCGATCAGCGTCTCGTTATCCTCCTCGAAGATTTGGGTGCCCACGGGAAGTTTCAGCACGACGTCCCCGCCGTTGGCGCCGGCGCGGTTTTTGCCCATGCCGTGGACCCCGGTTTGGGCCTTCATATGTTGCCTGTAGCGGTAGTCGATCAGCGTGTTGAGCCCATCGACGCAGACCGCGATGATATCGCCGCCGCGCCCGCCGTCGCCGCCGTCGGGGCCGCCGAACTCGATGAACTTCTCGCGGCGGAAGGAGACGCAGCCGGCCCCGCCGTCGCCGGAGCGCACATAGATTTTGGTCTCGTCGAGAAATTTCATCGGTTTGCCTTTTTCGGCGCGTGTGTCGTTCGCCCGCGCAACCCCCGCGGCTTAATCTATCGCGCCTGCGCGAGCGCGGGCTGCCGGGCGCCCTGGGGCGGACACCCCTGCCACAGGGCGCGCGTCAACAGCAAACGCTCCGACGCGATGGAACCGCCCCGCGCCGGCGCGTCGATGTCCTCACGCCCATCGGGGGCGAAGCCGGCTTTCAGCATCACCCGCTGCGAAGCGGTGTTGCCGGGGCGGAATGCGCCAACGATCGAGTCGAGGTTCGCCGCCCGGAACGCCAAACCCAAAAGCGCGCAGACGGCCTCGCTCATCAGGCCCTGCCCCCAGAAAGGCTTGCCGAGCCAAAAGCCGATGATAGCCTTGCGGGGACCGGCCTCGCGAAGGTCGACGATGCCCACCGGCTCGTTCGGGCGCTGTTTGATGGCCAGCGCCAACGTGATTTGCCGGCCCTGGAGATTGCCGGCGCGCGCCATCAGCACAAATTCCGCCGCCGCGCCGGGCGGATAGGGGTGCGGAATCCGCGCCGTCATTTGCGCAACGTCGCGGTCGCCGGCATATTCCGCGATGCGCCCGACATCAGAAGCGCGCGGCCAGCGCAGCCATAGGCGGCCGGTCTCCAGCCGGAAAACATCGTCTCGCATTAAATCCGGGAACATGTCCGGGCTCCGTTTCTCTCAAGGGCGCGCTTCAGCGCAAACACGGGTTTTCGGCATTTTTGCCGCCCCGTCCCCTCAGGGAGTTTCGGACTATCCGGTCTTTGTGACGAGACCCTGTCCGCCGGGGCTTTAAAAGCCGGCGGCGGGTCTAAAAGCCGCCGCCTATTCAGCTGCCTGCAATTTTACCGCCGGCACAATATTGACGTAAGAGCGTTTGCCTTTGACTTTAAACGCCACTTTGCCGTCGGCCATGGCGAAAAGCGTATGATCGACGCCGATCCCGACATTGGCGCCGGGATGGAATTTGGTGCCGCGCTGTCGCACGAGGATATTGCCGCCGCGCACGGTTTCGCCGCCGAATTTCTTGACGCCAAGACGCTGGCCGTCGGAATCCCGGCCGTTGCGGGAAGAACCGCCTGCTTTTTTGTGAGCCATCGTAACGCTCCGAATCTGCGGACAGCGCCCTGCGCCGCCGTGAATAAAAGGGATTGCAGGCGGTATACCCGCTTTCCCGTGTTTCTCAAAGTCCCCGCGCGGACGCGGCGCTTATTCGTGATCCGCCGCGCGGGCCTGATCGATTTTGGCGCGCGGCGGCTTGCCGGCCAGCAGCTCTTTTGCCTGCTCGACCCATTCCTCGCGGACGACGCGGCCGCGCAGGGCCAGCTCAGCATCCCACTTGGCGATATCGGCGTCGGTCCAGGCGGCGACCTGTTTCCAGGTGGTGATGCCGTGTTCCTTCAGCCTTTTGCCAATCGTCGGGCCAATGCCCCCGATCAGCTCGACATCGTCGGAAACCGCGCCGCCGGCGGTAGCCGCCATCGCGGGAGTGGCTTTGGCGGATGCAATATGAACGGGAGCCGCTTTTGAGGCCTTTGCGCCGCCAGTGAGAATCTCGGTGATGTGCAGAATCGTCAGGTCCTGGCGGTGGCCGCGCTTGCGCTTGGAATTCTTGCGGCGGCGCTTTTTGAAAGCAATGACCTTGGGGCCGCGCTCATGCGCCACAATGGCGCCGGCAACGCTCGCGCCCGCCACATGGGGAGCGCCAATCTGGTGGTTATCGCCATCGACGAGCATGAGAACGCTGTCGAAAGTGATGATATCGCCGGGAGCCCCGGGGATCGTCATAATCGTAATCTTGTCATCGGCGGCGACGCGATACTGCTTGCCGCCGGTTTTGAAGACTGCGAACATCGTTTTTCTCCGTGTTCAATCCGGCTCTGCCCGGGGATCGGGCGGCCGGCTTCTTTACAGTGACCGGGTGGAGTTCCCCTCTTTTGCGCGGAGGCAAAAGAAAAACGCGGCGTGAGCCGCGCTGGAACAGGCGTTCTATAAGCGCAGCGGCGGGGAAGTGTCAAATTCAGGCGGGGGCGGAGCGGCAAATGGGCCAGCTCGCCACGCCGGGGCAGCGGAGCGCCGTGAATAATGTCTAAAAATGCGCCCATTTAGGCGGTACGGAGCAAGTAACACGTTCCGCCTTTATTGAGATGGTGGCAAAGCGCGGGCTGGCGGAAATGACAAATTAAGGCTGCCGCGCTCTTGGCAACCCGGCGAAACCGCGTCTACATTCACCGTCCTTTTTATCGCCTGTGTTGTTCCCCATGAGTTCCTGGCTTCCCGCCGGCGCGCAAGCGCCCGCCGCCCGCGAGCCGCCTGAGGCCGGCCCGCCGCTGACCGCGCGCGCGCGGGAAGCGGCTTTGGCGATAGGGCGGCGCGCTCTGGACCTCTTCTACCCGCCATCCTGCATGTCCTGCCGCGCGGCTGTGAGCGCTCCGCACACCCTTTGCGCGGAGTGCTGGACGCAGGTGCGTTTCATCGAGCGGCCTTATTGCGAGCGGCTCGGCACCCCCTTTGCCCAGGACCTTGGACCTGGCTTGCTGTCGCCCGAATGCATGGCGGATCCGCCGGTCTGGCAAAGGGCGCGGGCGGTTTGCGCTTTCGACGAGGGGCCGGCGCGGCGCATCATATACCGCTTCAAATATTGGGACCGGATGGAAGTGGCAGGCCCCGCCGGCCTGTGGATGGCAAGGGCCGGGCCGGACGTGCTGGACGGGGCGGACAGGCTGATCCCCATCCCTCTGCACCGAATCCGGCTGATTTCGCGGCGGTTCAATCAAGCGGCGGCGCTGGCCCATTCGGTGTCCGACGCCTGCGGGGTTCCCGTCGATTTGCACGCGCTGGAGCGGGTCAAGCCGACGCCGCCGCAGGTTGGCCTGTCGAAATTGCAGCGCTCGGTTAATTTGCAGGGGGCCTTCTTTGTCGGCGATGAGGCGAAGATGCGGATCGCCGGCGCGCGGCTTGTGCTGATCGATGACGTGCTGACCACCGGCGCCACCGCCAACGCCGCCGCCCGCGCCCTGCTGAGGGCGGGCGCCGCCAATGTGGACGTGCTGACATTTGCGCGGGTGGTGCTGTCGGGCTGAATTCATATTGTGACGGCGGGGTGACTGCCCATATAAGGGCGGTCATCACAGCCGCCGGAACCGCCCATGCCGCCGATCACCATCTACACCAAAATGTACTGCCCCTATTGCGAAGCGGCGATCAGCCTCCTGCGCAAAAAGAACGCCGCCTTCGAAGAGGTCGCCGTCGATGGCGATGCCGCCAAACAACGCGCCATGGCGGCGCGGGCGGGCGGCGCCACCAGCGTGCCGCAGATATTCATCGGCGGAGCCCATATCGGCGGCTGCGACGATCTCCACGCGCTTGAGCATTCGGGCAGGCTCGACCCCATGCTCGCGGGATGACAGCGGTATGCCATGATTAAATATTCTCTGGTTTGCGGGCAGGGGCACGAATTCGAAAGCTGGTTCGACAGCGGCGATTCGTTCGACCGCCAGGCGAAGCGCGGTTTCGTCGAATGCCCGGCGTGCCGGTCGACGAAAGTCACCAAGGCGCTGATGGCGCCCAACGTATCCACTTCCAAACGCCGCTCCGCCGCGCAGGCGCGGGATATCGCGCCCGCCGCCGCCGCGCCCGTTGCCGCGCCGGCCCAGCCGGTGGCGCTGCTCGATGACAAGCAGCGGCAGATGCGCTCGATGATCCGTGATCTGCATGACAAGCTGACGGAAAACTCGACCGATGTGGGCGCGAATTTCTCTGCCGAGGCGCGTAAAATTCATGACGGCGACAGCCCGCGGCGCTCCATCCATGGCAAGGCTACTTTTGAGGAAGCCAAGTCTCTCGCCGAAGATGGCATCCCCGTGCTGCCGCTGCCCTCGCTGCCGGATGAGCGCAACTGAGGGACGGGAAAGAGCCGCCGCATTTGGCGCGCATGGCGGGGAGACGAAAAAATCACCGCGGTTTGCGGGCTAATCGCGGTCATGCCCCGGATTGCCCGCCCCGCGTTCCGCGCGCGGCGAAAATCTGATACAGGTGGCGTCCAGCATAAAGGGGGGACGCGCCATGTTTTCACGCCGGCAGGTTTTGCGCAGCGCGGCCGCCGCCGCATCCGCTTCCATTTTGCCGGAAGCGGCGCGCGCCGCGGATTATCCGGCGCGGCCCGTCCATATCGCTGTCACCACGGCGCCGGGCGGCTCGTCCGATATTGTTTCGCGGCTGTCCGCGCAATTTCTGACCGACCGCCTCGGCCAGACATTCCTGATCGACAACCGCCCGGGCGCCGGCGGCAATATCGCGACGGGCGTGGTTCACCGCGCGCCCGCTGACGGCTATTCCATTCTCTCCATCAACAAGGGCAATGTTCTCGCCAACCAGCTTTATGACAAGCTCGAATTCGATTTCATGCGCGATTTCGTCCCCGTTGCCGGCATCGCCACCGGTCCGCTGGTCATGCTGGCGCATCCCTCGGTGCCTGTAAAAACGCTGCCGGAGTTCCTTGCCTACGCCAAAGCCAATCCGGGCAAAATAAACTACGCCTCCGCCGGCAACGGATCCGATCCGCACATGACCGGCGAATTGTTAAAGATGATGACGGGCATTCAAATGACGCATGTGCCCTATCGCGGCGGGGCGCTCGCGCTGACCGATCTGCTGGCGGGAAGCGTGCAGCTGATGTTCAGCAATCTGCCGACCGCCGACTATATCGCGGCGGGCACGCTGCGCGGGCTCGGCGTGACGACCAAAGCGCGCATCAAAGAAATGCCTGACATTCCCGCGGTGGCGGAATTTGTGCCCGGCTTCGCGGCGGACGTGTGGTTCGCTTTCGTCGCCCGCAAAAGCACCCCGCCGGAATTCATCACAACGTTGAACCGCGCAATGGCCGAGGCGCTCGCCGAACCCAAGGTCCGCGCCGGCCTTGCGGTGCTGACCGCCGCGCCGATGACGATGAGCCCGCAAGAGCTCGGCGCGCTGTTCGCCTCCGAGCACGAAAAATGGGGCAGGGTCATAAAAACAGCCAATATCAAACCGGAATAAGCGCTGATGGAAAATCCAAAGCTTGGGCGCATCGACATTCATCATCATTTTCTGCCGCGCCGTTACATGGCCGGGGAGCAGGAGCGCAACGCCGGCTATGTGCATACCGGCGCCTCCAAGGAGCGGCTGCTGAGCTGGACGCCCGCCCAGGCGATCGAGGTGATGGATCAGCATTGCATCGCCTGCGCCATCGGCTCGATTTCGACGCCGGGCGTCTGGCACGGGGATATCAGCGCGGCGCGCCGCCTGTCGCGCGACTGGAACGAATGCGCGGCGGACGCTGTGCGGGATTATCCCGGGCGTTTCGGCTTTTTCGCCGTCGCCGCGCCGCCTGACACGCAGGGCGCGCTGCGGGAAATCGAATACGCGCTCGACACATTGAAGGCCGATGGCATCGGGCTGCTGTCGAACTATGACGGCAAGGCGCTGGGCGATGCCTCCTTCGCGCCTGTGTTTGAGGAGCTTAACCGGCGGAAATGCGTCGTCTATGTGCATCCCACAGCGCATCCCTGCACGGCGGGCCTCATTCCCGGCCTCGCGCCGCAGGGCATCGAATTTCCGCTGGACACGCTGCGCACGATCACCAGCCTTGTGCTCAACGGCACGCTGGCGCGCTGTCCGGATATCAAATTCATTTTCTCGCACGGCGGCGGCGCGCTGCCGTTTCTCGCGGCGCGCATCGATTTTGTCGGCGGCCGGGACAAAGGCTTCACCGCCAACAATCCGCTGGGCATTGAACACGAGCTGAGGCGGCTCTATTGCGACACATCATCAGCCAGCAGCGCGCCGCAAATGGCGGCGCTGCTGAGCTTTTTCCCGCCTTCGCATATTCTGTTCGGAAGCGACTATCCATTCATCGATCCCAGCCACGGCATCGATGAGCTTGCCGATTATCCGCTGGCGCCGGCGCTGCGCGCCGCCATTGACCGGGAGAACGCGCTGGCGCTGCTGCCGCGCCTGAAGGGGCTGTGACAATAAATCAGCCGGGGGCTTTCGCCCGGCGCTGAAAGTGCTAGTCTGGCGCTGAAAATCAAACAAAGCGCGCCGCCTCAGCGGACGCGCCGCGGCCGGGAGAGAAAAATGAGCATCAGAACGCACTTGTTGTCGGGCGCCGCGGCGGTGATCGTCATGACGATGTTTGGCGGCGCCGGCGCGCAGACCGCCGATTACATCACCGGCGTCGTCAGCGGCCCCAATGGCCCGGAGGCGGGCGTTTGGGTGATCGCGGAGACGCGCGATCTGCCGACGCGGTTTGCCAAAATGGTGGTGACCGACGATCAGGGCCGCTATGCCCTGCCGGAACTGCCGAAAGCCAAATATAAAATCTGGTCGCGCGGCTACGGCCTCGTGGACAGCGCTAAAGTCGACGGCGAACCCGGCGCGACGCTGAATCTCACCGCGGTTCCCGCGCCCGACGCGGCGGCGGCGGCGAAATATTATCCGGCGATTCACTGGTACTCGATGATGAAAATCCCCGCCGCCGGCGATTTCGGCGCCAAGGGCGATATCCCCGAGAAAGTGAAGCAGACCGACTGGCTGTTTCTGATGAAGAACAGCGGCTGCGTCGGCTGCCACCAGCTCGGCCAGCTTTCGACCCGCACGATCCCCGCCGGCCTCGGCGAATTCAAGACTCACGAGGACGCGTGGATGCGGCGCACGCAGTCGGGCCAGGCCGGCGAATCCATGGTCGGCATTCTCGCGGGCCAGCTCGGCGGCGCGCCTTACAAATATCTGGGCGACTGGACGGAGCGCGTCGCCAAAGGCGAACTGCCCAAGAGCAAGCCGAACCGCCCGCAGGGGCTGGAGCGCAATGTCGTCGTCACCACCTGGGACTGGGGCAACGAGAAGCAGTATCTGCATGATCTCACCGCCACGGACCGGCGCAATCCCACGGTCAACGGCTACGGCCCCGTATACGGCTCGCCGGAATATTCCACCGACACGATTCCGATCCTCGATCCGAAAACGGCGACCGTCGTCAATTTTAAGGCGCCGGTCCGCGATGCCGACACGCCTGAAGGACTCGGGCCCGGCCATGCCGCCGGCATCAAGCCGCTGGCGCCCTCGCCGTATTGGGGCAACGAGAAAATCTGGGACACCAAGATCAACAATCACAATTCGATGATCGGGCGCGACGGACGCGTCTGGCTCGCCGCCGCCGTGCGCGGCCCGCATAATCCCGATTCCTGCAAAAAAGGGTCTGATCTGGCGTCGGCGAAGCTCTTCCCGCTTGAGGAGACGCACCGGTCGATTTCCGTGCTCGATCCCAAGACGATGAAATACACGTTCGTCGACACCTGCTTCCAGACGCATCATCTGCAATTCGGCTATGACGCCAACGAGACTTTGTGGACCAGCGGCGGCGGGCCGGTCGTCGGCTGGCTCAACACCAAAATGTTTGATGCCACCGGCGACGCGATGAAATCCCAAGGCTGGGCGCCGCTCGTGCTCGATACCGTCGGCGACGGCAAGCCGCACGAATACACCGAACCCGGACAGCCCTCCGTTCCCGGCAAAAACCGCCGCATCAACACCGGCTTCTATGCTGTCATGCCGAACCCCGCCGACAATTCGGTGTGGGGCACGTACCGGGCCAATCCCGGCGCTGTCGTGCGCCTCAACCCCGGTTCAAGCCCGCCGGAAACCGCGCTGAGCGAAATCTACAACGTGCCGATGCCTGGTTTCGGCCCGCGCGGCGGCGATATTGATTCCAAGGGCGTTGTCTGGTCATCGCTGGCCAGCGGGCATCTCGGCAGTTTTGACCGCAGCAAATGCCGCAACCCGCTCAACGGGCCGAACGCCACGGGCAATCATTGCCCGGAGGGCTGGGCTTTCTATCAATATCCCGGCCCCGGCTTTGAGGGCCTTGGCGAGAACAGCGCGGAATCGAGCTATTACACCTGGGTTGATCAGCACGACACTTTCGGTCTCGGCAAGGATGTGCCGATGTCCACCGCCAATCTCAACGACGGCCTTGTGGCGCTGAAAGACGGCAAGATGATATCGCTGAAAGTGCCATATCCCCAGGGCTTCTACGCAAAAGGTTTTGACGGGCGCATCGATGATATCAATGCCGGCTGGAAGGGCCGGGGCCTTTGGACATCGAGCGGAGACCGCGCGCCCTGGCTGATTGAAGGCGGCAAAGGCATGAAGCCGATGGCGGTGCATTTCCAAATCCGGCCGGACCCGCTGGCGAAGTAGCCGGCGGGAAAGGTCCGTCGTCACATGCCCAGTATCTGTCGGCCGCGGCATCGCGCGACCAGCCGGTCGAACATGGCGCGGGTGAGCGGCGGGTAGAGCACGGCGGCCGCCGCGCGGCGCATCGCATTGACATCAAACGGATTGAATGTTCCGGCGGCGGGCGCCGGCCCCCGCCCGGCCCGCGCCATCTGCCGGTAATCCGCGTAGCTGATAAACCCGTCACCGGTTTGCAGGCTGGCGCAGGTGGGCGTCGGCAGCGTCACACGGCTGGTTCGCGACCCCTGCGCGCGCTGCACGAGGCGCTGCCATTCCTCGGGCAGCGAAGTCAAATCCACGGTCATGGAGTCATCGCCGGCGGAGAGGCCGGCATTGACCTGAACGCGGTGCTTCTCGGCATCGTAGCTCAGGGTCATTGTCGTGCCGACACCGGACAGGCCGGGCACATCCGGGCCGGTGAAGACCAGAGACGGCGCGCCGTCGTTAAACCCGATGCTGACGGTGCCGATGATATCCGGAAGATCGCCCATGGCCGCTCCTTCATGCCGCGCTGTGCTCCGGCGGCGATAATGCCGCGCGGCCGGATTTTTAATGTGCGCCCGCGCACTCCGCTGAAATCAGGGCGCCAGCACGCAGACCCCGTCCGCCGCCCGCGCGCCGTCTCCCGCGGCCAGCACGAACAGCGGATTGATCTCCGCTTCAATCAGTCTTTCGCCGAGTTGAGCGGCCATCGCGGAAAAGCAGACAATGGCGGAAATCAGCGCGTCGATATCGGCTTTCGCGCGCCCGCGGTAACCATCCAGCAGCGGCCAGCCCTTTAACCCGCGCGCCATGGCCAGCGCTTGCGCGCGCGTCAGCCCGCATCCGGGGGCCGGCATCCGCAGGACCGTGTCCGCGAACAGCTCCGCGGCCGTGCCGCCCATGCCAAGCAGGATCGCCCCGCCGAGGGGATCGCGATGGAAGCCGAGGATCATTTCGACCCCGCCGGAAATCATTTCCTGCGCCAGAAAACGCCGCGGCGGATCGCCGCCGGCGGCTTTCACGTCAGCGGCCATGCGCGTCATGCGCGCGGCGATGTCCTGCGCGGTCACACCCAGGGCTACGCCCCCGATATCGCTTTTGTGCGTGATATCCGCGCTGAGAATCTTCAGCGCGACGCGGCCGCCGAGCCCGCGCGCGGCCTGTTCGGCTTCGGCCGGGGACGACACGATCTTTTCCCGCGCGCAAGGCACGCCAAAGCGCGCGAACAGAGCCTTGGCCCCCGCCTCATCCAGCCGGCCGCCGCCGATGCCTTCCAAGGAAATATCGGCGCGCGCCGCGGCCCCCGCAGCGGAGCCGGGTTCAGCCGCGCGCCGCATGGCATCCAGCGCCGCGGCGCAGGCTTCGGGCTGCGTGAAGCAGGGCACGCCCCGCGCCGTCAGCACCGCGCCCGCCGCCGGCGCGTGCGGGCTGAGGTAGGCGATGACGGGTTTGGCGCTGCCTTCGAGGCATGGCGCGATGGCATCGGCCATCAGTTCGGGCCTGCCGATTCCCGAGGAGCCGACGATGATGATCAGCGCGTCGTAGCTTTCGCTGGCGAGAAGAATGCGGATTGCGCCGCGCAGGATATCCGGCTGCAACCCCGCAAGCGTGACGTCGACGGGATTGGCGTCCATGCCGGCGGCCCCGCCCCCGATCAGCGCGCGCAGACCCGCCGCGGCCGCCGCGTCCGGCGCGGGAGCCTCAAAGCCTTCGGCCCCCAGCGCATCGACAACGAGCGTGCCCGCGCCGCCGGTTGACGTGAGCACAGCCACGCGGTTGCCGCGCGGAAACCTGCCGGCGGAAAGGCCCGCGCAAATATCGAGAAGATCGCCGAAACGCCGCGCGCGGATGATGCCGAGCCGATGGAAATAGGCATCATACATGCGGTCGCTGCCGGCCAGCGCGCCGGTATGCGACACGGCGGCGCGGGCGCCGGCTTCGGATCGGCCGATTTTGTAGGCCACAACCGGCTTTCCCGCGCGCGCGGCTTTGAGCGCGGCCGCGGCGAACTTTTCCGGGTTGCGCACGCTCTCGATGTAAAGCGCGATGACGCGGGTGTGGGTATCATCAGCCAGGCAATCGATGAAATCGGCGAGATCAAGGTCAGCCTCGTTGCCGGTGGCGATCAGTTTTGACAGGCCGACGCCGCCCCCCGCCGCGCGCGACAGCAGCGCGCCGAGAATGCCGCCGCTTTGCGAGACAATTCCAATATTCCCTTTGGGGAACACATCCATGTCCAGCGCGCCGGATGCGGAGAGCGTGATGCCGTCGGTGAGATTGACGAGGCCGATGGTATTGGGTCCGAGAAGCCGCATGGCTCCGGCGGCCTCCCGCAATTCGAATTGCAGCCGCGCGCCCTCGGCGCCCGCTTCCGCATAGCCGCCGGCGAGCACGACGGCCGCGGGCGTGCCCAGCGCCGCCAGCGCGCGCACTGCGGAAGCGGCCTGCGCGGCTCCGAGCAGGATGATGGCTGCGTCCGGCGCGCCGGGCAGCGATTGGATGTCGGGATAACAACGCAGTCCGCCGATGGATTGAACGCGGGGATTGACCGGATAAATGGCCCCGGAAAATCCGTGCTTCAGCAAAAACGCGACCGGCTTGCCGGCGGTTTTTGCCGGGTCAGCCGAGGCGCCGATCACCGCGACGCTCGCCGGCCGCATCAGGCGTGAAATCGCGTCCATGATAATCCCTCAGCGGGGTTTGGCGCTCTTGTCCAAAAACGCCGTGACACTGCTCCGGTGCTCCTGGCTGGTGTAGCAAATGCCCTGGGCTTGGCTGCCCTGCGCGAATATCTGTTCGGCCGTCATCTCAAAACTCTGGTTGAGAATGGTTTTGCCGAGCGCCAGCGCGGCGGGCGAGCCGGCGCTCAGTTCACGCGCCCACGCCTGCGCTTCGGCGAGCAGATTTTCCGGAGCGGCGAGCCGGTCGGCGATGCCGAGCCTCAGCGCTTCCTCCGCCTCCACTTTGCGTCCGCCGAAGATCAATTCCTTGGCCCGCGCCAAGCCGACGCGCCGCGGCAGAAAATACAAGCCCCCGCCATCGGGAACGAGGCCGCGGTGGATGTAGGACCATGTGAAGCAGGCGCCGTGACTAGCGACAACGAAATCGCAGCTCAGCGCCAAGTCAGCGCCCAGCCCCGCCGCCGGGCCGTTGACGGCGGCGATGACGGGTTTGGGCATGAGGTGCAGCAGGCCGACGCAATGATGCACACGAAGCTGACGGCTCCAGCCATTGAACGCGATTTCCCCGGCGGGCGCTTTCATGCGCGCCTCCATGCCGGCGATATCGCCGCCGGCGCAAAAGCCTTTGCCGTTGCCGGTGATGACCAGCGCGCGAACGGCCTTGTCGGCGGCGGTGGCCTCCAGCGCTTCGATAAGCTGCGAGCGCATTTCGTCATTCATCGCATTGCGCTTGTCCGGCCGGTTGAGCGCGATGGTGGCGACGCCCTGGGCATGGGTGATTTCGATCCGTTTTTCACTCATGATTATGCCGCGCCGATCAGTTGAGAGTGATTTTGTTCTCGGTGATGATTTTGCGCCAGCGCGCCTCTTCGCCGCGCACGTATAGGTCCAGCGCTTCGGGCGCCCCTGGCGTGACGGCAAGGCCCTCGGGTTCGATGCGTTTTTGGAACGCGCCTGACGAGGCGACTTTGTTGAGCGCGGCGTTGAGCCTGGCGATCACCGGGGCGGACGTGCCGGCGGGCGCGAAAAGCCCGTACCAGCTTTCCACGGCATAGCCGGGCAGACCGGCGTCGGCGATGGCGGGAACACCGGGCAGCGGGGATTTTCCGGCCGGCGCGGTGACGCCCACAGCGCGCATCTGGCCGCCGGCGACCAGCCCCGACACCGCGGCGGAGGTCGCAAACATCATGTCGATCTGCCCTCCCATAAGGTCAGTAATGGCCTGTGCCGCGCCGCGATAAGGCACATGAAGCAAAGTGAACCCGCCGAGATTGCCGAACAGCTCGCCCGCCAAATGCGCCGAGGTGCCGGGGCCCTGCGATCCAAAGGTGAGGGCGCCGGGCTTTGATTTGGCGGCGGCAATAATTTGGCCGACGCTCGCCAGCGGGCTTGAGGGCGCGGTGACGAGGACGTTGTAGGATTTGCCGATCATGCCTATCGCCGCGAAAGCCTTTTGCGTGTCGTAGGGCAAGGCGGGCTGGAGGCTCGGGTTCACGGCGTGGGCAAAGGAGGCGATCACCATCGTATGCCCGTCGGGCGCGCTTTTGGCGGTGAAATCCGTGCCGATGACGGTGCCGCCGCCGGCTTTGTTCTCGATGATGAAGGGCTGGCCCAGCTCCTCGGCCATGCCTGCTCCAATCATGCGGGCAATGAGGTCGGTGCCTCCGCCAGGCGGAAAAGGCACAATGATTTTCACCGGGCGGTCGGGAAATTCCGCCAGCGCCGGCGCCGCCGCCAGCGCGCACAAGGCGGCCAAAGCGGCTGCGATGCGCCGCGTCATTCGGTTGCGATTCCCAGTCCGTCCCATGTCCGCAGCTTATCCCGCGGCTGCGGCGAATCAAACCGGCGCGGGAACGGCGCCGATCTGATTCAGCACACGCGCCAAGCCGCTTTCGTATGCCCCTCGCGGGCTTTGATTGGGTCAAGGCATAGCGGATGTGAAGCCGCTTGCGAATGCCTTGCAGCCGGGGCATTCAAAGGGCGGAGGCTTTGCCGATGTCCATCACGCTTATGCTCGCTCTTGTGGTCACGATGCTGGGCACCGCCTTTTTGTCCGGCATATTTGGGATGGCCGGCGGGCTGATCCTCGTCGGGATTTTGCTGGCGCTGCTGCCGCTGCCCGAGGCGATGGCGCTGCATGGCGTGACGCAAATGGCGTCCAATGGCTGGCGCGGGCTGCTGTGGCGCCGCTATGTCCGCTGGCGGGCTGTCGGTGTGTTTTTGGCGGGCTGCGCGATTGCTTTTGCGCTCTGGTCCTGGTGGCGATTCGTGCCGCCGAAGCCCGTGGCGCTGATTATGCTGGGCTTGTCGCCGTTTCTCGTCCGTCTGATACCGTCCGGCTATAAGCCGAACCCGGAGGTGTTTCTGCATGGCGCGCTGTTTGGCTCGCTGAGCATGAGCCTGATGCTGCTGACGGGGGTTTCCGGTCCGCTGATCGACACGTATTTTCTCGGCGGGACTTACGAGCGGCGCGAGATCGTCGCCACCAAGGCCATCTGTCAGGTTGCCGGCCACGGGGCAAAGCTCGCCTATTTCGGCGGGCTGGTGGAAGGCGCGGCCAGCGTGGACCCGCTCATGGCGGCGCTGGCGGTCGCCTCCTCGATGGCCGGCACATCGCTGGCGCGGCCGATTCTGGAGCGCCTCAGCGACACGCAGTACCGGCAGTGGGCGGGGCATATCATCACCGTCATCGCCGTCGTATATCTGGCGCAGGGCGCGTATCTGCTGATTTGGCCATGAACGGGAGGAAGCTGTGATCAACACCAATGATTCTCTTGTCCGCGATCTCATCGAATGGGTGGACCGCGAGCCGCGCGCCTATGTCGAGGTGATCGACGCCTGGCGCACCTCCTGCCCTCGGCTGACCATCTGGGAGGACGCTGTGGACCGCGGCTTTGTTGAGCGCCGGTTTGCCGGTGGGAGGGGCGTTTTCGTTCACGCCACACCAGAGGGATTGGCCTTTCTGAGCGCTTCGAAGCCGGGGTGAGCGGCAAAATTTGACGGTTTGGCTTGACGGCATGGCTTGGCGGCGCGGCTGGCCGGGGCTATCGTCCGGCCACACTGTTGAAGCGGAGCCTCCATGGACATGAATATCCCCGTGACGCCGAAAACCGGCGCGCCCGCGGCCAATCCCAAAGCCGCCATCGGCCATAATCACAGCGATCTCGATCTCTGGCTGCAAAAGGTCGATGCGCTCGGCGAATTGAAGCGCATCACGGCGGAGGTTGACCCCAACCTTGAGACGGCGACGATTTCTTACCTCGTCGGCAGCTCCAAAAGCCCGGCGCTGCTGTTTGAGAACGTCAAAGGACATCCGGGCCACCGGGTTCTCTACAACATGATCGGCTGCAATCTCTCGCGCTTCTGCGTGATGATCGGCGAGGAGCCGGTGGAGCATCCGCTGATCGCGGTGCGGAAACTCCAGCAGAAGCTCGGTCACAAGATACCCCCCGTGGAGGTGCCGGCGGCGGGCGCTGTCTGCAACGCCAATATCGTCGATGGCGATGCCATCGATATCCGCAAATTTCCGGCGCAGCGCATGTGGCCGCTCGACGGCGGCCTGTATCTGGGCACCGGCGACGCCGTTATCACCAAAGACCCGGAGAGCGGGCGCATCAATGTCGGGACTTACCGGATGATGGTGAAAGGGCCGCGCGAGATCGGCGTCTACACGTCGCCGGGCAAAGATGCCGGACTGGACCGCGACAAATACTGGAAAGCCGGCAAGCCTATGCCGATTGCCGCAGCCTATGGTATCGATCCGCTATTATTTTTGGTGGCGGCAACCAGCCTGCC
>JANYFM010000339.1 GCA_025362655.1 Hyphomicrobiales bacterium | reverse complement strand
CCGCTGAAAGCGCCCGCGCGGCCTGACATCTTGCGGTTTGGCCGCGCGTCGGCGCGGTGCTAGAACAATCGGGACAGTATCTCCCGGAAATAAATGGAGTGTGCCATGCAGACCTCAGCCGCTGAAGACACGATGGCCGCGCGCCGGAAGTTTTATGACCGGCTCTCACCGCAGTCCATGGCGCCCCTGTGGGAAGTGTTGAAAGGCCTCGTGCCCGATGAGCCGACCTCAAAATTCGCCGCGCATGTGTGGAAATTCGCCGACGCGCGCCCCCTGCTGATGGAAGCCGGCGCGCTGCTGACCGCCGAAGAGGCCGAGCGCCGCGTGCTCGTGCTGGAAAATCCCGCCATGCCCGGGGGATCGCGCATCACCGCGTCCATGTATTCCGGCTATCAGCTCATCATGCCCGGCGAAATCGCTCCAGCGCACCGCCACACCGCCTCGGCGCTGCGCATGGTGCTGGAGGGCAACGGCGGCTACACAGCGGTTGCCGGCGAGAAAACCTCCATGCAGCGCGGCGATCTCGTGATCACCCCGGCCATGGCTTGGCACGATCACGGCCAGGAGCATCATAAGCCCGTCATCTGGGTGGATGGGCTCGACCTGCATATGGTGAATTTCTATGAGGCCGCGTTTCTCGATCACGGCAATGACAAGACGCAGATTATCTCGAAGCCCGAAGGACATTCGGAAAGCGAGTTCGGCTCCGGCCTCGGCCCCATGAACGCGCGCAGCCCCTTCGGAGCGACTTCGCCGATTTTCAACTATTCCTACGCCAAGAGCCGCCCGGCGCTGATGCAAATCGCCGGCGCCGCGGCGCCCGACCCCCACGTGGCCCATTCCCTGCGCTACATCAATCCGCTTGACGGCGGCTGGGCCATGCCGACCATCGCGACGTGGCTGACGCATGTGCCCAAGGGGTTTGAGACCAAGCCTGTGCGCTCAACCGATGGCCGCACACTGGTTGTGATCGAAGGAGAAGTGACCTTCGAAATCGGCGGCAAGACCATGACCGCCGGCGAAAGCGACGTCACCGCGATCCCCTCTTGGATGTGGACGAAAATGCGCGCTTCCAAGGACGCGGTTGTCTTTACCTTCTCCGACAGATCGGCGCAGGAAAAGCTTGGAATTTTCCGCGAGGAGCGGCGCTAGGCGCAACCCTGGTATTCGCCCGGAGCCGGCGCCGCGATGCGCCGGCTTTTTTTGCGCCGGCAATCCTTCCCAAAACCAAGCCTTTCCAAAACCAAGCCTTCCCAAAGCCCGGCCGTTATCATAGCATCCCTTGAAAAGCTGCGGCGGAGCGCGGCAATTACGGGAAGGAAATGTCATGACATCAGGCGCAACCCGCGCGGACAGTCTTCGCGCAGCGGATCATCCCCTGTTCAACGAACGCAAGCTGAAGCTGGGGACCTTTTCAACCAATCTGAGCGGCGGCTGCGCCATTTCCAAGATCGACGGCGTGCTCGAGGCTGACTGGCCCTCGACACTGCGCCTCGCGCAACTGGCGGATCAAATGGACTTTGAGGCGCTGGTCCCCGTCGGGCGCTGGAAAGGCTTTGGCGGCGAGACCAATTTCAACGGACAGGGCTTTGAGAGCTTCTCCTGGGCCTCGGCCATTTCGGCATCCACGCAAAACTCCGGCGTCTTCGCCACGACGCATGTGCCGACGATCCATCCGATTTTCGCCGCCAAAATGGGCACCACCATCGATCATGTTTCGCGGGGCCGCTTCGCGCTCAATGTTGTCACCGGCTGGTTCAAGCCTGAAATTGAAATGTTCGGCCGCGGCCTGCTCGATCACGCCGACCGTTACAAAATGGCGGAGGAATGGCTGCTGCTGGTCAAGCGCCTGTGGACCGAGGAAAAGGAATTCGACCACGACGGAAAATTCTTCCAGATCAAAGCGGGCTGGTGCATGCCCAAACCCCTGCACAAGCCCTATCCCCCCATTATGAACGCCGGCGGCTCCGAAACCGGCCGCCACTACGCCGCCAAATAT
This sequence comes from Hyphomicrobiales bacterium, assembly GCA_025362655.1. Taxonomy (GTDB): domain Bacteria; phylum Pseudomonadota; class Alphaproteobacteria; order Rhizobiales; family Beijerinckiaceae; genus Terripilifer. The sequence continues at coordinate 16,437 of JANYFM010000339.1, read as the reverse complement.
TGCGATGTCGCCTTCGTCGTTTTCAGCTCGCACGATCCCGATCAAATGAGAAAACAGGTCGCCGCCTACCGCGACCTCGCGCGCAACGAATACGGCCGCGAAATGAAAGTATGGAGCTACGCCTATTGCGTTCAGGGCGAAACCGAAAAAGAGGCCCGGGATTTTTACAAATATTACGTCCATGAGCAGGGCGACTGGGTCGCCGCGAAAAACCTGCTGGACACGCTCGGCCTCAATGCGCAGACCCTGCCGCCCGAAGCCATCGAGCCGCTGAAAGAGCATTTCATCGCGGGCTGGGGCGGCTGTCCGCTGGTCGGCACAAAAGAGCAGATCGTTGACGGACTGAAGAACCTTTCGGATGTCGGCCTCGACGGCACGCTGTTGTCCTGGCCGCGCTACATCGAGGGCATGGAGCAATTCCAGCGCGAAACCTATCCGCTGGTCGTGCAGGCGGGGCTGCGTTAAGCCGCCCCCGCCGGCGGGCCCGTCAGCGACAGGAACGCCTCTTCAATCGAGGCGCTCCCTGTCTCCGCCACAAAACGCGATGGCGTCGTGTCGCGCAGAATTTTGCCCTTGTGCATCAGGATCACCCGGTCGGCGTCCGGGACCTCCTCCGTCAAATGCGTCGCCCATAGAATGGCGGCGCCGCGCTCATCGCGCAGGGCGAGAATCAGCCTGCGCAAATCGGCGCGGCTCTGGATGTCGAGCCCGACCGTCGCCTCGTCCATCAGCAGCACGCGCGGCTCGTGAAGCAGCGCGCGCGCCAGCTCAACGCGCCGGCGGTTGCCCCCCGACAGCGCGCCCGCCTTCTTGTCCGCGGCATCCGCCAATCCCAGCCGCTCCAATTCACGCGCGATGCGCTTTTTGGCGATTGCGCCGGGAATGCCATGCAGCCCCGCATGAAACAGCAGATTGCCGCGCACCGTAAGCTCCAGATCGAGCGTCGATTGCTGGAACACAATGCCGAGGCCCGCCAGCGCCGGCACGGGATCGCGCCGCATGTCATGCCCCATCACCTCGATCAGTCCGGAATCGGGCGTGAACAGCCCCGACAGCAATTGAAACAGCGTCGACTTTCCCGCGCCGTTGGGGCCGAGCAGCGCAATCAGCTCGCCCGGCCGCGCGTTGAAGCTCACCCCGTCCACAGCGCGAACCGCGCCATAGGCGCGCGCCACATTCTCCAGCCGCAGCACCGGAGCCATCGTCTCCCCGCCCGTATTATCCGTCATGCCGCGCTCCGGGGCCGCGCAGCTTGGCGCGCTTCAAAAATTAGGCCTACAATCGGCTCAACGCAATGCGCAAAACAAAGAGGAACCCCCGGTGCGGATATTGACAAGCGCCCTCGCCGGCGCGGCTTTCGCGGGATTGGCGGCAGCCCCCCTGCCCGCCGGCGCAAAAGACACCGGATTGATTTTTGTCAGCAATGAAAAGACCAATAATCTCATTATCCTCGACCCGAAGACTCTGAAGGTCGTCAAAGACCTGAAAGTGTCGCGCCGCCCGCGCGACATGCATTTCAACGCGGAGCACACTCTGCTTTATGTGGCCTGCGGCGACGACGATGTGATTGATGTGATTGATGTCGCCACCCTCGCGGTTGTCAGCAAAATCGCCACCGGCGCGAGCCCCGAGACCTTCGCCATCGATGAGAAACGCCGGCGCATCTACGTTTCCAACGAGGAGGGCTCGTCGCTGTCTGTCATCGACATCGACAAGGGCATCACCATCCACGAAGTGCCCACCGGCGCGGAGCCGGAGGGCGTCTACGTCCATGAGGACGGCAAATCCGTTTACGTGACCTCCGAGGTCAGCGACCTCGTGCATCTCGTCGATCCCGATTCCGGCGCGGTGCTCCAGGATGTCGTCGTCGGCACGCGCCCGCGCCGCTTCGCCGCGACGCCCGACGGCAGGGAATTGTGGGTGACGACGGAGCTCTCCGGCGAGGTCTGGATCATCGACCGCGCGAAATTCACGGCGTCAGGCAAAATTGATTTTCTTCCTCCCGGCATGCGCAAAACCGATGTGACGCCGGTGGGCATCGCCATGACGAAAGACGGAAAGACCGCCTTCGTCACACTTGGCCACGCCTCGCATATCGCCTTTGTCGATGTCGCCTCGCGCAAAACGCTTGGTTACGCGCTGGTCGGCAAACGCTCGTGGGGCATCACCCTTTCGAAGGATGAAAAGACGCTCTATGTCGCCAACGGCCTCGGCGACGATGTGACCATCGTTGATGTCGCCAGCCGCAAAGCCATCACCTCCGTGCCCGCCGGGCGCATCCCCTGGGGCGTTGTCATCGATGAATAAGATGACGCGCGGGATTTGGATCGCGGCCGCCATTCTCGCGGGCGTCTCCGCGCGGGCGCAGGCGCAAGCGCCGGCTCCCGCTCCCGCGCCCGTGAAACCCTTCCCCATCGCTTACGTCGAAATCGACGGCGATCCCCGCTACGAGCCGCTGCGTGTGTTCGAGCGTCTCGTGCTGAAAACGCGGGACCGCCCCTTCGCCGGCGCGCAGGCCGGCATCGAGGATGCCGCGCCGCTGAAACGCGTCACCGGCGCTGATTTTCAGTTGCGGCGCATGACCCTCAAAAAGGCGGAGGAGATGGCGCCCGAGGTCATCAGGGCGATTGATTCAGGCGTTGCCTTCTTCCTGATCGACGCGCCCGCCGAGGCGTTCCGCGCCCTCGCCGCGGCGGTCAAAGGGCGCGAAGTATTGCTGTTCAATATCAGCGCGCCCGAGGACTGGCTGCGGCGTGATCTGTGTTCGGCGGAAATCATCCATGCCATGCCAAGCCGCGCGCAGTTGATGGATGGGCTTGTGCAGTATTTTGTCTTCAGAAAGTGGCGCGACTATCTCGTGCTCCAAGGCCCCTCGCCCGAGGACGCGGAGGTGACGGCCGCGTTTTTGCGGTCGGCGAAAAAATTCGGCGCGCGCATCGCCGCCCATCAGAAATTCATAACGGGTTCGGACCCCCGCCAGCGCGAAAGCAACAATCCCGCGCTGCTCTCCGCCATCGGCAAGGACTGGGACGTGACCTTCGTGGCGGACAGCGCCTTCGATTTCGCCCGCGATGTCTCTTATCGCACCGTGAGGGCCCGGCCGGTGGCGGGCGCGATTGATCTGGAGCCCGCCGCCTGGCACTGGACCTGGGAGCATAACGGGGCGCCGCAGGTGAATTCGCATTTCGGCAAAATCACCGGCGGCCGCAAAATGGAGAGCGCCGACTGGGCTGCCCGCACAGCGGTCAAAATAATCGTGCAATCGGCGCTGCGCTCGCGCTCCCTCGACTTTGAGACGCAGCGCGGGTTCATACTCGGCCCCGGCGTGTTCGACGGCGACAAGGGGCTCGCCATGAGCGTGCGCCCGTGGGATCATCAATTGCGGCAGGCAATTCTGCTGGCGGCCCCCTATTCGGTCATCGCCAGCGCGCCGATGGAGGGGTTTCTGCACCGGCTCAACGAGCTCGACACGCTCGGGGATGACGAGGCGGAAACACCTTGCAAACTGAGCAGGTAGACGATGCGCCCCGCCCACGCCGGCCGCGCCCTCGGGGCGGTGACCAAACGCGAACTGATCAAGTTCGCGCAGCAGCGCGGGCGCCTGCTGTCGGGCATCGTGCGGCCGCTGTTCTGGCTGGTGGTTTTCGCCGCCGGCTTCCAGAACGTGTTCGGCGTGTCGATCATTCCGCCCTATACGACCTATATCACCTATCAGACTTATATCGTGCCGGGCCTGCTCGGCATTGTGCTGCTGTTCAACGGCATGCTGTCCTCGCTGTCGATGGTGTATGACCGCGAGATGGGCATTATGCGGCTGCTGCTCACCGCGCCGCTGCCGCGCTGGGTGCTGCTCGGCTGCAAGCTTGTGGCCGGCACCGCACTCTCGGTCATTCAATCCTATGTGTTCATGGGGACCGCGGCTCTGTTCGGCGTCACCTTTGACTGGCAGGGCTGGATCACTGTTTTCCCGGCGCTCGTTGCCGCCGGACTTATGCTGGGCGCGCTCGGCCTCGTTCTGTCGGTCTACATCCGCCAGCTTGAGAATTTCGCCGGCGCGATGAATTTCGTTATTTTCCCGATGTTCTTCATGTCCTCCGCCCTCTACCCCCTGTGGAAACTGCGGGAGGGCGGCGCGGAGATCATCTACCTGCTTTCCGCCATCAATCCCTTTACCCACGCCGTCGAACTCTGCCGCTTCGCGCTCTACGGCATGTTCAACGGCGTCTCCGCGCTGGTCGTCGCCGGCTGCGCCATTGCGTTCTTTATCATCGCGAATTTCGGCTACGATCCGCAGAGCGGAATATTGCGCAAAACCCGCGGGGGATCGTGACGGCCGCCGATCAAACCTTGCGCGGCCCGTCGGGCGGACGCAGAAACTGCGTCAGTCCGAGCGGCTGCGCATCGACAAGCACAAAAGCCATGCGGCAAACCTCTGAATAGCGGTTGATCCACGCGTGGTTGGTGCCGCGCTGGATCATCACATCGCCGGCGCCGAGCGTGACCATCTCCCCCACGTCCATTTCCATATCAATCCGGCCTGAAAGCACGATTATATAATCGATGGTTTCCGTGCGGTGCATGGCCGCGTGATTGCCGGGCGGATATTCCGCGATCATAAACCGCGTGCCCCCCGCCGGCGGATACGTGCCGAGCGCCCGCGCGCCCATATCCTCCGCCGCCCCGCCAACGGGCATCGCGGCGGGCGAGCCCTCTGTGCACCACATCAGCGTCGTGAACTGGCCGGGGCGCGAGGCGCGGATGTTTTGGGCGGGGGCGTCGATCAGCACTTTCGCGGCATCGCCCGCGCCGTGCCCCGTGACGACGCGGCGCACCGCTTGCGGCTCATTCAGCATTGGAAAAACTCCTTGTCGCCCGGCTCAGGCGCCCGCCGCCGGCATCGGGATGTCCAGAGGATGCCGCTCCACCCGCGCCCCGCCGCCGCCGCCGAGGCGCACGACATTGACGGTGCCCGCATAGTCAGGCGAGCCCGAATAATAGGCGGGCACCGGCCCTGTCCCGACTTTGATCGCGCGGTTCCAGTGGCCAAGCGCAAGATAATCAGCGCTGGTGGCGGCAATCTCCGCGTCGCCGATCAGCCAGGACGCGCGCGGAAAAACACCGCGGTCGGGCACGGGCACATAATGTCCATGGGCCATGGCGATCTGCCACCGCGTGCTTCGCGGGCGCGGACGCTCCAGCGGAATCATATCGCCCCAATCGCGGTGCGGCCTGCCCCAAACCTCCAGATTGAGATGCGGAAAGACGACCGACTCGCCGCCGGCCCCGCCGAGAACGTGCAGATTCTTTAGACCGGCAAGGCCTTCCATATCCCATACCGCGCCGTCCATCGCAGGATCATGATTGCCGGGAAGCAGCACCACGGGCATCCCCGCCCCGCGCACCAGCGCGCCGACGCGGGCGATCAGCGCGGCTGGCAGCCGGTGGCAATCGAAAGTATCGCCGCAAAGCAGCACGGCGTCAGCCTCCACAGCCCGCGCCGCGGCCAGAACAATCGCCAGCGGCGCCGCTCCATCGCCGCCGTTTTGGCGGGCGGTGTATTCGTGATCCACGTGAACGTCGGACGTATGGACGATGGTGATTTCCGGCTTCACTCGGCGCGCGCTCCCGCCGTTCCCGCGGCGGCCAGCGCCCCGATAAAGCGCGTCAGCGGCGCGGAAAGGCGCTCGTCCGGCGTGCCGATAGCGCAAATCGGCGAGAAATGGTTGTGATCCTCCAGCCGCAAAATGGGCGGCGCGGCGCCATCGCGCAGTGTCAGCGCCCGCGCCATCTCAAAGGAGGGCGCGGCCAGATATAACGGATCGAACTCGGCCAAAGCGAGAAACACCGGAACCTTGGAGGCCGCGACATGGCTCAGCGCCGAGCGGCGCGCATAAGCGCTCTCGTCCGACCCGAAATATTGCGCGACATTGGGGCGCATTTCCGCCGCGCGCACAGCGTAGGCGCCGCTGACAAGCGCTCCGCCGATCACCTCGTCGCCGCCGCGGATGTCCGGATCAAACAGGTACGACGCCGCATGCGCCGCGCCGGCGGAATGGCCCAAAACAAAGACACGCCGGGGATCGGCGCCAAAACGCGCCGCATGGTCTTTCAGGAAGCGCACCGCGCCCTGAACATCCTGCGCCCCGCTGGGCCAGACAAATTCAGGCGCGAGGCGGTAATTGGCGGCGGCGCAAACCATGCCCCGCCGCGCGAAATAACGCCCGACATTGCTGAAAAAATATTCATCCGGCCGCTTGTCGCCGCCGGTAAAGCCGCCGCCGGGGATGTAAAGAACGATGGTTTTGCCCGACCCGCCGTCGGCGCAATGATAGACATCCAGCTTCTGGCGCGCGTGACCGCCGTAAGCGATATCCAATTCCTGCGTCACGCCCCCGCCCCCCGGCAGCAGCGGCGCAAACAGCGCCTTGGTATTGACGTTGAGCTCCAAGCCGGCGCCCGCGCCCCATTCACGAAGGGCTTTGCGGATCGGCTCCGGCATCGGGCTCATCGTCTTCGCTCCGTTTGTGATTGCGCGCCTCGCGCCGACTATCCCGGCGCCCGCCGGCGGGGTCAAGTTTGAGTTCGCGGCGGCGGCGGGATACCTTCGCCGCAGCGGACAAAACGGAGTTTTTGGCATGAGCGCGGCACAGGACAAACAGGAAATCCGGGATGTCATCGAGACCTGGGTGATCACGCGCGACAGCGGCGACTGGGCGGGCCTGCGCGCCTGCTGGCACGATGGCGCCATCATGAATGCCACTTGGTTTCAGGGCGATTGCGACAGCTTCATCGCGCGCGCCGCCGCCGGCTTCGATGCCGCCAAATCGATCAGCACGCATTTTCTGGGTGGCGCGTCGATCACGCTCAACGGTTCGCGCGCCATCGCCCAGACGAAAGTGATGATTTCCAACCGCGATCATGTGGATGGCGCCGAATGCGATGTGGTCTGCACCGGCCGGTTCTATGATTTCTTCGAGAAGCGCGGCGGACGCTGGGCCATCGCCGAGCGCCAGCCGATCTATGAGAAGGACCGTTTGGACCCGCTCGATCCCGCGCGCATGCCGAAATTCGATGCGGAGTTGTTCAACACAATTCCCGTGGGCTACCGCCACCTCGGCTATATCCAGATCAAACGCGGCCTGCCGGTCAAGCTCAATATGCCGGGCTTGCGCGGGCCTGAAGTGGAAGCGCTCTACGCGCGGGGCAAAGCATGGCTGGCCGGCTGATCCCCCGCGCGCTCAATGCAGGGTCACAACACGCGGATTAAGACCATCGATCAACCCGCCGCGCTCCTGTTCGAGCGCCCGCAATTGCGCCTCCGCCTCCAGCCGCGTCGAGTGATGCGAGCCGAACACCACAATGCCGCCGATGACAGCGCCGATGGACGACAGCGTGAGCGCCGGCGCCAGCCGCAGCAGACCCAGCAAATCCGCCGCAAAGGCCGCCGCGCCGAGCGTCATGACAGCTTTGGCGATGAGCATCGCCTTGCGGCAGGTCTCGATGGTCTGCGCCAGCCCCGCCGCGCGGCGCTCCAGATTGTCGATGCGCGCGGGAAGATCGCCTGAGTTCATCGCGTTTCCGCGGCATGGGCGGCGATCTTGGATGCCACCGCCGATTTAAACTCGGCTATCGGCGCAAAACCCGGCGCGGCGCGGCAGAAAGCCTCGGCCTCCGCCATCACCTCGGCGGCGGGGCGCGACAGGTCCAGCTCCTCAATGCAGGGCTGGGTGATGTACCAGGGCGTGTCGCAAAATATTTCCAAACGGTTGCCCTCGGGGTCCCTGAAATAAAACGAAAAAGCGTTGCCGTGATTGGTGCCGCGCATATCGTGAACGCCCGGCTCGTCCCTGACCCGCCGCCAGACGCTCTGCACTTCCTCAAGCCCCGGCACGCGGAAGGACAATTGATTGATATGATTGTAGCCGGAGAGGCCGGGCCGCCCCGCCAGCAATATAATTTGATGGTGATCGCTAGAATCCCAGCTCGTGAAGACGATCTCATGGCCGCGCGCCACGCCGCGGTCCGTCTCGGTGAAGCCGAGCGCCCGCGTGTAAAAATCCACCATGCGCGGCAGATCAACGCAATGCAGGCCCACATGGCTGAAGGCGAGCTTCACCGGCGGGGGCACTTCGCCATTCGCGGCGGCGGCGGATTTGACCTTGTCCATGTGCGGCTCCCTTTGATGGGTATTTCACGGCTGCGGCGGCCCGCGTCAAGACCGCAATTGCCGCCGGCCGCGCGATGCCGCATTACACCAGCGTGGACCCCCGCACCGCCCGCCTCATTGAAGCGCCCATTCTGCCGACGCTGCTGCGCCTCGCGGTCCCCAACCTCGTGGTGATGCTGGCGCAGGCGGCGACGGGGCTCGTCGAGGCCTGGTATGCCTCGCGCCTTGGCGCGGAGGCGCTGGCCGGCGTGGCGCTGGTGTTTCCGGCGGTCATGCTTGTGCAGATGATCTCGTCGGGCGCCATGGGCGGCGGCATTCTCTCGGCCATCGCGCGGGCGCTGGGCGCGGGCCGGCGGGCGGAGGCCGACGCCTTGGTCTGGCACGCCCTCGCCATCGCCGCCGGGCTCGGCGCGCTGACCAGCCTCTCCGCGTTGACCGGCGGGCGGGCGCTCTATTCCGCCATGGGCGGCAGCGGCGCCTCGCTGGCGGCGGCTCTCGCCTATTCCGATGTGATTTTCGCCGGCGCTGTCTTGATCTGGCTGTTTAATTCCCTCGCCGCCGTTATCCGCGGCGCCGGCAATCTGCTGTTGCCGGCCTTGGTTGGCGGCGTCGGGCTGATCGGCGTCATCGCCGTCTCGCCCGTGCTGATTTTCGGCTGGGGGCCGGTTCCCGCGCTGGGCCTTGCCGGCGGCGCCCTCGCGGTGCTGCTCTATTATGCGGCGGGCTCGCTGGTTTTCATCGCGCACCTCTGGGGCCGGCGCGGTGTATTGCGCCCGGCTGTGCGGCCCCCGCCCCTGCGCTGGCCCGCGCTGTATGAAATCCTGCGCGTCGGCGCGGTATCCGCTTTGGTAAGCGCCACCACCAATATCACCATCGCCTTTGCCACGGCCTACGCGGGCGCGCTGGGGCCGCTCGCTGTCGCCGGCTACGGAACGGCGGTTCGGCTCGAATATGTTCTGGTTCCCGTGATTTTCGGCCTCGGCGGCCCCATGGCCGCCATGACGGGAACGGCGATCGGCGCGGGGCTTCGCCAGCGCGCCCTGCGCGTCGCTTGGACAGGCGCGGTCATCGCGGCGCTGCTAACCGAGAGCATTGGACTGGCGGCGGCGGTCTGGCCCCACGCCTGGCTAAAGATATTCACCAGCGAGCCCGCCGCCATTGAAGCGGGCGCGGCCTATCTGCGCATGGTCGGGCCGTTTTACGGATTTTACGGGCTGGGCCTGTCGCTTTATTTCGCCTCGCAGGGCGCGGGGAAACTGATCTGGCCGCTGACGGCGGGCGTGCTGCGGCTGGCCCTCTCCGTCGCTGGAGGATGGCTGGCGCTGCGCCACGGCGCGGGACTGGAAGGCGTCTATGCGGCGCTCGCCGCGGGGCTGGCGCTGTTCGGGCTCGTCAACGCGGGCGCCATCGCCGGCGGCGCGTGGTTCAAGGGCAGGCCCTGACAAAGTCACGCCGGCGCGATGCCGAAGAGACGCTCGGCATTGCCATGGCAGATTTTGGCGCGGTCCGCATCGCTCAACGGAATTTCACGGATCGCTTTGAGCGTGTCGCGGATATAGATGTGCCCGCCCTCGGGGTCGAACGGACTGTCGGTGGCAAACAGCACCTTGTCAGCGCCGAAAAAATCCAGCCCGCAGACAATGCCGGAGCGGCCGCCGCAGAGCGCGGTGTCGCCGTAAAAATCCCGGAAACATTCAAGCACCGGCTTGCCCAGCATGGCGGGTATGTGGCTGAGGTCCTCGTCCGACGTGCGCGATCCCAAAGTACTCCAGCCGATGGCGATGCGCGCGTCGAAAAAAGGGATCATCGCGCCCATGTGGTGGGTGACGATTTTGATGCCGGGAAGCCGCGACATCACTCCGGAAAACACCAGCCGCGCCATGCAGGCGCTGGTTTCAAAAGGCCAGCCAAAAATCGTCCAGATTTCGAAGCGGGATTTATCCTCCGCCGCGAAATCGGGAATGCCGGCGTCGCGCGAGGGATGCAAAAGGATCGGCTTATCGAGGCGGTGCGCCATCTCGAAGATCGGAAAGAAGCGCGGGTCATCCAGCGGCAGCCCGCCAACATTGGCATGCAATTGCAGGCCGCACGCGCCGTTCTTGAAGGCCCGTTCCGCCTCGCGCGCGGCGGCATCGGGATTGTTCATGGGCAGGCCCGCGACATATCCCGGAAAATGCCCCGGATATTTCGCGTGGATTTCCGCCAGCCCGTCATTTGCGAGGCGCGCGTATTCGGGGGATTCATTCGGCCCGGCGAAAACATCAAAAGCCGGCAGGCCCAGCGAAAGCACCTGCGAATAATTTTCGTATGCCTCCACCTGCCGCAGCCGGGGCTCAAGCTGATAAATGTTGGGAACGCCGCGGATGCGCTTGCCGATATTGGCGACGGCGCCGGGGGCCGCCAGCAGCTTGTCAAAAAAGGCGGGCGGAAAAAAATGATTGAAGCAGTCAATATAACGCATGGACGCCTCCCCTTCAGCATATAGCGGACAGGACTGCCTAACGCAGTTCCGCCAGCAGCAATTCATTGACGCGCGCCGGCGCCTCATACATCGCCCAGTGCCCGGTGTTTTCGAGAATATGAACCCGCGCCTCCGGCCGCGCCGCCTTCACAGCCGCGGCCTGCGCGGCGACACTCGGCTGCCCCACGGGATCCAGCCCGCCGGCGATGAAGACGAAGGGCGTCGCGAGTTTGGCGATCATGCCGGGATCGCGCCCCTCCAGCATGCTGCCGGGCCGCAGCCGCGAAGCGCGCAAATCCATCCCGTAGAGAAGCACAGCGAGATCGTCGATCACGGCGTCGCTGGACAGCATCAGCGCCCGCAGATTGCCGCGGATGACCGCTTCAAATTCGGCGGGGTCGGTGATATCGCGCCAGCGCGTCAGGATCAGGCCGGGCTGCGCGGTGAAATGCCCGATCATGTGGCCATTGATCAGCGCGATTTTCCGCACCCGCGCGGGGAACGCGTGGGCGATGTGCTGCGCGGTGATCGAGCCGAAGGAAAACCCGGCTATGTCGTATTGCCGGCCAGGCGCCAGTTGCTCCATGCCGCGCGCGACGATCCCCGCATAATCGGGGAACGAGGCCGGCATCGGCGGCATCGCGGACTCCCCCATGCCCGGGAGATCGCAGGCGAAGACCTCGCGCTTCGCGGCGAGCGCGTCGATATTGCGGACCCAGTGTTTCCACGAGCCCGAGCCGCCATGCAGCAGCAGCAGCGGCTCGCCCCGTCCCCACCGGCGCCAAGCGAGATGGCCGGCGCCGCAAGGCGTTGTGAAATGCGCGGCGCGGCGCTCGAGGTCCTGCAAAAAATCTTCAGGGGACAGGGGCATTGAAATCCAGGAGTGTCCGGCGCCGCAGCATGCTTCTCCGACGCAATACGCGTCCCCGGCCGCGGCGGCAAATGCCGGCGCGCTCCAGGGGCCGGCGGCGGCCGCGCGCCCGGCGCAGGGCTCTATTTTACTTCCTCATTGAAATAGAAATAACCGACCTTGTTGTTCGCCGAGCTCGCGTACCACATGCGCCCTTTGCTATCGACGAAGAATTCGCGCATCGAGATTTCGGCGTGGGGATAGGGAAATTCCGTCACCTCGCCGGTCGCTGGATCGAGCCGGTTCATCGTGTCCTGCTCGTGCGAGGAGTACCAAACCGATCGGTCGCGCGCGACGCCGATCGCATAGGGGCTGGCTTCCGGCCCCGGCAGCGCGAACTCCTTGAAGGCTTCGGTCTTCGGATCAAAGCGTCCGATTTTATTGCCTTGCCTTTCGCTGAACCAAACGACCCCGTCGGGATCGAGATCGAGCCGCTGGGGCTTGCCCTTCGTTGGCGGCGAGAATGTCTTCAGCACGCCCTCCTTCGAGATGCGCGCGATAGGCCCGTCGGGACGGAAGGATGTGAACCACTGATCGCCGTTTTGACCGACCACATTGGCATAGGTGGCGGGCACATCGAAGTGGCGGAAATCCTTTGTCTTGGGATCAAACATCGTGATCGCCGGGCCGCCGCTTGTCCACACGAGGCCGCGCTCATCAACCCGGATCGTATGCGCGCCGGTGCGCCGCCCGTCCGGCAGCGGCGGATTTTGGTATTCGGTGATTTCTTTCGTCGCGGGATCGAGCACCGCGATTTTCCCCATCGCGGTCTCAACAAACCAAACCTTCCCGTCGGCGGCGGGAACAACGGAATGAATGCCGGCGGTCTTGGCAAACGGCAGTTTGAAATGCGTCATGTCCGCCGTGTCGGGATTGAGACGGATGACCTCGTTGCCCTTGCCGTAATAGGGAATCCAGATCATCCCCTCGCGGTCCTCGACGCCGCTCCACGGCCCCATGCCGCCGGGCGCGGGCATGTCATATTCGACATAGGCGATATTCATGGCTTTAGGGCTGAAGGCGCGCACGAGGGCTTTGTATTCGGGCATCTGCTCCGGCGATTCCGGCTTGGGCGAATCCGGCCCGAACATCAGCGTGAGATACGCGGCGAAATCCTCCGCCTCTTTCTCGGTGGTGCGCCGGCCCTCGCCCGCCATCATCGCGTCGTTCATGTATTTCACGCGGTCGCGCCAGCCCTCGATATCGCGCGTGCCGTTGGCCATGCGGTTTTGAAACGAATGGCATGATTGAAAACACGAGACGAAAAACGGGTCCTGATGGCCAAGATTATGCGCTTCGGTTTTGGGCAGAAGTTTGCGGCCCTGATAGGTCGACAGCTCCCCCCACTGCACCGGGCGCTTTTGCAGGGCGAAATCCTGCGTGATTTTCGCATCAGCGGCGAGCGCCGTATCGCGCCGCGCATCGGCGCGCCAGCCCGCCGCCTTGATCTGAAGATTGTAGGCGGCCGCCGGCAATCCGCCGATGAAATAGCGGCCCTGTTCGTTTGAAAGCACGCTCACGGTCCGTTTGGTCTTCGCGTCAAGCGCGACGACAAAGACGCCCATCACAGGCTTGCCGTCGGGACCGGTGACAGAGCCGGTCACGCTGGCGGCGAATGCCGGCGCGGCGAGACAGGCGGCAAAAGCGGTGATTGCGGGAAGCTTGATCAGCGGGCGCATATTTCCTCCGGAGCGGACAAGTATTCGTTGGCAGGCCGGGAGTTTCGCATAAACCCGGCGCCGCCGTCGAGGGGCTCGTTCAAGGCGCGGGCGGCTCCATGCCGCTTTTGCGGATCAGCGGCGCGGCCGCGGGCGATGTCATGAAGGCCATGAAAGCGCGCGCCGCCTCCGGCTCGCGCGACACGCTCAGAAGGCCAACGCCAAACCTGCCGTATTCCATTAATTCCTGGGGCAAAGGCCCGACGTAATCCGTGCCCGCCACCGGCTGAATCACATTGATCTGCTGAATGCCGATCTCAACATCGCCCGCCGCCACCGCCGCGGCGACAGTGCGTCCCTCGATGATGCGGATTTTCCCCTTGATATCCTCGTAAATACCGAGCCGCTGGAACAGCTTTGTGTTAAACGGCCCGGTGCCGCTGGCGGAATGGCCGATGGATTTGGCCTCAAGCATCGACTTTTTGAACGCTTCGGGCGTGCGAATGTCCGGCCGCCGGGCGCCCGAAATCACCGCAACGCCATTGCCGGCGCGCGCATAAGGCGCAAAACCGCCGGCAACGATTTTGCCCCGCTGCGCCAGATCATCAAACGCTTCTAAAAACGACGAGACAAGGTCGGCGGGATCGCCCGCCTCGATTCTGCGGTTCATCACCGCCGCCGGCTCGAAGACAACCGTGACCTTGTGGCCGCTAAGTCTTTCAAAGGCCGGCGCAAGATCGCGCACGGCGGAAACCGCGCCCTGGTTGGCCATGATAGTGATTTCGGCGGCGCCCGCCCCAAAGGCCCATGACATTGCCGCCAGCGCGGCCAGCGCGGCGCGTTTCCCACCTTGCCTCATCGATCCCTCCCCTAACGCATCGGGATTTCAAACTCTGCCCGCAGCGCCGCCCCGTCAAGACACGGTTTGCCGCGCCCCGCTCCCGCGCCTATCGTGGGGCATGACCATTCCGGCGGCTCCGCCGCCCACACACGCTGGAACCGCGGCCCGCCTGCGCGCCGCATTCATCAGCCCCGCGGGCCCCATGCCCGGCTTTGCCCTGGTGTCGGCGGGCACGCTGGTGCTGGTGGTGATGGCGACCCTCGCCAAATATCTCGGCGCGCGCATTCCCGCTTTCGAGCTGCTGCTGTTCCGCGCCGGCGCCGGCCTGCTGTTTGTCCTTCCCGCGCTGCGCGGAAATTTTTGGGAGCCGTTTCAAACCAAACGCTTTGGCATGCATTTTTTTCGCGGCGCGGCCGGCGCGGCCGGCAACCTTTGTTTTTTCTGGACGCTGACGCACATGCTGCTGGCTGATTCCATGGCGCTGCAGTTCTCGAGGCCGCTGTGGACGATCCCCCTCGCATTGTTCTTCCTTGGGGAATGGGCGGGACTGCGCCGCGGCCTTATCACCATCGCCGGTTTTGCCGGCATTATGCTCTACGCCCGCCCCTTCACATCAGGATTCGACGCCAACGCCATTGTCGGCGGCTTTGGCGGCTTTTTCGGCGCGCTTGTCATCATTGGCATCAAGCAATTGTCAAAGACCGAAAGCACCCGGGTTATCATGTTCTACTACGCGGTGTGGAACGGCGTTTTTGCGCTGGTTCCCGCGATTTTCGTATGGGTGACGCCGCTCGGCTGGGAATGGCCCCTCCTCGTTCTCATCGGCTTTCTCGGCATCGCGGGACAGAGCCTCGTCACAAAAGGCATCGCGCTGGGCGACGCGACGGCGCTGGCGCCGCTGGATTACTCGCGCATCGTCTATGCCGCCGCCATCGGGTATGCGGTTTTTGGGGAAATTCCTGGCGTCTGGAGCCTGTTGGGGATGGCGCTGGTTGTGCTAACATCGGTCTATCTGGTGCTGACCGAGAAGCGCGCCGCGCGCTGAGCCCGGCGGGAGAGCGACATGGCAAAAATCGTTTTGGGAATGGTGGCGTCCCACGGGCCGCTGCTGGGCACGCCGCCGGAGCTGTGGAGCGGCCGCGTCACAGCCGATCACCAGAACCCCGCGCTGTGCTACCGCGGAAAAACCTACACATTCCCCGAACTGCTCGCCGAGCGCGCCCACGAAAACTTCGAGCCCGATCTCGCGCTGGAGGTGAAACAGAAGCGCTTTGACGCGACGCAGCACGCCATCAAGGAAATGGCGCGCGTCTGGCGCGACGTGAAACCCGACGTCGCCGTTGTCATCGGCAACGACCAGATGGAGATCATGTCCGACGACAATCAGCCGGCGATCATGGTGTATTACGGCGAAAAATTCGAGAACGTGCCGTTCAACGAGGAGCAATTGCGCCGGCTCGGCCCCGGCGTCGCGCTCGCCGAGCCCAATCACCACCCGGCCCGGGCGGAAACCTATCCCGGGCATCCCGAACTGGGCCTCCATCTCATCAATGCGCTGATGGGTGACAATTTCGATGTCGCAACGTCGAAACGCCTCCCGGAGCAAAAAGAATCGAAACTGACCGGCATTCCCCACGCATGGGGATTTTTCTACCGGCGCGTGATGGAGGACAAAGTCATCCCCAATGTGCCGATTTTCATCAACACGTTCTACCCGCCCAACCGCCCCTCGACGAAGCGCTGCCTCGATCTGGGCGCATCCATCGCGCGCGCCATCGAGGGCTGGGACAAGAACCTGCGCGTTGCGGTTCTCGGCTCCGGCGGCATGTCGCATTTTGTTGTGGACGAGGCGTTTGACCGCAAATTCATGAAGGCCTTTTCAGCGAAATCCAACGAAGAGATGCTCTCCTTCCCCGACAATATGTTCCGCTCGGGCACGGCGGAGTTGAAATGCTGGATACCGGTCAAATCGGCGATGGACCGCGCCGCGCTGCCCATGACCCTTGTTGATTATCAGGCGCTCGTGCGCTCCCCCGCCGGCACGGGAAGCGGCATGGGCTTTGCCTACTGGCGCTGACATGAAACGCACAAGCGCGCTTAAAACCCTTATCCTGGCGAGGGAAATTGCCGTCATGCCCGGCGTCTACGACGGGCTCTCCGCGCGCGTCGCGGAGGAGTGCGGCCACAAGGCTGTGTTCCTTGGAGGCTTCTCGGCGGCGGGCGCGTTGCTGGCTGAGCCGGATTCCTCCCAGCTCTCGCTGACCGAGCTCGCCTCCCACACCGCCCGGATATGCGAGGCGACCAGCCTGCCCGTTTTCGTCGATGCCGACACCGGCTTTGGAAACGTCACCAACACGCGCCGCACGGTGCGGATGCTGGAGCGCGCCGGCGCCGCCGCGC
>JANYFM010000280.1 GCA_025362655.1 Hyphomicrobiales bacterium | reverse complement strand
CGCGATCACGGGAGCGGGGGGCGCGGCGGGGGCGGGCGAGGCGGGGGCGGGAGCCGAAACCGCGCCGTCGGCCTGCGCCAGCACCGTCACGTCAATTCTGTCCAGAAACGTCACGGGATCGAGGATGCTCATCGCCTCGGGAACGCTGATAGAGCCGGACTTCGGTTTGGCGGTGATCGTCAGGCCGCGCGGGTCCCCGATGAACTTCGAAACCTCCGACGCGATTTTCGGCGCCGCCGGATGGCCGCCCAGCATTGCCGGGATCAATTGCGCGGCCATGGCGGCCGCCTCGGTTTTCACGGCATCCGGCGTCTTGCCCTGCGCCGCCGCCGCGAAGCTGAGGATTTTTTGCGCCGCGCCCGCGTTGACGAAACGCAGTTCCAGACCGGAGGCGGTGGCGCTTAGCAGCGCCCCGGTGCGCTGATCGTTGTTGCCGGTGAAAAGACTTTTGTCGAGGCCGCCGAGGGCCAGCTTAAGGGCGAGCGAACCAGCCCCCGCGCCGCTGAGCGTGAGATCATCGATGCCGAATGTCTTCGCGGCCGGATCATATGTGCTCGAAAACGTGAGGCCGAGGTCGAGCATCGGATAGCCGGCGGCGGCGAGGGATTTGCCCGCGCTCGATGCCTGCGGCATTTCGATGGTCAGGTTTTTGACCGCGCCGGTTGTCTTCAGCGGCACGTCGCCGTCGGCGGTGCCGTCAGCGGTCAGCGACCCGAGCTTGATTTTGATTTGATTGCCGCCGGGCGAGGCGGCGGGCGTGTCTTTGTCCGGCACGGACATTTCCAGTCCGGTCCACGAAAAATGCCCGAAATGCGTTGTCGCGCTGCCCGCATTGCCTGACTTCAAGGCTTTGAAAACCCCGGCAAAACCCGCGCCGTCCAATGCAATTGGACCGGACTTGACCGTCGAGCTGCCGTTCGCATCCTCGAAGGCGCCGTCGAACCCGCCGATTGTCGCATGGCCGACCTTGCCCGTATCGATATCCGTCGCCTGCACAGCGGAAATTGTGAATTTGCCTTTGTCGCCCGTTGCTATGATTTCCGGAATGGTGATGCGCGACGCCACGAGGCGGCTCAGAATATCCGTCGCTTCGGCCTCCGGAGTGCCTGGCGCGAAGAGCTTCAGCAACTCGTCCCTGCTCAAATTGGAGCCGACAACTTCAACACTTTTGATCGCCGTCGAGCCCTTGGCGCCGCCGTCGATTTTGAGATTTTCGAGGGTGAAGCTCTCCAGCGCGAGAGCGCCCGCGCTCGAACCCATCAGGGCGATGGCAAATGCAAGGAGCGTTTTCGTGGCGTGCAACTGGTTTTTCGGCGCTCGGATCATAGTTTATCCTTGATATATTTCTTGGGGGATCGGGTTCGCAACGTATCCGTATTTATCCGGCGGCGGGTTTGCGCGGTTTTACGGAGCGTGGGGCACGATATCCTTCAAGCGCGCCGCCGGCAAGCCAAAGCCGCCGCGCGAATGCTGAAATAAACGCCGGCGGCGTCGTATTTCCTGGCAACAACACGCTTTTCAATAGCAAGGTTAAAGGCCCCGCGCCCGCGAAAGCGTTAAACCACTTCTTTGCGGGTGTCCGCGTCATTGGGCTTGGCGTACCATTTGGCATCCATGCGGCAGGGCACGCCGTTGTCGCGCAAAATCTGCTCATATTCAGCGCGGATGAATGGGTCCTCCATCCAATAGGGAATGGCGGTGCCGCCCTGGTTCACATCGATCGCGGTGTAATCTGTGTGTTTCTGGCCGGGCGCGCCGGGATCGCGGCCGGGATTGTGCGGGCCGAACCAGGCGGTGAGGCGGAAATCCTCTTTCGAGACGCTGAAATGCTGGTGATACCAGCGCGCCCCGCCAGGCGCCGCCGTCACAAGGCCGACCGGCTCGTAATCAAGCCGGTTGATCTGATCGGCCATGCCGTTCTCCCAGGGCCGCTCGCCGCAGCGCTCCGGCCACGAATAAGTATAGCCTTTGCCTTTGAGGCAAATGAGGATCGCCGCCGACGTGTGGGCGTGGCCTTTCGAATAGCGCCCGTTCTCATGCTGGCCGATCCAGAAATAAAACGCGTTGTTGGTCATCAGCGGCTCGACGCGCCGGTAGCCGACGGAGCGCCGGTTATCCAGCGGCAGCTCGCAATTGACGACATCTGGAATGAAATTGGTCTTGCGCATGGCAAGGCCGCGCACCGGGTCCGGCTCGATATCGTCCTTTGGCTTGAAAAAATCCTCGGCGCCGGAAAAGCGGTCGCGGAAGATGAAGGGATTGTCGAACACCGCTCCGGTGTTTTGCAGCATGTTCAGCACGTTCGGCGCCGTCGTTCCCGCCAGCAGCAGCGCTCCGCCGGAAGTGGCATTCACCAGCCTGTGCATGGCGTTCATGGGGATCGAGAACATCGAGCCCTTCTGCCATTCAAACACATGCTTTTTTGTGTCGCCCTCCTGCCAGACCTCCGTCGAGCCGCGTCCCTCCACCACGAGGAAAATCTCCTCATACATGTGCTTTTCCGCATTGAGCGCGCCGCCGGGCGGCACCTCGATGACATAGCAGCCCCATTTTGTCTCGGTGCCGTAGAGCTGGATGAAATGGCCGCGCCCGCCGGTGCGCTTCCACGGCATCAGCGGCAGGTTCTGCACCTTGGAAATGCCGATGCCGCGGAACACGGGAATTCCCTCCGCCTCCATCCACGCGTCGTAGGGCGTCGGCTGCTTTTTGAATTCGCCCAGTCCCGCCTTCTTGGTGCCGGCGGGCTCGTGCCAATGGGTGACGTTCTTGTCATCGTGCGGCATCGGTGTTTCCTCCTTGGCGCGCGAAGTCTATCCGCGCTGGGGCGTATGCGCGGGATTCATGGAGCAATCCGGCGGGCTTGTCACCTTTGCCGGCGGTTGACTCGGCGTCCCGCATGGGCGATTCGCTGACAGCGCTTAAGGGAGACACGCGGGCAATGGCGAACGCCGGGGACGAAGAAAGGCCGTCAGGCCATTCCCTGACCGACCACACGATGGGGCAGGGCTGGAAGCATGAGCACCAGGCCGATGCCGACCATGACCACGACGACTACGAAAACGACGGCCCGCTGGAGGAAAACCCGCTGTGGATCGCCGATAATGTCCAGCTGACAAGCGTCGGCATCGACATTGGCTCGTCCGGCACCCAGATCATTTTCTCGAAAATCCGCCTGCGCCGCCTCGCCGAGGACCTGACCAGCCGCTATTATGTGGTCTCGCGCGACACGCTCTATCTCTCGCCGGTGTCTCTCACGCCTTATTCGAGCGAAACCCGCATCGACGACGCGGCCCTGCGTCAAATTGTGCAAGATGCCTACGATGGCGCCGGCCTCAAGCCCGCCGACATCGACGCGGGCGCGGTGATCCTGACCGGCGAGGCGCTGCGGCGGGAGAACGCCCAGGGCATTTCCGCCATGTTGTCGGAGCAGGGCGGCGATTTCGTCTGCGCCACCGCCGGCCATCACATGGAATCCATGCTGGCGGCTTACGGCTCCGGCGCGGCGAAAGCCTCGCTCGACAGCGGCAAGCGGGTGCTGAATATCGACATCGGCGGCGGCACGACAAAGCTCGGCCTTGTCGAGAAAGGCCAGTGCGTTCAAACCGCCGCCTTCCACGTCGGCGGCCGGCTGATGGTGGTGGATGCGGACTTCCGAATCACCCGTCTCGACCCTGCGGGAAAGCACCACGCAAAACGCGCCGGCTTCGACTGGTCGCTCGGCGATCAGGCGGCATCCGGCGATCTTGATAAGGTCGCCGCCAAAATGGCGGATACGCTGATCAAGGCGCTCACGGCGCGCCCCATGCCGCACGATGTCGAGCATCTCTATCTCACAGATCCGATTGCGGAATTCGGCGATGTCGGCGGCGTGATGTTTTCGGGCGGCGTCGCTGAATATGTCTACGCGCGCGAAGAGCGTGATTTCGGCGATATGGGCAAGCGCCTCGGCGCCGCGATCCGCGCGCGGATCGATGCCGGCGCCCTGCCGTGGCCGCTGCTGCCCGCCCGGGAATGCATCCGCGCGACGGCGCTGGGCGCTTCTGAATATTCCGTGCAGCTCTCGGGCAACACGAGCTACATCTCCAACCCCGGCGCGCTGCTGCCGCGCCGCAATCTTCAAGTGCTTCAGCCGAATTTCGAATTCGGCGACGATATCGATTCCGCGGCGCTGGGCGCGGCGATCCTGTCCCACCGCAAAGCTTTTGAGGCCGGGGACGCCGCCATTGACATTGCGCTTGCGTTTCACTGGAAGGGCGTCCCGGCCTATGAGCGGATACACGCGCTGGCGCGCGGGATCGCCGCCGGCCTCGCCGATCATATCGCGGGCGGACGGCCCATATACGTCATGCTTGACGGGGATATCGCGCAGACGCTGGGCGCGGTGCTGCGCGAGGATTGCGGCGTGGCGGGCGAAATTCTCGTCATCGACGGCGTCATGCTGATGGATTTCGATTATATCGATCTCGGCAAAGTGCGCATTCCCTCCTACACCGTGCCCGTCACCATCAAATCGCTTGTCTTCAGCGAGGACCCGCGCGGCCCGCGCGCCAAACAGCGCATCCACCACCGCGAGGAGGATCACGGCCACAGCCACGGCGATGATCACGCGCACGGCCATGATCACGGGCATGATCACGGGCATCATCACCATCACCACGGCGCCCAAGGGCATAAGCATGGTTGAAGCCGCGCGGGGGCGTTTTTGACAGCGGCGGAGATCAATCCGGCGCCGCCGCGGACGCGCGCCCGCGGGCGCGATCCCCAATGGCTGGTCATGGCCGGCGCGACCCTGCTCGCGGCATGGCTGTCCCTGGTGCCGCTGGGCTTTCTGATTTGGCAGAGCTTTCTGACGCCGCGGACGGCGCGCAGCCCGGCGCGCTTCACCTTCGGCAATTACATCGAGGCGTTCGCCGGCGACGGCAATATCCCGCTGTTCGCCAATTCCCTGCAATTTGCCTTCGGCACGGCTGTTCTGGCGCTGACGGTGGGCACGCTGCTGGCTTGGATCAACGAGCGCACCAACACGCCGTTTAAATCGGCCATGTACGCGTTGTCGATTGTTCCGCTCATTATTCCCGGCATTCTCTTTGTCGTCTCGTGGATCATGCTGGGAAGCCCTAAAATCGGCATTATCAATCTGGTGTTCCAGCGCCTGTTCGACACGGAGTTTGTGCTGATCAATGTCTACACCATGGCCGGCATGATCTGGGTCGACGGCATCCACTACGCGCCCATCGCGTTCCTGCTGATGACGGCTGCGTTTCGTTCGATGGATCCCTCGCTGGAGGAATCCGCCATGATGAGCGGCGCCTCCATCGCCGCCATAGCCCGGCGCGTCACTCTGAAACTGGCCTGGCCCGCCGCGGCGGCGGCATTCCTGATTCTTTTCGTTCGCGCCATCGAATCCTTCGAGACGCCGGCGCTGCTCGGCCTGCCCGTCGGCATCCAGGTGTTCACTTCGTCGATCTACGACGCGATCCACCGTTACCCCAGCAACATTGGTCTCGCCTCCGCCTACGCGATAGGCCTGCTGGCGCTGACATCCGCCGGCGTCTGGTGGCAATCGCGGGTCTCCGCGCAGGGCGGCAAATATTCGACCGTCACCGGCAAGGGCTTCCGCCCGCGCGTCATGGACATCGGCCGCTGGCGCTGGCTGACCGGGGGCTTTCTCGCGCTCTACGGCCT
>JANYFM010000221.1 GCA_025362655.1 Hyphomicrobiales bacterium | reverse complement strand
TTTGCGGTGTTGATGACGGCGCCGATTCCGGTGGTGACGCCGCAGCCGATGTAGCAGACCTTGTCGAACGGCGCGTCCTCGCGGATTTTCGCGACCGCGATCTCCGGCAGCACGGTGTAGTTCGCAAACGTCGAGGTGCCCATGTAGTGGTGAATTGGTTTGCCGCCGAGCGAGAAACGCGAGGTTCCGTCGGGCATCAGGCCCTGGCCCTGGGTAGCGCGGATCGCGGTGCAAAGATTGGTTTTGCGCGACAGGCACGACGGGCACTGCCGGCATTCCGGCGTGTACAGCGGAATGACGTGATCGCCCTTCTTGACGCTGGTTACACCCTTGCCGATATCGACCACCACGCCCGCGCCCTCATGGCCGAGGATCGCCGGGAATAGTCCCTCGGGATCGGCGCCCGACAGCGTGAATTCGTCGGTGTGACAGACGCCGGTGGCCTTGATCTCGACCAGCACCTCGCCGGCGCGCGGCCCGTCGAGATCGATCTCAACGATTTCGAGCGGCTTTTTGGCGGCGAAGGCGACGGCGGCGCGGGTTTTCATGGCATGCATTCCCGTGGAGTGACGGGCCGCATATTGCCGGATAACGGGCGCGCGTAAAGGGGGCGGGCCTGCTTTACGCGTTGAGCCGCCTGTGGCGGGCGCGCGTTGCCGGACAGCGGAGAGCGATGATGATATTGACGCCGCGCTCCGTTCCGGAGCAGCATCATCGGAATATGCGCGAAGGAAAAGCGGCGCGGCCGGCGCCTTCGCGCATTGGATGGAGGAAGCCGCGATGGCGATGCGATACGGCGGAGTCGCGTGGAAGGATTGCGGCTGCTGTCCCGCGGGCGCGCCGGCCATCAGCCGCAGAAACTTTCTGGCCGGCGCGGCCGCCGTGGCCGCGGGCGTGCCGGCGGCGCGCGCGCAGCCCGCCGCGGCTTCGTTCCGCGTCGACGTGCATCACCATTTCGCGCCCCCGGAATACGGCGCGCGCGGCGGCCGCATGCCCTACCTGCGCGACTGGACAGCGCGAAAATCCCTCGATGACATGGACGGAGCCGGCGTCACCTCGGCGCTGCTTTCGATCACCACGCCGGTCCTGAAAACCCTCGCCGGCGACGGCGACATGATGGCGCGCGGCCTCATCCGCGCGGGCAATGAATTCGGCGCGAAAATCGTCTCGGAAAACCCGGGCCGTTTCGGGCTCCTCGCGGCGCTGCCGCTGACCGACGCCGAGGGATCGCTGCGCGAAATCGAATTCGCCTTCGATGTGCTGAAGGCCGACGGCATCGGCCTGTTCACGAGCTATGGCGCAAAATGGCTCGGCAATCCCGCCTTTGATCCGGTGTTCGAGGAACTCAACCGGCGCAGGGCCGTCGTCTATGTTCACCCGGTCTCGCCGGATTGCTGCACGGATCTGATCCGCGAAATCAACGATTCCTCGATCGAATACGGCGCCGACACGACCCGCGCCATCGTGAGCATGGCGTATACCGGAGCCTCGCAGCGTTACCCTGATATCAGGATGATTTTTTCGCACGGCGGCGGCACGCTGCCGTTCCTGATCCGGCGCTTCACGCAGGAGGCGATCCGCGTGCCCGAGCTCAGGAAGGTCCTGCCGAACGGCTTCATGCCGGAGGCCCGTCGCTTTTATTACGAACTCGCGCAAATCCCGATCCGCGCGCCGCTGCTGGCGCTGAAGGAGGTCGTGCCCGTTTCGAACATGCTGTTCGGCACAGACTATCCCTATCTATCCACCGCCGAACACGTCGAAGGGCTGAGGGACGCGGGCGTATTCACCGCGGCGGAGCTGGCCACGATATACGCCGGCGGCGCGAGGCTCGTTCCGCGTCTGGGCGGATGAAGCCGAATGGCGCGGGGGTTCGCATCACCGCGCGCGGCACAGCGCATATTGCGCAAGCGGCGGCAATGAAGCGCGGTTCACGGCTTCACACCGGCCAAATCTCCGCGATGGCGCCGGCATCGAACAGCGTGGCGTAAAGCCGGCCGTTCGAATGCATGGCGATGCAGCGCGCGCCCGCGCCCGGCACAGGCAGATCATATTCGCCGAGAACCTCGCCAGTGCTCGTCATATGGCCGATCTTGTTGGCGGCGTTGGCGGTGAACCATAATTCGCCGCCCGGTCCAACAGTGACGCCGCGCAGCGAGGAATCGGGCGTCAGCACGGGAAAGTCCAGCATTCCGCCCTCCGCATCGATGCGCCCGAGGGAATTGCCGCTGGTCTTGACGAACCAGATGCTTCCATCGGGATGGGTCACCATCGCGCGCGGCTGGGCGTCGGGGCCGGGGATGGGATATTCACGCACGCGGCCATCGGGTGTGATCCGCCCGATGCGGCTTCCCGCCGCCTCCGAGAACCACAATTCGCCATGCCGCACGGCGATGGACAGCGGTTTGGCGCCAGGCGTAATGCCGTCTGAAAATTCCGTTATGACGCCGCCCGGCGTGATGCGGCCGATTTTGCCGGCATCCGTTTCCGAGAACCAAACGTTGCCATCCGGGCCAAGGATCATGCCGTCGGGTCCGGCTTTGGGCGTGGGAACGTCGAACTGCGCGATTGCGCCGGCGGTTGAGATGCGCCCGATGCGGTTGCCGGCTTTTTGCGCGAACCACAAATGGCCGTCCCCGCCAAGCGTCATGCCGATGGGCATCGAACCGGGGGAGGGCAGATCAAATTCGCGGAATGTTTGGGTCGTCGGATCAAATGAACCGATTTTCGAGGCGCCGCTTTCGCAGAACCAAAGGCATGCGTCCGGCCCCTCCACGCAGATATAGGGCTGGCTGCCCTTTGAGGGGATTTTGTGCGCGACAATGCGCGGAGGTCCGCCCGCCATGGATGATCCTTTCGCGAAGGCTATTCTTTAAATTCGGATTTCGGCGTCACCGCGAGGGCGATCAGCGCTTCCGCCGCCTTGCGGTCCTCGCGCAAAAACCCGGCGAAACCCTCCGGCGTCGTCGCCGCGGAAAGCGTGCCCTGCGCTTTGAGGAAATCGGCAAACTCCGGCTCGGCATAGAGCTTCACGAGTTCGGCGCTCAGTCTTTGCACCGCTTCCCCGGCGCGCCTTTCGGCGCGGCAATGCCCCACCAGCCCTGGCTTGCATAGCCCGGCAGTCCCGCCTCGGCGAGCGTCGGCACGCTGGGCAACAGCGGCGAGCGAACTTCCGCCGAGACCGCCAGCGCTTTCAGCAGCCCGCCCTCGACCAGCCCCTGGAAATTGCCGAGGCCGAACCGCGTGATCTGCGCCTGGTTTGACAACAGCGCCTGCGCCGCCTCGTTGCCGCCGCGGTAGGGAATGCCGACGATCCGCGTGTTCCACGTTTTGTTCAGCCACTTCATGAACAGATCGGGAAACGAGCCGTCGCCAAGGTTGGCGAAGTTAAGCGCGCCGGGCTTTGCCTGCGCCAGCGCTTTTAGCTCCGCGATAGTGGAGACATTGATGGCGTTGGAGACGAAGACGCCCTCGTTAAGGAAAAACAGCCGCGACACCGGCGCGAAATCCGTGTCGGCGTTGTAGGGCAGATTGCTGAACAGCAGAGGATTAAACGACATCGTGGAATGATAGATCGCGCAAACCGTATAACCGTCGGGCGCGGCCTTGGCG
>JANYFM010000169.1 GCA_025362655.1 Hyphomicrobiales bacterium | reverse complement strand
TTTGCCGACGCCAAGAAGATGGTGGAAAACATCAACAAGGCGTTTGCGCACTGAGGCGCGCGCAACGGGCGCGGGCTTTTATAAATTCATCGTTTTGACCGCAGCCGCGCTTTATGCGCCGGCGGGCGCGGCGCCGGACATTCAGCGCTTACGCGGCCTGAAGGCCCTGCCAAACCAGTTGACTGGATGAACCCTCTGAACGCCGCCGCGATCCGCCCGCCGCATCCAAGGCGCGCGCAAACGTGTATGCATCGCAGGATGGTTTTTGCGCCGCCGTGGACCGCGGCGCTCATGGTCAATCCGGGGCTCGCTGGATGAGAGCTTTAAAAATTATCGCGGCGCTGATCGTCTGCGCCTATCTTTGCGCGCTGGGCGCGCTCTATTTCGCCCAGCGCGGGCTTGTCTTCGCCGCCGATAAAACGCGGGTCGCCCCCGCGGATGCGGGCTTCGCCGAGGCGAGCGTCATGCCGGTCACCACCGCTGACGACGAGCGGCTGGTCGCTTGGCACGTTGCGCCGGCGCGGGGAAAAAAGCTGGCGCTGTATTTTCACGGCAACGCCGGGTCGCTGGCGGACCGCGCCGCGTTTTTTCGCGATTTGAGCGCCGACGGGACCGGCATTCTGGCGATTGATTACCGCGGCTTTGGCGGCTCCAGCGGGTCGCCCTCCGAGGCCGGGCTCTATCTCGACGCGGACGCCGCCTATGACAAAGCGCGGTCGCTTGGCTATTCGCCGCGGGAAATTTTGGTGATCGGCGCGTCGCTGGGCACCGGCGTCGCTGTCAATCTGGCGGCGCGGCGGGAGATTGCGGGCCTCGTCCTCGATTCGCCGTTTACCTCGGCATTGGACGTCGCATCGGCGCGTTATTGGATGTTTCCGGCGGCGCTGCTGATGAAAGATGTTTTTCATTCCGATGAGGTCATAAAAAACGTGCGCGCGCCGCTGCTGATGTTCCACGGAACGCGGGACCGCACGGTGCCCATTCGTTTTGGAGAGGCGCTTTACGCCCTGGCGCGCCGCCCGAAGGAGTTCTCGCGCGTCGATGGCGCCGGCCATTTGGTGCTGAGGCTGCCGGAGTCGCTGGTCAAGCTGCGCGAATGGGTCGGCGCGCTGGATCAAAGCGCGGAGCGGTAGCGCTCAGGCGGTCTTTGGCCAGTTTTCGCGTATCCAGCGGGTCAGGGATGCCTCGCTGACTTCGCCGGCGGCGAGGGAAATGATGATGGCGGTCGCATGGGATTGCGCAGGATTGAATTGCACCTCATTGCGGCGGAGAAATGCGATCATTGCAACCAACGCGATCCGTTTGTTCCCGTCAACGAACGCGTGATTGCGGGCCAAGCCAAAGGCGTAAGCCGCAGCCAGCGCCGCAAGGTCAGTCTCGCCATAGCGATAGCGGTTTACCGGGCGTGACAGCGCCGACTCGAGCGCGCCCTGGTCACGAATGCCGCCCGGACCGCCAAAACGCTTTACCTGTTTTTCCTGCGCGACGGTGACCTCTTCAAGGGTCAGCCAGCGGGGCTCCCTCATTGGGCGAGCGCGCGCAAGGAATCTTTGTACTCGTCCATAATCTCATCGACGATCCGCATCGTCTTATCGAACTCAGGATCGTAGGGGGAGATGCGGAGCCCGCCGTCCGCCAACTCGGTTAAATAGAAACTTTTGCCTTGCTCAATACCCAGCCGGATCACCACATCGCGGGGGATAATGAAACCGGTCGAATTGCCGATACGCTTGGGTTCAATTTTCATGGGCCACCGACGTTATACATATTGTATAACATCCCGTTGCGCCGCCCGCAATTCCTAAACCAGCTCCACCGTCAGCGGATTATATGAATACAGCCAGGCGTTGCGGTCCTCGCCCTCGTTGCGATTGGCGAACGCGTCGCGCATCGCCTGCACCGAAGGCAGGTGGAACAGGGCGCGATTGAAGGTCGATTGCTCAACGATTCGGGCGGTGCGCTCCACCCGGTTGCGCTCGTATAGTTTCAGCGCGTCTTCAATGTTGCCGGCCATGCCCAGCGCGCGCGTCAGCACGGCGCCGTCCTCAATGGCCATGACCGCGCCCTGCGCGAGATAGGGCAGGGTTGGGTGGGCGCTGTCGCCCAGCAGGGTGACGCGCCCCTGGCCCCAGGCGCGGATCGGCGCGCGGTTGTGAAGGGACCAGCGGAAGGCCTGATCTTTGTCGCCGCAGTCGATGATTTGCTGGATCGCGGGGTGCCAGCCCGCAAAATCCGCTTTGAGCTTTTCCCACGGCAGGCGCAGCGTCCAGGATTCCTCGGAAATATCATCGGTTTCGATGATGCCGACAAAATTCAACAGCGAGCCCGAGCGCAGATAATAACAGACGGCATGGCCCCCCGGCCCCATGAACACGCTCATAACGGGGTCGAGACGGGGTTCGGGCAGGCGCTCAACGGGCACCACGAGGCGCCATGCGCCGTCGCCCGTATAGGTGGCGGGCGCGTCGCCCCAGAGCTGCCGGCGCACAACCGATTTCAGCCCGTCGGCGCCGATCAAAATATCCCCCCTGGCGACAGCGCCATTGTCGAAACGCGCCTCGACGCCGGCGGCGTTCTGCGTGAACGAGGCCATGCGGTGATTGAGGCGCACCACGTCGGACTTAAGGCTGCGGGCTTTGGCTGCCAGCAATTCATGCAAATCGGCGCGGTGCAATTGCACATAGGGCGCGCCGTGCTGCGCCTCGTGCTCGGCGGAGAGCGAGAATCGCTGCAGCACCTCGCCGGTGTCGTGCAGGCGGAAAACATAGGCGCCCGGCCGCACGCCGAGGCGCAGCAGATCATCGCCAAGGCCGAGATGGCGCATGACATGAAAGGCGTTGGCGCTGATCTGGATGCCCGCGCCGACTTCGGCCAGCGCCGGCGCCTGCTCGTATATTTCGACCTCGTGCCCCGCCTGCATCAGGCAGGAGGCCGCCGCGAGGCCGCCGAGTCCGGCTCCGGCGATGATGATTTTCGGCATGGGATTGCGTCCGCTGGAATGGCTCAGCTTGGGATTAACGCCGCGGGCGCGCGCGCGCAAGGCGGGTTGGAATTTTGCGGCGGGTTTGCGGGGCCGGCGCGCGCCCCTAAACCGGCATGCCCTCCAGCTCCGCGATCATTCCCTCGATCATCGTCAGGCCGATCTGCCAGAAGGCGGGATCGCGCGCGTCGAGGCCAAAGGGTTTGAGCAGTTCGGAGTGATGCCTGGTGCCGCCCGCCGACAGCATGGCGAAATATTTTTCGACGAAGCCGTGCTCCGCCTTTTCGTAGACGCCGTAGAGCGAGTTCACGAGGCAGTCGCCGAACGCATAAGCGTAGACGTAGAAAGGCGAGTGCACGAAATGCGGGATATAGGCCCAGAATGTCTCGTAGCCGGGCCCCAGTTTGATCGCGGGGCCGAGACTCTCGGCCTGCACGCTCATCCAGAGTCCGCTGATCTGTTCCGCCGTCATCTCGCCTTCGCGCCGCGCGGTGTGCAGCTTGCGCTCGAAGGAATAGAAAGCGATCTGCCGCACGACAGTGTTGAGCATGTCTTCGACCTTGCCGGCGAGCATGACGCGCCGGCGGGCCGCGGGCGCCTGTTTCAGCAGGGCGCGGAAGGTCAGCATTTCCCCAAACACGCTGGCGGTCTCCGCGAGGGTTAGCGGCGTCGGCGCCATCAGCGCGCCGTTTTTGCCGGCAAGCACCTGATGCACGCCGTGGCCGAGCTCGTGGGCGAGCGTCATCACGTCGCGGGGCTTGCCCTGGTAATTGACGAGAACATAGGGATGCGCCGAGGGCACGGTCGGATGGGCAAAAGCGCCCGGCGATTTGCCTGGGCGCATGGCCGCGTCGATCCAGCGCCCGTCAAAGAAACGTTTGGCGATGCCGGCCATTTCAGGCGAAAACGCGCCATAGGCTGACAGCACGGTGTCGCGCGCCTCATCCCAGCCGATGCGCTCGTCGGGCGCGCCTGGCAGCGGCGCGTTCCTGTCCCAAAAATCAAGTTCGGCGCGGCCGAACCATTTCGCTTTCAAATTGTAATAGCGGTGAGAGAGCCGCGGATAAGCGCCGCGCACCGCCTCCACCAGCGCATCCACGACGGCTCCCTCAACGCGGTTCGACAGATGGCGCGAATCGGCGATGTCCTTGAAGCCGTGCCAGCGGTCATAAATCTCTTTGTCCTTGGCGAGGGTGTTGGTGATCAGCGCGAACGTCCGCAGATTGGCGCCAAGCGTCAGCGCCAGCGCATCGGCGGCGGATTTGCGTTTGGCGCCATCGGGGTCCTGCATCAGGCTGAGCGCCGGGGCGATGGCCAGCTCCGCGCCGTCCACATTGAAACGCAGGGCCGCGATGGTCTCGTCAAACAAGCGGTTCCATGCGCCGGCGCCGCTGACGTATTTTTCGTGGAACAATTCCTCGATCCGGTCCTCAAGCTGGAAAGGCTTGTCGGCGCGCACATCGTCAAGCCAGGGCTTGTAATGGCTCAGCGGCGCGCCGGCGGCGGCGGCGTTGAGGACCGCGTCGTCGATGCGATTGAGCTCCAGCTGGAAAAACAGCAATTGCGTTGTGGCGGCGGTCAGTTTTTCCTGCGCGTCGCCGTGGAATTTGGCGCGGGCGGGATCGGATGTGTCCGCGGCATAGACGAGGCCCGCGTAAGAGCCGATGCGGCCCAGCAGGTCATCAAGCGCCTCGTAGCGCTTCAGCACCGCAAAGAGCGCCGCGCCGGCGCCGGACGCGCGCGCCATGGCATCGAGCCCGCCGCGATAGTCGGCGGCGAAGGAGGCGCATTGCGCGGCGGCTTTGTCGAGATCGGCGGCGAAGGCGGGATCGTCAAGCCCGGCGTAGAGATCGGCGAGGTTCCATTCGGGCAGGGCGGGCTCGGCCGCCGCCGCGACAGAATCAGCGGCGTAAAACGGGCGGGGCGAAGGCATCATCGGGGTATCCTGACGAGTGAACCGGGAATGCGAATCTATAGGGCGATTTGCCGGCGCCGATCAAATAGGCCGCGTTTGCGCAAATATCCGGGCGGCAGCGGCCATTTCCGCGCCCGCCTCAAATCGGGGCGCCCATTAACAGCCCGTTTACCCTGTTTCTGCAACATGATGTTTGAGGCGCCGCCAATGCGGACGCCGGGGATATTACAGCAGCATGACTTCTCTCGTACTGGTTGCGGACGATGATCCCGTGCAGCGCCGGCTGCTCGAAGCCATGGCGCGGCGCTTCGGCTATCAGGTCGAGTGCGTGGATGGCGGCGAAGCGGCGCTGGCGAGGCTTCAATCGGCGGACCAGCCGGCGGTCGGCTGCCTGATCCTCGATCTCGTCATGCCCGACCTCGACGGCATGGGCGTGCTCGGCCGGATGCGCGAGCGCAAAATTTCAACGCCGGTCATCGTGCAAACCGCGCATGGCTCGATTGAAGCGGTGATTTCCGCCATGCGCGCCGGCGCGGCGGATTTTGTCGTCAAGCCGGTCGGCGCCGAGCGGTTGTCCGTTTCGATCAAGAACGCCATGCGTTTTGAGGCGCTGGAAGAGGAAATCCGCTGCATTTCCAAACGCAGCACGGGCACGATGACCTTCAAGGACATCGTCACGCGCTCGGACGACATGGGCCGCATCATCCGTTTGGGCGAGCGCGCCGCCAAATCAACCATACCCGTGCTCATCGAAGGCGAATCGGGCGTCGGCAAAGAGCTGATCGCGCGCGCCATCCAGGGCGTCTCCGACCGCCGGGGCAAGCCTTTCATCACCGTCAATTGCGGGGCGCTGCCGGCAAACCTTGTCGAGTCCATACTGTTCGGGCATGAGAAAGGCGCCTTTACCGGCGCCACCGACAAACACACCGGCAAGTTCGTCGAAGCCAGCGGCGGCACGTTGTTTTTGGATGAAATCGGCGAATTGCCGCTGGAGACGCAGGTCAAGCTGCTGCGCGCGCTTCAGGAAGGGGAGATCGATCCCATCGGCGCCAAACGCCCGGTCAAAGTCGATATCCGTCTGATCTCAGCCACCAATCAGAATCTGATCGAACTCGTCAAAGCCGGGCGGTTTCGCGAAGACCTCTATTACCGGCTGAACGTGTTCCCGATCACGATCCCCCCGCTGCGCTCGCGCCGGGATGACATCGCCGATCTCGCCCGCCGCTTCACGGCGCGTTTCGCCGCCGAGGAGGGCAAAAAAATCCGCGGCCTCACCGCCGAAACCCTCGCGCTGATCAGCCGCTACGACTGGCCCGGCAATGTGCGCCAGCTGGAGAACGCGGTGTTCCGCGCCGTCGTTTTGGCGGATGGCGATGAATTAAGCGTGGCCGAGTTTCCGCAGATCGCCGCCCAAGTCGAGGGTTTCGATGTGCGGGTGCCCGCCGCGCCCTCGGCGGCCGCTTTGCCCGTCCCGCCGCGGGAGCGCGAGGTGGTGCGGATCGAGGTGCGCGATCCCAATGTGCTGCGGCTGCTCGATGACAGCGGCAACGTGCGCAAGATCGAGGAGTTGGAAGCCGGTATCATTCGCTTTTCACTCGCTTATTACCGCGGCCAGATGTCCGAAATGGCGCGGCGGCTCGGCATCGGCCGCTCGACACTTTACCGCAAGATGACAGACTATGGGCTCGATGAGGCGGCAGGGGCGGATTCAGGCAGCGCGGCGGCCTGATGTGTGGCCCGCCCGCCACTGCGGCGTTCAATCGTTCAGTGCGGCGGCGCACAGCCGCGCGGGCATTGATCTTTTATGTGTTTCGGGATTTCTATGCTGGCGATGGCCGCCGGATTTATCCCCTGCGGTTTTATCCTTGGGAAGCGCCGAGTTGAGGATGCCATGACGGCAAGATTGCCCCGGACCGCGACTGCGGGCGTGTCGCTTGCCGCGCTGCTGCTGTGTTTTGGCGCAGCCTTTGCCCAGGCGCCGCCGGCCTTGCCGGGTCCTTTGCCGGCTCCCTTGCCGGCCCCCTTGCCGCCCTCCATCGTTCTGCCGCCGCTGCCGGACGTGAGCGTTCGCATCGGCCCTGGGGATGAGGCCAAAAGCGCGCCGGGCCAGCCGGCGCCCGTTGCGCAGCCCCATACCGCGCCCGCCCTCGTGCCTCCCGTCGTTGTGGAAACCTCAAGCCCGCCGAAGGCCGCGCCCGCTCCCGCACCGGTGTTTCAGAACGCCACGCCCGCCGCCGCCCCTGTGCCGCCGCCCGCTGCAGCGCAAAACGCCGGCGGCGATCCGGCCCTGCGCGCCGCGCTGGAGGCGCTGGTGAAAGAGCCGCTGGCGCGCCCCCAGGCGGCCGTGAGACAGCAGCGTGAGGTTTTGCTGGCCTTTTATGCGGCGCGCGGGTTCGCGCCCCTTTGGCTGGCCGATGGCGGCTGGACGAAAGCGGCGCGCGGAGCGCAGGCGCGCTTGGAAAAATCCGACGCGGACGGCCTCGACGTGAAACTCCCGCCGGCCGCCGATTTGCGCGGCGCGGAGGCGAAAACACTCGCCGAAGCGGAATTA
Organism: Hyphomicrobiales bacterium; assembly: GCA_025362655.1. Classification (GTDB taxonomy): domain Bacteria; phylum Pseudomonadota; class Alphaproteobacteria; order Rhizobiales; family Beijerinckiaceae; genus Terripilifer. The sequence goes on along the minus strand of JANYFM010000169.1, from coordinate 8,726 downwards.
GCGCTGTCGCAGGCGGTTGTCGTCTATGGCCGGCAGGCGAGCGGCGGGCGCGTCAACCCGCGCAGCATTTCCGGGCTGATCACTGAAAAGCCCGAGGTTGCCGAAGCTGATAAAATACTCAATTTCGTCGCCTCCGCCGGTGACGGAGACGCGGCGCTGGTGTCGTTCAATCCCCCGCAGGCCGGCTACCGCGCTTTGCGTGAAAAGCTGGCGGAGCTGCGCGCCAGCCGTCCGCCCGAGCCGGCGCGGATTGCGGCGGGCCCGACGCTGCGGGTCGGCATGAAAGACGCGCGCGTCCCCTCGCTGCGCGCGCGGCTCTCGATTTCCCCCGATCCCGCCGCCGCCTCCGATGAGCTGCTGTATGACGCGGGCGTGGCCGGCGCTGTCGCCGCGTTCCAGAGGAGCAAGGGACTGCCCTCTTTCGGCCAGCTCAATGCCGCGACCGTCGATGCGCTGGACAGCGGCGGCCCGGCGCGCATCCAGAGCGAGATCATCGCCAATATGGAGCGCTGGCGCTGGCTGCCGCGCAACACCGCGCCCGATCAGATTGAGGTGAACATTCCCGATTACACCGTCAAGGTGACGCGCGGCGGCGTTGTCGTTCACACGGCGCGCGTTGTCGTTGGCAAGCCGGACACGCCGACGCCGGTGTTCTCCAACCGCATGCAGTTCCTCGAGGTGAATCCCTATTGGAACGTGCCGCAGAGCATCATCAAGAAGGAGATGCTGCCGCGGCTCGCCTCCGATCCCGGCTATTTACAGCGCCAGGGATATGAGGTCACCACCGACCGCAAGGGCCAGATGGTGGTGCGCCAGCCGCCGGGCAACCGCAACGCGCTGGGTTTCATCAAATTCATGTTCCCCAACGAGCATGCGGTTTATCTGCACGACACGCCGTCGCGCGCGCTGTTTTCGCAGGCGCGGCGCGCTTACAGCCATGGCTGCGTGCGCGTGGACCTGCCGTTTAAGTTTGCGGAAATCGTGCTCGGCCGTGATAACGGCTGGACCGAGGAGCGCGTCAAAAAGCTGATCGGCACCGGCAACCGCACGATACCGCTGCCCAAACATATCGACGTCCACATCGAATATTTCACCGCCTTCGTGGACGCTGACGGCCAACTGCAATTGCGCGACGATATCTACGGCTATTCGCGCCGCCTGCGGGCGGCGATGGGTCTGACGGGATAGCCGCGCTTCACGCGGAAGGGGGAGGCCGGTTTCCTTCCAGTGCCGCCCGCTTATTTTCAATAGCCCAATATTAGACTTACCGTTCCCCCGGCAAACAGGGCGGCGGTGAGAGCCATGTTGAAACGGTTGCCGCTTTCATGGCCTTCGGGGTCGTCGTCCCAATCCGGATCAAACTCACCGCCGCGTCCGGTCAAGATCGAATGGCATGTTGAGAGACCCGAAAGCAAACCAATAAAGAGCAATGTCCCAGCCAATAGCATGTGCTTCGCCTCCTTCGAGGATTTGTAACCGCCAAATCTTAGGAATTTGTTTTCCCGCGCCGGAAACTCCGGATCTCCCCGGCGGTTTGGCGCGAAACACAACATACGGCGGCGGGGTGGACCAGGCCGGATGCCTCTTATATCAAGGGCTCTATGAATTGACCTGTGGTCAATCCATGGAGTTGCGCGCGTTCGCGCTTGCCAAAGGTCATGAGGCAAAGCTCATGCCCTTTGGTATTATTGCCCCCGCGGTTCGACCTCTAAAGACCCGCGGCGCGCTTCAGGCGGACTGCCGCCCGCCGTTTTCGCCGAACGCCTCCTCGCGCCACAGGCCGAGGGCTTGCATGACCGGGAGATCATTGAAGCTGAACAGGCAGGCATCGTCGCGTTCGCTCGCGTTGACATGCTCGTGCCAGGCCCAGGATGGCACGCAGAAAATGTCGCGCTCCTCCCAATCGAGGCGCACGCCGCCGACGATGGAATGGCCGCTGCCTTTGGCGCATTGATAGAGAAAGCTGCCGGTGTGCCTGTGGGCTTTGGTCCGCTCGCCCGCGCGCAGCAACTGCATCGCCGCGCCAATCGTCGGCATGACAGGGCCGCCGGTGACTGGGTTGATGTAATTCATCATCGCGCCGTCGAATGGCGAGCCCTCAGCGCTTTTTGAAAGGCCCAGAAGCGCCTCATAAGTTGGCCCCCATTCATATTTGAACAGCGGCGAATAGGGTTTCGACCATGAGCCGGAGGCGGGCGCCAGCCCTGGATTGCCCCAGGTCTTCGACATGTCATCGACGGGGAAACCGACCTCCTGGCGCAGATCGGGATGCACCGCGTAGAAATTCGCCTCCATCGCATTGACGAAGGGAATATCGAGCCCGTCCTGCCAGATGCAGGGAGTTCCCCGCGCGTCCACCCCGTGCTCATGCCAGACGCCGTTGGGCGTCAGCACGAAATCATTGGCGCCCAGCGTCATTTTGTGGCCATCGACGATGGTGTAGGCGCCGCGGCCCTCCATGATGAAACGCAGCGCGGATGCGGCGTGCCGGTGGGCGCTGGCGGTCTCGCCGGGGCGCATTACCTGCAAGCCCGAATAGAGCCAGCCGACCGCCGCCGAGACGCCGCGGCGGCCGGGGTTGTTGAGATAAATGACGCGCCGCCCGGCTTTTTCGGGAGACACCAGTTCAATGGAGCGCAGCACCGGCCCGCGCAAATCCTTGTAACGCCAGACGACGGGGATGGAGGCGGATTTCGGCTCCCACGGCTCGATGTCATTGGCGACCGTCCAGAGCGCGGCGGTCTCCAGTTTGCCCAGCGCTTCGTAATAGGATTGCAGCTCCGGCGTGTCTTCGACATTGGCTCTGCCGATCACATCCTCTCTCATGGCAGTCTCCTTGCGTCCCGCGGCGGCGCGGGCTCCGCGGGCGGGCTCTCCGCGTCGCGCCAGGCCAGCGGCTGCTGGGTGTTGCGGTTGATCCGGAAATCGAAAATATCGAAGCGGTTATAATGGCCGACGATGTCGTGCATTTGTTTGGGCTGGATGCAGCGGCCAAGATCGATTTCGGCGTAGACGATGCCCTCCACGTCGATCAGCGCTTCGCCGACAACGCGGCCGTCGGGACCGATCACGCCTGAGAACGCGCTGGATTTGCGCTCCAGCTTTTTGCGCGCGTCCGGCGTGATTTCCTCCATCGCGCTGATGATCCCCTCCGAGACGGTGGAGCAGGAGACGATGGTGAAAAGCTTGCCTTCGAAGGAATGGGCCATGGCGCGGATTTTGATGGCCTCCGCCATGTCGTAGTCGGGCGGCGCGACAGGCAGCGAGATGTAGCCCGCGACATGCACAAGCTCGCCCTGGGCGAGGAGCGCGAAGCGGGCGAGCGTGTTGGTGTTTTCGCCGCAGGCGAGGCCGCCCAGTTTGCCGATGGCGGTGTCGTAGACCACGAGGCTGGAGCCGTCGCCGTTGGTCCAGGTGAGCTTCTCCGCCCAGGTGGGCACGAGTTTGCGGTGTTTGCCGAGCAGCGCGCCGTCGGGGCCGATGAACAGCATGGTGTTGTAAATGGCGCCGAGCGACACCGGACTGCGCTCGTTGACGCCGATGACAACATGGATGCCGGCATCGCGCGCGGCGCGGCGCAGCGCATCGACCTCCGGGCCGGGCACGAGGATCGCGGCGCGCGCCAGTTTTTCAAACCAGGCGCTGCCGGTGACCGGATCGGTGATCCAGTTCCAATAGGGATAGCCGGGAACAAAAACTTCGGGGAAAGCGACGATGGCGGCGCCGTTGCGCGCCGCCTCGGCGATCAGCGAACAGGCTTTATCGATGGTCGCGGGCGTGTCGAGAAAGACAGGCGCGGCCTGAATGGCGGCGGCTTTGAAGCGGGGGAGGCTCAGCACGGGCGATGCCCCGGCGCTTTGCCTTCCCGGGTGCATGGTTCAGACATCGAAATCTCCCCGGACGCGCGCGAATTTCGCACGGACCGGGGAGGGTTGTCACGTTCAGGCGACGCGCCAGCTGACGCGCGCTGTGCCTTTGCCGATCATGCCCAGCGCTTTGGCCGCGCCGCGCGACAGATCGAGCGAGCGGCCCGTGTATTTGGCGGGGCCGCGGTCGTTGACCCGGACGGTGACGGAATGCCCGTTGGAGCTGACCACCAAACGCGTGCCCAGCGGCAGGGTTCGGTGCGCGGCGGTGAGGCCGTTGGGCTGAAAGACTTCGCCCGACGCGGTGTGGCGGGCCAGCTTTTCGCCGCCGCCGTACCAGGAGGCCAAAGCCGAATTGCCGTTGGCGGCGGCAATGGCCGGACGGGCAGCGCCGCGCAGGGCTTTGCCAGGATTTGCCCGATACGCGGGAGCCACGGTGCGGGCCGCCTCTTGGAGAAAGAACTCAGCGGTGAATTCTTCCGCCGAAGGGGCGGTGGAAAATGCGCAACAAAGAGCCGCGCCAAAGAGGATGGTTGATCGCAATTTAAAACTCCAAGGATTGTGAGATGAATTAAGATTTTTGACGGATTGAATGAGATATATGGTGCTGATCTCATTGACGGGCTTATGCATCGCCTATTTGTTAAAAACAAGGCAACAAATTTATGCAAAAAAATATTTTTTATATTCAAAAATAAAATCTTTTATACAGAAAAATAGCTATTATTTTTTAATGCTGAAAGCTTATCCTTTGGCGCCAGCCCTTGTGGGGCATTTGATATAAAGAATTGACGCAGCGGTTTATTGTGCATCGCAGCATTTCCGCCTTGGCTGGCTTTAAATGCCGGCGACGCTCCAGGTCACACGGGAGGTTCCCCGGCTCAGGATACCCAGCGTGCGCGCCGCGCCGCGTGACAGGTCGAGCGAGCGCCCTGTGGCTTTCACCGGGCCGCGGTCATTGACGCGCACGATTACGCTGCGGCCATTGGCGCTCACCCGCAAACGCGTGCCGAATGGGAGGGTGCGGTGCGCCGCGGTCAGCGCGTCGGCATCAAATTTTTCGCCTGAAGCGGTGCGGCGGGAGAGCTTTTCACCGCCGCCGTACCAGGACGCCATGGTGACATTGCCGGCGGCGGATTTTTTCGCCGCGCCGGAGGGCAGCGCCTCCGCGGCGAATGCGGGCAGCGAAAAGGCCCAGACAACAGCGGCGGCAACAGGGCTGAAACGCAATGCGGCACTCCTTTAAAAGATTTCACGCGGCGCGGACCACGCCGCCCCTGAAACCGATTGAAGCGCCGCTGTGTTCAAAAAATGGCCGCGCGCGTTACGCGCCGGGGAGCCTGCCGAACGCGCGCGCGGCTCAATCTTCCTTTTGGCAATCGGTGATTTTGCGCCGCCGCGGGCCGCCGCCGAGGCTTAAGCGTTCGTTCCCGTGACCCTGCCAAGGATGAGGTTTCCCGCTCCCGCTATGATAAAAACGATGATCAGCAGCGCGTAAAGCGAGGGCATGTCGAAGCGCGAGTATATCTGCATGATCATGTAGCCGAGGCCCTGATTGGACAGTTTGGTTTCGGCCAGCAGGGCGGTCACCATCGCGGTGCCAAAGCCGAGGCGGATGCCGTTGAGCACCGGCACGCGCATCGCCGGCAGATAGATTTTCATGCCCATCTGCCATGGCGTCGCGCGGAAGCTTTTGCCGACGCGGATCAGCACTGTGTCGATGCCGCGCATGCCGCCCGCCGTCGACAGCGCCACGGTGAAAAAACATGACAGCGCGCCCAGCGCGATTTTCGAGGCGGCGCCGACGCCGAACCACATGATCATGACGGGAAAGAAAATAATGCGCGGCGTCGGGGCGAGATAATAGACGTAGGGCTCAAAGGCCGCGCCGAGGAAACGGTTGGAGCCGAGCGCGATACCGGTGAAAATGCCCAGCGCGCCGCCGATGGCAAGCGAAGCGAAGACCTCCCCGGCCGTCACCTGCAAATTTGCGTAGAAAGCGGGATTGACGAGCATTTTTCCGATGGCTGCGCCGATCGCCAATAGCGAGGGCACGACGTCCTGGAACAGCCATCCCGAGCGCGACACGCCTTCCCAGAGGATCGCCGCGCCCAGCACAATGCCGATGCGGATGAGATTGGTGTCGCGGCCGGAGACCGGGCCGCCGGCGGTCCAGCCCTGGCTGCGCGCCGCCTTCGGCCTTACGGGTTCGGTCGCAGCCATGTTTCCACGCGCTCCAGAATCATGAAAAAGCAAACGCTCACGCCAACCACGAAGAGGATCGCCGCGTAGGTGCCCGGCAGATCATAGCGTTCGGCGAGATCGTTGATGAGCTGGCCGAGGCCGCCGAGGTTGATAAGAAATTCTATTCCCACGACGCTGATCAGCACAAAAGTCCAGGACAGGCGGATGCCGGAAAAGATCACCGGCAGGGCCGCCGGAATAAGGATTTTCCAGAACATCTGGGAATCGCCCATTTTCAGGCTCTTGCCGACGTTGATCAGCACCGGCCGAACGCCCGCGAGGCCCTCCGTCGTTTTAATGATGATCGGCGCGAGGCCGGTTATCACGGACATCACGATGATGGTCAGGGATGAGCGTCCGAACAGCACCAGAAACAGCGGGAATGCCAACACCAGCGGCGCGGCGGCCAGCGCCGCGACCCAGTCCTCGACGGCGCGGCGCAGGGCGCGGTAACGGTACAAAGCCGTGCCGATAGGCACGCCGATCAGGATCACCGCGATACACGAGAAAAACATCTCAAAGGCTGTCTCGCCGACGCGCCCCAGCACATTCTCCTCGACGATGATGCGCTCCAGTGAAAGCAGGACGGCGCTGGGGTAGGGCACGATAAAGCGGTTGACGATGCCGGTTTTCAGCAGAATTTCGAGCGCGGCGAAAATCGCGATGACGCTGCCCGCGCCCAGCGCCGGCGCGGCCCAGCGGCTCCGGCCGGCGCCCGCGTCAGCCACGGGCGGTTTTTCCCCGCGCGGCCGCGCCGGCTTCGGCCTCTTCCATGCCCCGGGTCGCCTCTTCGCGCAGATCGCCCCAGATTTCCGCCACGTATTTTCCGAACGCGGGGCTGGAGACAACATCCGAGGTGCGCGGGCGCGGCAGATCGATATTGACGATGCGCTTCACCCTGCCAGGGCGGTAAGTCATCACAACGATGCGGTCGGAAAGCTGCACGGCCTCGGTGAGATTGTGGGTGATGAGCAGCGTGGTTTGATGCAATTCCTGTTGAATTTGCGTTATTTTGTCGCCGAGCAGCAGGCGCGTCTGCTCGTCGAGCGCGGCAAAGGGCTCATCCATCAGCAGAATGCGCGGCCCTGAGACGAGGGTGCGGGCGATGGAGACGCGCTGGCGCATGCCGCCTGACAATTCCGAGGGCATGCGCTTTTCAAAGCCCTGAAGGCCGACAAGAGAGATGAATTTCTGGGCGCGGTCCCGGCGCTCGGATTGCCCGACGTTCTGCAATTCCAGCGGAAACGCCACGTTATCGAGCACGTTGCGCCACGGGAAAGTGGATTCCTCCTGAAACACCATGCCGACGGCGGCATGCGGGCCGGCGATCCGGCTCTTGTCGATCATCACATTCCCAACGTATTCCTCCTGCAGCCCGCCGATGATGTTGAACAGGGTGGATTTGCCGCAGCCGGAAGGGCCGATGCAGGCGACAAATTCGCCGGGCATCACGTCAAAGGACATGTCATCGACAGCGACGACCGCGCCGGGGCCCTCGCCGAAGCGCTTGCTGACGCGGTCAATGACAAGCTGCGCCTCGGCCGCGGGGGCGGGCATGACGGGCACAGCCTTGTCGCCGGCAGCATTGGCGGCGGCATTGTTCATCACGCGGTGTCTTTCAGCGGGCGGGCCGTTGGAGAGATCGCGAATGTTTAGCGGCGGGCGGGGGTTTGTCAATCAGCCCGCACAGCCTGCGGGCCGGCGTTCGGCGGCTCAGTTCAGCCGGGTTGCCGCTTCCGCCGAGGCGGACGCGAGGCGCGGCAGCGGACGCACCGCCGGCCCGGAGAAGGCGGCGGGCGAGGGGCCGGCGGCAAACGGCTGGAACCTTGTTTCGATATCAGCGGGGGCTGCGAAAACGAGGTCATTCAGGTTTACGCGGGCGGCGGCGCGAAGCGGAGCGGCGAGCGGACCGAGAGCCACCGGCGTCAGGCGGGCGATCTCCTGCGGGGCGGTGAGGATGCGGAAATTCGAGCGGTCAAGCCGGGAGGCGGCAATGCTGACCTTGCGCGGCGGCCCGAGGGCGGCGCGAAGGCCAATGGGCTGGGCAATGATCGCGCTTGATGCCGCGGAGCGGATGGCGGGGGCGCGCGCCAGCGGTTTAGGCGGATCGGCAAGGCTGGGGGCGGAGGGGGCGAATGCAAGCATGCCCACGGTGGAAGCAGCGGCGGCAGTGATCGGCGTTCTGCCGCCGGCGGTGATGACGGAGGGCAGATCCGCGGCGCGGGCGGTGCGCAGCGGCGCCTCCTCGACCGGCGGACGGGCGAACTCGCCGGGGCGGACGGGCGGCAGCGGCACATTGACGCTGGAGAGGCTGGCGGTTGCCACGGCTGCCGTGGCGAGGTCCGCCGGGCGGCGCGGCGGCAGCGGGGCCTGAGTTTGAACGGTGCCGAGGGTGCCTTTAATTTCATCCTGCGCGGGGCGCCGCGGGTCGAGGACGGCGACCTGTGTGGCGGGTTTGGCGGCCGCGATGGGAGCGGGCTCCGGCGCCGGGACGGGGGCGGCAGGCGCCGGGACGGGCGCGGCAGGCGCCGGGCGGACGCGGCCGCGGAGGACCGGGGAGGCATCGGCGAGGGTCGTCGCGCTGGCGCGGCGGGCGGCTTCCGCCACGAAATAGGC
>JANYFM010000129.1 GCA_025362655.1 Hyphomicrobiales bacterium | reverse complement strand
CCTTCCACGCGGGGCACGAGCGCCTTTGGCGCGAAGACGGCCTGTACAACGTCATCTTTGTTCTGGATTATAATTTCCGCTTCCGAAAAGCCCGCGCGGGCAGCGCCATCTTTTTTCATATCGCGGGGCGCGGCTGGCCGCCCACGGAGGGATGCGTCGCCATCGCGCCCGCGGATATGCCGCGGCTCATTCCGCGGCTGGCCGCGCGGGTCACGATGACAATCCGCTAATGCCGCCCTCCGAAAATTGCGCTGCCGACGCGCACATGGGTCGCGCCCAATTGAATTGCCAGCTCAAAATCAGCGCTCATTCCCATGGAAAGCCCGGTGATGCCGTTGCGCCGCGCGATGGCGGCCAGCAGCGCAAAATGCGGAGATATCAAGCCCAATTGTGGGGGAATGCACATCAATCCCTCGATTTTCAATCCAAGCCGCGAGCGGCAGTCCTCGATAAACAGATCAGCGGCTTCCGGAGCGACTCCGGCCTTTTGCGGCTCGTTTCCAGTATTGATTTCCACATAAAGTTTTGGCCGCCGGCCGCTCCGCTGCATTGCGGCGGACACGGCTTCGGCAATTTTCAAACGGTCAATCGTTCCAATTGCGTCGAACAGCGCGACCGCGGCGGCCGCTTTGTTCGACTGAAGCGGACCTATCAAATGCAGCTCGGCGTCCGGATATTCCGCTTTCAGCGCCGGCCATTTCGCCTGCGCCTCCTGAACGCGGTTCTCGCCGAAAACACGTTCTCCCGCTGTCAGCGCCGCGCGGATTCCCTCCACTGGAACCGTCTTGGTGACGCAGACCAGCCTGACATCGCGGGCATCGCGGCCAAAATCGCGCGCGGCCCGGGCGATTCTTGAATGGATGGCATCCAGCGCCGTTGCGATAGGCTCCGCGGGATCAATGCCTTCGGTGCTCATCGCGCGTCTGTCTCCGTGAGGCCTGCCAAACAATAGCAGTTCCCGCGATGCGGCTCCAAGCCGGCTGCCTGAAAGCCCGCCGCCCCCAGCCTTGCCTCAGCACCGCCACATACCTATGGTGATTGGTCACGCGTCGCCGCTGCGAATCGCAGGCTGGATTGGATGGGCGCCAAGCGGTATTCTCAAGCGTCCAATTTTTCTCGAACCTCCAATTTTTCTCAAACCTCCGGTTCCTCTCAAGCCTGCAAGATCGAAGCGTGACGAAATCTCCACAGACTTTCAGAAGCCACGGCAAGCCAGCAGAAGCACCTCCGCCGCCCCCGGGCCTCGCCGCGCGGTTAGCCGCGGCGACGCTGCTCGCGGATGTGGCCGCCGGCGGGCACAGCCTCGAAGAGCGGCTCGCCGACCGCGCCACCGGGCGCCTCGCCGATCTCGATCCGCGCGACCGCGCGCTTGCGCGCTCCATCGTCACCGTCAGCCTGCGCCGGCTTGGCACCATCCGCGCGGGCTTGGCGCGGTTTCTTGAGACGGGCATTCCCAAAAAAGCCGTCGGGCTGGAATGGACATTGATTGCCGCCGCGGCGCAGGTTTTGTTTCTCGATGTGCCGGATCACGCCGCCGTCGATCTCGCTGTGCATGCGGTGCGGCGCGATCCGCGCACCCTCCCCTTTGCCGCCCTCGCCAACGCCGTGCTGCGCAATGTCGCGCGCAACCGCGAGGAAATACTCGCGCCCGCCGATCCGTTTATTGACACGCCGGCCTGGCTCGGCGCGCGCTGGCGCAAAACCTACGGCGAGGAAACCGCCCGCGCCATCGCGCTGGCGCACCGCAATGAGCCGACGCTGGATGTCACCGTCAAAAGCGATGCCGCCGGCTGGGCGGAACGTCTGGGCGGCGCGGTGCTGGCGAACGGCTCGGTGCGCCTCGCTTCGCATACGCCCATTGTTGATCTGCCTGGCTATGCGGACGGCGAATGGTGGGTGCAGGACGCCGCCGCCAGCCTGCCGGCGCGGCTGCTGCATATGGAGCCGGGCGAGCGCGTCGCTGATTTTTGCGCCGCGCCCGGCGGCAAAACCGCCCAGCTGGCACATGCCGGCGCGACGGTGCTGGCAATCGATAAATCCGCCGAGAGGCTGAAGCGCCTGTCCGCCAATTTATCGCGCCTGCATCTCACCGCGGAAGTGTCTGTCGGCGATGCGCTGACGTGTCAGCCCGGTCTTTGCGACGCTGTGCTGCTGGACGCGCCCTGCACCTCGACCGGCACGATCCGCAGGCATCCCGATGTTGCCTGGACGAAGCGCTCGGGAGACATCGCCTCCCTTGCCGCGCTGCAAGCCAAAATGCTGGACCGCGCGGTGACCTTTCTGCGCCCGGGCGGGCGGCTGGTCTACAGCGCTTGTTCGCTTGAGCCGGAGGAGGGCGATGCGCAGATCACCGCGCTCCTGCGCCGTAATCCTGATGTGATCCGCAAACCGATTGAGGCCGATGAAATCGGCGGCCTCAGCGAATGCTTGACGCGCGATGGCGACATGCGCACGCTGCCGTGCCATCTTCCCGCGGAGGACGCGCGGTTTGCGGGGCTGGACGGGTTCTTCGCGTCACGGCTGGAGCGCCGCGCGAAAAGCTGATGGTTTTCTGCCGGCGGCGCGGGCGCCTCACCCGCATGAGGGGAGCAAAGCGCCTTGGTTGACACCATGGTCGCGGAAAACATGCGTATTGCGCGTCAGGCGGCGGGCGAGGGCCTGAACCGCGCGTGGCGAAGCCTTGGCAAGCCGTGGCGGCTGGCGGCATCCCTTGGCGCGCGCTCGCCGGAGAGATTGCTTATTTCGCCGCAGGATATCCGCACCGCCGATCCCACCGTCGCGGCGGATATTTACGCCGGCTATTACGCCTTTGCCGGCAAAATTATCAATACGCACGGGCGCTCCGTGTTCGAACTGACGCCGCCGTCGACAGCTTGGGCCGCGGGGCTGGCGGGTTTCGCCTGGCTGCGGCATTTGCGCGCCGCCGACACCGCGCTGGCGCGCGCCAACGCCCGGGCGCTTGTGGATGACTGGATGAATCAGGCGGGCAGCAATCCCGCGCTTCCGGTTTGGGAGCCGAAAGTGGCGGCGCGGCGGCTGCTGTCTTGGCTCAGCCAGTCGCCTATGATTCTCGATGGCGCGGACAGTGTTTTCTATCGGCGTTTCATGAAGTCGCTCGGCCGTCACGGCGCGCGGCTGCAAAGCGCGCTCGGCGATGGATTGCAGGGCGAAGCGCGGCTGCTGACTGCGATTGCTTTGGCCGAATTCGGGCTGTGTTCAGCCGGCATGGGCAATCTGCAAAAGCGCGGCACGCAGATTTTGACCGGTGAACTGACGCGGCAAATTCTGGCGGACGGCGGCCATATCGGACGCAATCCGCAGACGCTCGTTGATTTGCTGCTTGATCTCCTGCCGCTGCGCCAAGCCTATGCGGCGCGCGGCGCGCCGGCGCCCAAGGAATTGCTGAACGCGATTGACCGGATGATGCCGATGCTTCGGCTGTTTCGCATGGGCGGGGGATCGCTGGCGCTTTTCAACGGCATGGGCGGCACGCAGCCGCATGTCATCGCGACGGTGTTTGCCTATGATGACGCCCGCGCCGCCGCGCCCGCCAATGCGCCTTATTCCGGCTATCAGCGGCTTGAGGCGGGCGGCTCCGTTCTGGTCATGGACACGGGGCCGCCGCCGCCGCCGGAGTTTTCCGGGCGCGCCCATGCGGGGCAACTGGCTTTCGAATGGTCGAGCGGCGGCCAGCCGCTGATTGGCAATTGCGGGTCGCCCGACGAGACGCGCGCCGCGATGCGCGCCGCCGCGCGGGCGACAGCGGCGCATTCGACGCTCACCGTTGCCCACACTTCATCAAGCCGTTTTGCGCCGGACACGGGTGTCCCGCCAAGGCTGGCCGGGCGAATCATTTCCGGCATTCGCAAAGTCACCGTAAGCCGCCAGGACAGCCCGGAGGGGCCCGGCGTCGTTGCGACCCATGATGGCTATGTGCGGGAGTTCGGGCTGATCCACGAGCGCGGCCTGCAATTGGCGGCCGACGGATCGCGGTTGAGCGGGGCAGACCGGCTGGCCGCCTCGGGGCGGCGCTTGAATGCGGCAGGTCCGGATTACGAGCTCCGCTTTCATGTCCACCCGGCTGTGCGGGCCGAGCGCGCCACTGATTCGCGCTCGGTGTCACTGCATGGGCCCGATGGATCGGAATGGGTTTTTCAGGCTGACGGGTTAACGGTCGAAATTGAGCCGGGGATTTATTTCGCGGCGGCGGATGGCGCGCGCCCCGCGGAGCAAATCGTCGTGCGCGCCAATGCGGCGCAGGCGCCGGGCATCAGCTGGAGTTTTGAGCGGACCGCCGCAGGCGTCTGATCAGCGCCCGGTGCCGCCCAGCCGCAGCAGGGTGCGCGGCTGGGCGCCGAGACCGCGAAACGGCATGCGCTCCACCGTCGCGCCGCCCGAACGATCGGCATTAAGCGCGGGCTTGCGGAACGCGGCGAACGAGGGCTTGCGCTCCACCACAACCGCGCGGTGCGCGCCCGAACGGTCCACCGAGAAGGTGACTTCATCCGGCTGGGACGCGCGCCGGTGCGGCGCGGCGGCTTTGCGCACGAGGGCGGTGATCGAATCGTCAAGCGCCACGCCCATCAGATCGGCGGCGATGGCGGCCTGATGCTCCACATCGTCGGTCAGGCCCTGGGCGGCAAAAACCGCGTCCTCCAGCGTCGGGGGCAGGTGGCGGACCCGGACAACCAGGCGAGGCTTGTTCTGTGTCTTCGCGCGCATCCTGCGCTCCTCTTAAGGCTGAACTTCCAATTGCAGTGCAGCAAATCATTGTGCATCGCAATATATGCATGACCTCCCACAATCCGCAAGGGGGTGCGTAAAGGCTTTTTGACGGGTTTCTCAAACAAACGCTTCAAGAATCGCGCAATTTTCCGTGACGCGACACAAACGCGGCGCTTTCCGGGGATTCCGGCCCGTGCTATGCGCGCATCCTCCGCCGCATCCACCGAGGCTTCATGTCCGCCGATCTGCGCCGCGTCACCCGCGCTTTGCTCTCCGTTTCCGATAAAACCGGCCTCATCGGCTTCGCCCGCGCGCTCGCCGGCCACGGGATTGAACTCGTCTCGACAGGGGGCACCCGCAAGGCGCTGGCGGACGCCGGTCTCGCGGTGACGGATGTCGCCGCGCTGACAGGTTTTCCTGAAATGATGGACGGGCGGGTGAAGACGCTGCATCCGCGCGTGCATGGCGGCCTGTTGGCGATCCGCGGCAATGCCGAACATGAAGCTTCCATGCGGGAGCACGGCATCGTTCCCATCGATTTGCTGGTCGTCAATCTTTATCCGTTTGAAAGCACGGCCGCTAAAGGCGGGGACTTCGCGGATTGTGTTGAGAATATTGATATCGGCGGCCCCGCGATGATTCGCGGCGCCGCCAAAAACCACGCGGATGCCGCCGTCGTCGTGGATGCCGCCGATTATCCGCGCGTGCTTGAGGCGCTGCGCGAAAACGGCGGCGCGACAACGCTCGCCCTGCGCAAAGCGCTGGCGCAAAAAGCCTATGCGCGCACGGCGGCTTATGATGCCGCGATCTCCAACTGGCTCGCAGCGCAAATCGGCGAGGACACCCCGGACTACCGGGCCATCGGCGGCCGGCTCGCTGAAAAAATGCGCTATGGCGAAAATCCTCATCAATCCGCCGGTTTCTACAAATCGCCCGACCCGCGCGAGGGCGTTTCCACCGCGCGTCAGGCGCAGGGCAAAACGCTTTCCTACAACAACGTCAACGACACCGATGCCGCGTTTGAATGCGCCGCTGAATTTGATCCGGCCCGCGCGGCGGCCGTGGCAATCATTAAACACGCCAATCCCTGCGGCGTCGCGGAGGGAGCCAGCCTGCGCGAAGCCTATGAGAAGGCGCTGCGCTGCGATCCCGTGTCGGCATTCGGCGGCATTGTCGCGCTCAACCGCCGCCTCGACGCGGAAGCCGCGGCGGAAATTGTCAAGATTTTCACCGAGGTCATCATCGCGCCAGGCGCGGATGAGGAGGCCATCCGCATTATCGGCGCGAAAAAAAATCTGCGCCTGCTGTTGACCGCCGGCCTGCCGGATCCGCGCGCCCCGGGATTGACGGCGCGCACGGTTGCCGGCGGATTGCTGTTTCAGGGCCGCGACAATGCGGTTGTGGACGATATGATTCTCAAAGTCGTCACCAAGCGCGCTCCGACAGCGCGCGAGCTGGCGGACTTGAAATTCGCGTTTCGGGTTTGCAAACACGTGAAATCCAACGCCATTGTTTATGCGAGGGACGGCGCCACGGTCGGCATCGGCGCGGGACAGATGAGCCGCGTTGATTCCTCGCGCATCGCGGCGTGGAAGGCGGCTGAAGCGGCGAAGGCCGCGGGCCTGCCGGAATCGCTGGCGCGCGGGTCGGTCGTCGCCTCCGACGCGTTCTTTCCCTTTGCGGACGGATTGCTGGCAGCGGCCGAGGCGGGAGCGACAGCCGTCATCCAGCCCGGCGGCTCCATGCGGGATGACGAGGTCATCCGCGCCGCCGACGAGGCGGGTCTCGCCATGGTGATGACCGGACACCGGCATTTCCGGCATTAAAACGGCCGCGTGCGCCGGCGCACGGCGCGTTCTTCACGCGATGTTAATCATGGCCGCTCTTTACCTAGCGTTTCCCACTCCGGGAACAAGTCAAACCCGAATTACGCCGTGTTCCCGCCATTAAGCAAAGCGAAACCAGCGCCTGTCAGAACACAGCGGTATCAGGAGTATTTTAAAGCCATGCGTATTAGTTACACAGACGCCATCGAAGGCGGCCGCATCCTCTACCCGATCGGCCGCGTGCGCGCCGCTTCCTCTTGGCGCGGCGCCGGGTCTCTGCCGGGTGAGCAGTCGCAAAAGGATGCCGCCCTGCGCGCTCTGATGGAAACCGCGGCGGAATTTGACGCCGATGCGATTATCGGCGTCGGCTTTGAGATTGACGGCGCCTGCAACGCCGATCTCGCCGGCATTGATTTGAAGCGCGTCGCCGCCACCGGCATCGCCGTCAAACTGGCGCTCGCCTGAAATCTTCATCCTGTTGAACTGAGGCCCCGGCGGCGACAAGCTCCGCCGGGCGCGCTATCGTGCCGCTTTCAAAACAGCGGGAGCGCGCCTTGGCAAAATCAGCGGCACAGAAAAAGGCGCCTCCCAAAAAGCGCGGGTCCATGGCCGGCGTGATGGCGCTGGATCTGCCATTGGCGGAGCCGACAGCGGCGATGGCCGCGTATTTTCAGAAATGCCGCGACAAAATCGGCTATGTGCCGAACGTGCTGACCGCTTACGCCCACGACATGGCGAAGCTGGAGGCATTCGCCGCTTTCTATAATGATCTGATGCTGGCGCCATCGGGCCTGTCGAAGCTTGAGCGGGAGATGATTGCCGTCGCGGTCTCCTCTGAAAATAAATGTTTCTATTGCCTCACCGCCCACGGCGCCGCGGTGCGCCTGCTCTCCGGCGATCCCGCGCTGGGCGAAATGATGGTGATGAATTACCGCGCCGCGGATTTGCCGACGCGCCAGCGCGCCATGCTGGATTTCGCGGTTAAAATGACGCGCGCCAGCCACGAGATCGGCGAAGCCGACCGGGAGGCGCTGCGGGCCGCCGGTTTCAGCGAGCGCGATATCTGGGACATCGCGGCGGTAGCGAGCTTTTTCAACATGTCGAACAGAATGGCGAGCGCTGTCGATATGCGGCCGAACGCGGAATATGCGGGGGCCGGGCGATAGGGCGGGCGCATTTTCCAGTTGACGGGGATGCGGACGGTTTTTGCCGGTTATTCCACCTTCCCGATCCTCTTCACCGCCGCGATCAGCCTTGCGCTGTCGACGGCGATGAATTTGGCGAAGTCAGGCGCGTCGAGCCAGGCCGGCGGGCTGCCGGCGCCTTCGAATATTTTGACGATGGCGGGGTCGATCATGGCCCGTCGCATTTCCGCGCGCAGCCGCGCAATCACGGGCTCGGGCACCGCTTTGGGCGCGAACAGCCCCGCCCAGATGTAGAATTCAACATTGGGGAAACCCAGCTCCTTGAAGGTTTTCACGTCCGGAAATGTCGAGACCCTCTCAGCGCCCCAATTGGCGAGCACGCGGATCATTCCGGCGTCTGATTGCGGTTTTAGAATGCCAGGGGCGGAGGCGAGCGCTTTCACCGACCCCTGTAACAGCGCGTTCATCGCCGGCCCCGCGCCGGTGAAGGGCTCGTGAATGAGTTTGACGCCGGCTTCGGACGCGAACATTTCCATCGCCACATGCAAAGTGCCGTAGGAGCCGGACGAGCCATAGGGAA
>JANYFM010000062.1 GCA_025362655.1 Hyphomicrobiales bacterium | reverse complement strand
CGCCACATCATCGGCCACAACATCGCCGCCTATCACCGCAACCACGACGGGGTCCGCGTCGAGCTTTATACCGAGATGGACCAGATGAAAGATGAGGCGCTCGGCTATTTCGATCCGCGCCCCTGGCATCAGGAGCTTCCTCTGCGCCCCAAACAGCACGGGGCGGAAACCCTGCGCAATTACTGGGGCTTTGGCTCCGGCCGCGACGGCGCGATGCCCGGCTATCCCTAAAACCGGATCACTGTCCCTCGCGCGCCACCTGTTCCAGCACAGGCCGCCAAACGCGCTGTTCGCCCTGGCTGAAAGCGTTCACCTCTTCGCCGCTCATATGCCGCACGAATGCCCCGATGTTGGCAAGCTTCCCGCGCAAAGCGGGATCGTTCAGCGCGTTGCGCAAATCCGCGCCGGCTTTGCGCGTGATCGCCTCCGGTGTCCCCGGCGGCGCCAGAATCACATTCCAGCCGCCGGCTGTGAATCCGGGCAGCGTCTCGCTGGCGGCGGGCAGATCAGGAAACTCCGCCAGCCGCTCCGGCGAGGTGACGCCCAGCGCCTCAATGGTTTTACCCTGCAAGGCGCCTGCGAGGCCCGCATAGCCGTCGAGCACCAGCCCGACCCGCCCCGCGATAACATCGGTCATCGCCTGCGCGGGTCCGCCGGAATAGGTCACGAGTTGCAACTGGATTCCGGCGGCGCGCTGAAACAGCTCCATCGTCAAATGGGTGATCCGCCCGCGCCCGGAAGCGGCATAGGAAATTTCACCGGGCTTTTGCTTCGCCTTGTCGATCAGGTCCTTGAACGAGCCGATGCCCAGCGCGCGCGAGGCGCCGATGAACATCGGCTGCAGCGCGACAAACGCGACCGGCGCAAAATCGCGCGGCAATTCAATCGGCAGGTTCGCCGCCACCCCCGGCGCGCCCGATAGCGCAAGAAACGTCGAGGCCGCCGCCATATAAAGCGTGTAGCCGTCATTGGGCGAAGCCGAGGCCGCGCGCGTTGCGATGGCGCCGCCCGCGCCCGGCTGATTGACGACGATCACCTGCTGGCGCCAGATATCCCCAAGTTTATCGGCGACAAACCGCAACAGCACATCATTGGCGCTGCCGGCGGCGGAATCAACGATGATACGCACCGGGCGGCTTGGATAATCGCCGGCCTGCGCCAAAACCACGCCGGGCAATCCCGCCAATGCGATTGCCGCGCAAAACAGCGCGCGCCCCTGCCGCCAAACCCTCATTTCCGCCTCCCCCGCTCTGCGCGATGCGGCAGTAGAGCGAATATCTCCGGGCGTGTCGATGCGCTGAAGAAGAAAAGGCTCCCGCCTATTCCTCTTTAAAGCCGTAGTCGGGAATGCCCTGCTCATTGCTGTAATATTTATACGGGAGGAATTTGCCGGACAGGGTCATTCGCACACGGTCGCCCTTCGCGTTGGGCTCGCGCTCGAGGTCCATGTTGAAATCGATGGCCGACATAATGCCGTCGCCGAATTCCTCCTCGATCAGGGCTTTCCACGCGGGGCCGTTGACCATCACCATTTCGTAGAAGCGGTAAATCAGCGGGTCCGTCGGGGGCATTGGCGTGCCGCGCATCGGCACTTCGTTCAGCATCCGCTCCTCGCTGGCGCTGAGGCTGAACAGTTTGGCGGCCCGCGCCGCGAGCGGCTTAACGAGCTTCATCTGGCCCAGCAGCGCGCCGATGACCAGCACCGGCGACATGCCGCCGATTTCCGCGGTGATGTGTTTCCACGTCCAGCCCTTCTCGCGCTTGATGTCGAGAATTTTTTCCGTGAGTTGTTCGCGCTTCATGCTGGTGTCCCCTATTGGCGGGATGTCGGCCCGCGAGCTGAGAGGATGTAGCACAGGCGGCCGGCGCGGCGGCTGCGCAAGCGGCGCGCACTCGGCACAAATTCAAGGCAGTCCGGGTGAGGAAACGGCGCCGGGATCGAGGATTTAGGGAACACCGATTTGGGGATTGTCGATTTAAAGTGAAATGGTCGGAGTGGCGGGATTCGAACCCACGACCCCTTGTCCCCCAGACAAGTGCGCTAACCGGGCTGCGCTACACTCCGACTGCGCGCCTTATAGGCAAGCCCTCCGCCGGACGCAACCGCGCGGCAGGATATATGCGGCGCGGCTCAGCCCGCCCGCGCGGCTTCCAGGACGCGCCGCGCCGCGCTGATTTCCGCCAGCGCCGCGCGCAGCAGCGGCGCAAATTCCGCTGCCGGCTCGGTGCCCGCCGGCTCGTCGTTCACTGAGGGTTGCGCGGGGGATATCGCGGTCTCTGCGGCGGATATCTCCGCGCCGGCGCGCATGGAGATGACCGCGCGGGCCCCCTGCTCTTTCAAAATGCGCTGGACGCCCTTGATCGTATAGCCTTCGCCATAGAGCAGCCGCCTTATGGCGCGCAGCAGCTCCATATCCTCGGGCCGGTAATAGCGCCGGCCGCCGCCGCGTTTCATCGGCTTGATCTGCGAAAACCGCGTCTCCCAGAAACGCAGCACGTGCTGGGGCACATCGAGATCGCCCGCCGCCTCGCTGATCGTTCTGAATGCGTCCGCGCTTTTGTCCATGCAGCCGCCTTGCGCGATTGGGAAGGGCTTAATCCGCCACGCCGTCAAGCGGGCGGCCGTCAACACGCGCCTTCAGAATATTCGAGGGTTTGAACATCATCACCCGGCGCGGAATGATCGGCACTTCAACGCCGGTCTTGGGATTGCGCCCGACGCGCTCGCCCTTGGCGCGAACCACAAACGAGCCGAAGGAGGAAAGCTTAACCGTCTCGCCTCGGGTCAGCGCATTGGAGACCTCACCGAGGAACGTCTCCACCATTTCAGCCGATTCAGTGCGGGCGAGGCCAACGCGAAGATAAACGGCTTCGGCGAGATCGGCGCGGGTGACAGTGCGTCCGCCCTGCCCGTTTTGTGCGGATTTCGTCATGACCCCTCGATGCAATCTCCGTGAGCGAACAAGCGCTAAAACATGAATTCAGCAAAGCCGCGCCGCACCCCTTGCCGTGCATAATCGATCCGCCGGCGCCATGCAATAGACTGCAAATATGCGCGAAACCCGCCTGGCCGGATCGCCCGCTCACCAGCGTAAAAGCGCCGAACCCCATGTGAAGCCGCCGCCCATCGCCTCGATCATCACGAGGTGCCCGGGCTGGATGCGCCCGTCCGCGCAGGCGACAGAAAGCGCCAGCGGAATCGAGGCCGCCGACGTGTTGCCGTGCAGCGCCACGGTCTTGACGATTTTATCGCGGGAAATGTGCAATTTGTCGGCGGAGGCGTTGATGATCCGCTCGTTCGCCTGGTGCGGCACAAACCAGTCGAGATCGCCGGGCCCGTAACCCGTCGCCTTGAAGGCGTCCTCGATGACATCCGTCACCATGCCCACAGCATGGCGGAACACGTCCTTGCCCAGCATCCGCAGATGCCCGACGGTTTGCGTGCTGGAGGGGCCGCCGTCCACAAATAATTTTTCGCGGTGCCGGCCGTCCGAGCGCAAATGCGACGTCAGCACGCCCCGGTCAGAACTGTTCCCGGCGCTCTCGCGCGCCTCCAGCACGACAGCGCCCGCGCCGTCGCCGAACAACACGCAGGTCGTGCGGTCGCTCCAGTCGAGTATGCGCGAGAAGGTTTCGGCGCCGATGACCAGAGCGCGCCTGTGAGAGCCGGAACACAAGAACTTGTCCGCCGTCGCCAGCGCGAACACGAAGCCGGAGCACACGGCTTGCAGATCAAACGCGGCGCCGCTGGTGATCCCCAGCGCGCTTTGCACCTGCGTCGCGGCGGCGGGAAACGTGTAATCCGGCGTCGAGGTCGCCAGCACAATCAGATCAATGTCCGCGGCGTTGCAGCCGGCGGCCGCGAGGGCGCGGCGCGCCGCATGGGTCGCCAGCATGGAGGTCGTCTCGCCCTCGGCGGCGATATGGCGCTCGCGGATGCCGGTGCGCTGAAGGATCCATTCGTCGCTGGTATCGACGATTTTGGCGAGGTCCGCGTTGGTCAGGCATTTTTCCGGCAGATAGCCGCCGGCGCCGGTGATGACAGAGCGGAGTTTGGTGGAAAACGGCACGCGAAGCATCCGTGGGTTTGATTCAGGCGGCGGGTTCGGCGGCGGCGGGCGCGGCGGCGATGGCCAGTTTGGCTTCCTGGGCATGAGCCAGCGACTCGCGGATTTTCGCCTGGAGATCGTGGCGCACCATCTCATAGCCAAGCTCAATCGCGCCGCAATAGCCGACCGGGTCCGCGCCGCCATGGCTCTTGATGACGATGCCGTCCAGACCCAAAAACACCCCGCCGGCGGTGCGCCGGGGATCCAGCTGCCGGCGCACATTGTCGAACGCTTTGCGCGCCAGCAGCGCGCCCATTTTGGAGGTCAGCGTCGCCGTCATTTCACGGCGGAGAATAGCCCCGATCTGCCGCGCGGTCCCCTCGGCGGTCTTCAGCGCGATATTGCCGGTAAAGCCCTCGGTGACCACCACATCCGTGGTGCCCTGGCCGATATCATCGCCCTCGACGAAACCGTGATAAGCGAGATTGGGCAGCTTGGCCTCGCGCAGCATCCGCGCGGCGGCCTTGACCTCCTCAATCCCCTTGATCTCCTCGACCCCGACATTGAGCAGGCCGACCGTCGGCTCCGCAAGGTTGAAGACGATGGCGGCCATCGCCGCGCCCATGATCGAGAGGTCAATATAATGCTGCGCATCCGCGCCGATGCTGGCGCCGACATCCAGCACGATGGACTGGCCCCGCAGTGTCGGCCAGATCGCCGCCAGCGCGGGACGGTCGATTTGCTGCATGGTGCGCAGGCAAAATTTGGCCATCGCCATGAGCGCGCCGGTATTGCCGGCGGAAATCATCACATCCGCCTCGCCCTTTTTAACAGCTTCCAGCGCCATCCACATCGACGAGGTCCGCCGGCCCTGGCGCAGGGCCTGGCTGGGCTTGTCGCCCATTTTCACGGCAACCGCGGAATGAACGAAACGTGTCACCGCATGAAGGGGCGGCTGCGCCTCCAGCAGCGGCGCGACAATTTTTTCATCGCCGAACATAACGAAGGCCGCATCGGGACGGCGCGACAGCGCCAGCGCGGCGCCGGCAACACTGATGGAAGCGCCGTGGTCGCCGCCCATGGCGTCAATCGCGATTCTCACCGGGGTCTTCATGCCGGCTGTTTCATGCGCAAAGGAGCTCCGGAAGGCCCGCGGCAGGCTGGGAACCTCGCCGGAAGGCGCGGACAATAGCCAATTGGCGCCTGAACGCAATGGCGAAGCGCGGCTGCCGGTTCACGTCTCGGATGGGTCTTGCTCCCGTAGTTTGGCGAGCGCCGCAAAGGGTGTGGGTTTGACAGGGTCCGCAGCGCCGCCCGCATCAAAATCCGCGCCGGGTCTGCGCGGATAGGGGTCCAAAGCGAGCGCGAGGAATTCAGCCGCCAGCGCGCCCAGATCAATCCGCCCATCGACAATCGTATCAAAGAGATCGTCCGGGTCGTCCATGGCAAAATCCGCCGCCGCGCCCTTATGCGGCTTGCCCGGCCCGGGCTCCGGCGGCGGCGAGAAAATGACTTCAATGGGTTCGCGGATATCGCTGTCGAAGGCCTCAAGGCTTGCGACGCAGGCTTGGGTGATCCGCGCCTCCACCGTGCCGGTCACCTCGATCCGTCCCCGGCTCAGCAAGCGCAGTTCGAACCCCGCCCGCAGGAACGCGATGGCGGCAAGGCCAAGGAACCCGGCCAACGCGCCAAGCTCCCGCGCGTCCGCTTCAATGGACGTCGATATCTTCTTGTCGCGCATCGTCTCAACGCTGAAGCGGCGCGAGAACACCGGCGGCGGCGCGGGGTTTAAATCAATTTTTCGTGGCCTTTTCATAGTCCTGTCTCAGCCGTTTGAATCGGAATCTTCGAGCGCGGCGGCGGCAAATGGCGCTGGTCCCCGCTGATAGGCGGGGAGATCAGCCCCCGCCTGCAAGGCCTCGCAGCGCCGCACATAGCCGGCCAGTCGTCGCACCGGCGCGGCATCCGCCGGCAAGGCGCCGCCATGAACGTTGCGCGCCAGCGCCGCCTCCAGCGGGCCATCGCCCGAAGCCGCCAACGCATCACTATAGGCAAGGCGGCGGCCGAGCCAGGCGGCGGCGAGTTTTTGGATGCGTTTGGGCACGGCGATATCGCTGATTCCGGCCTCCCGCAGCGCATCGTCGAAACGCAGGAAAACGAGATCGGTCAGCTCCTGGGCAAGGCCGGGGCCCGGCGCCGGCAATTCCATCAGCCGCCGCACCGGCAAAACCGCCATCAGCGCCAGCGCTTCGAACCTTCCCTCGAAAGTATCGGGAATTCCATAGTCCAGATAGAGCGCGGGCTGGCGCGCCGCCGCCATGATCTCGCCGTGAAGCCGGTCAATAACCGCTCGGTTTGGCGGAGCGCGCAGAAACGGGAACTTCATCAATGTCTCCGGCGCGCGGCTGTCTGGATGGCGTCTAAGGGAACCGGCGAGCTTGCAATTCCGCCGCCCCGGAGTTAGGCATCGAAGCGGAACCTTGCAAGCAATTTCGCGGGTTTTTCCGATTGTTTCGGCGTTCCGCGAGGCTCTCGCGGCGTTTTCCAAAGCAGGCAAAGGGACTGGACTGACGATGCGGCAGAACTCGATTTCCAGCGCCACCCGTTTTTCAGCGCGTCCCCGCCTCGCCAAACTGGCGCTGGCGGCTGTGTTTTGCGCCTCGCTGGGCGGCTGCGTTACCTATGACGGCGAGCTCCAGCACGGCTATGTGATGGACGAAAACCTGATCACCCAGGTGCGCGTCGGCTCGGCGGCCGAACAGGTTCTGAT
>JANYFM010000155.1 GCA_025362655.1 Hyphomicrobiales bacterium | reverse complement strand
AGGCCGTCAGCGCCGCGCAGATTGGCGGCAAGCACGGCAAAGTTCGCCTCGCCCATGCGTTTCCGGTAGACCTCCGGGCCGAAGTCAAATTCGTGATTGCCGGGCGTGAACACATCGAGACCGAGCGCATTGAGCATGGCGATCATGTGCCCGCCCTGGTCAAACCCCGACATCAGGCTGGGGCTCAGCGTGTCGCCCCCGTGGGAGACAATGACGTTGGGGCTGCGCGCCCGCTCCGCCCTCACGACCGCGGCGAGACGGGCCATGCCACCGCGCCCCTCCTCCTCGCTCATTTTGTAAAAATCATTGGTATGAACAAAAGTCAGCCGCACGGCGCCGCCGGTTTGGGCAAGGGGTTGGGCAAGGGCGGCGGAGGCGGCGGCCCCGGCGGCGAGCGAGCCGGCCACGATCTGGCGTCGGTTGAATGTCATAACGCGCTCTCTGTGATAAGCTCGATGACAATGGCCGCCTGTTTCCCGCGTTGCAAGCCATCCGCGCCGTAAACCTTGTCGCTCGCGCCAAATGCGGCGATGATGGCGCCGTTAGATATATTGATTGAAAGCACCGCCCTTGAGCCCCGCCGCCGGCCCCCAGCGCAATCTGCCCAAAGACCATCCGCCCGTTCCCGATCCGCGCGTCGGCGTTCTCCTCGTCAATCTCGGCACGCCCGAGGCGACGGACTACTGGTCGATGCGGCGCTACCTCAAAGAGTTTCTGTCCGACCGGCGCGTCGTTGAAACCTCGCGGCTGATCTGGTGGCCGATCCTGAATTTCATCATTCTGACTTTCCGGCCTTCGCGCAGCGGGCGCAATTACCAGTCAATCTGGAATGAGGCGTTAAAGGAACTGCCGCTGAAAACCATCACGCGCTCGCAGGCGGAAAAACTCGCCGCGCGGATTGCCTCCGCCCCGGGCGGCGAAAACGTCATTATCGACTGGGCGATGCGCTACGGCCGGCCCTCCATCGCCGCGCGCCTTGAAGCGCTGACGGCCGGGGGATGCGGCCGCGTGCTGGTTGTGCCGCTCTATCCGCAATATTCCGCGGCAACGACCGCCAGCGTCGGCGATAAAACCTTCGAGGCGCTGACGCGGATGCGCTGGCAGCCGGCGCTGCGGATCGCGCCGCCCTGGCATGACGAGCCCGCCTATATCGACGCGCTCGCCGCCTCGGTCCGCCAAAGCCTCGCAAAGCTCGATTTCGAGCCCGAGGTGATCCTCGCATCGTTCCATGGCATTCCCCAGGAATACTTCCTGAAAGGCGATCCCTACCATTGCCAATGCGCCAAGACCGCCCGGCTGCTGGGCGCGGCGCTGGGCCTGCCGCCGGACAAGTTCATGCTGACGTTTCAGTCGCGTTTCGGGCCGCGCGAATGGCTCCAGCCCTATACTGACGAAACCGTCATCGCCCTGGCCAGGAAGGGCGTGAAACGGCTGGCCATCCTCACCCCCGGCTTCGTTGCCGATTGTCTGGAGACGATCGAGGAGATCGGCGTCGAGAACGCTGGATATTTCCATGCAAACGGCGGCGAGAAATTCGCCCGCATTGAGTGTCTGAACGACAGCGAAGGCGGCGTCAGCGTCATCGAGGCGGTGGTGCGGCGCGAGCTGATGGGCTGGGTGTGAGGCGCGGGACGGAATACCGACGAGGCTAAGGAGGAACCTTCATGCCCGCAAAACCCATCGCAGCGCTCGCGCTCCTCCTCGCTGCCGCCCCTGCGCTCGCCCAAACCCAGACCCCGCTTGAGCGCGGCGGCTATCTTGTCAAAGGCCCCGCCGCCTGCGGCCAGTGCCACACCAATCCCGCGCCCGGCTCGCCGGAACTCGGAGGGGGCATGCGCTTTGCCGAACTCGCCTATACCGCCGTCGCCGCCAATCTGACGCCCGATCCCGACACCGGCATTGCCGCTTGGAGCGACGCGGACCTCGTCAACGGCTTGCGCAACGGCAAGCGCCCGCGCGGCTCGCTCATCGGCCCGCCCATGCCCATCGCCGCCTACCGGGGCCTGTCGGACGGGGATGCAAATGCCATCGTCGTCTATCTGCGCAGCGTAAAGCCCGCCGCCAACAAAACCGCGCGCTCCGGCTACCGCGTTCCGCTGCCTGACTCCTACGGCCCGGCTGTCACCAGGGTTCCCGAGGTCTCCCTGGCGGACCCGGTGAAATACGGCGAATATCTCGCCCATTCCGTCGCCGCCTGCATGCAGTGCCATTCGCGCCCCCTTGAGGGCGGCGGCGCGGATTTGGCCGCGGGCCTTGGCGCCGGCGGCCAAAGCGCGCGCGGCCCGGCGGGCGCCGCCGTCGCGACCAATATCACGCCCTCAGGCATCGGCCATTATTCGGATGCGGACCTGAAAAAAGTCATCACGACAGGCGTGCGTCCCGACGGATCTAAATTGAACCCGGCGATGCCCTATGCCTATTTCGCGAATATGAGCGATGCCGATCTATCGGCGGTTGTGGCCTATCTCAGGGTTTTGCCCAAGCGGTAGACCGCCGCGTTTGCGCGCCTGCAATCCGCGCTCCCAATCCAGCGCCTGGCCGACAATGCCCTCCAGATCGTCAAAGCGCGGCGTCCAGCCGAGCTCCCGCCGGACGCGCTCATTCGCCGCGACGATGCTGGCGGGATCGCCGGCCCGCCGGCCCGCCAGACGCACCTCAAAATCAACGCCCGAAACGCGCTTCACCGTTTCGATCACCTCAAGCACCGAATAACCGCGGGAATAACCGACATTGCAGGTGATGCTGCCGCCGCCCGCCCGCAAACGCCGCAATGCTTCCATATGGGCGCGCGCGAGATCGCTCACCTGAATGTAATCACGCAGGCAGGAGCCATCGGGCGTCGGGTAATCCGTGCCGAACACGTCCATCCCCCCGCGCAAGCCCAGCGCCGCCTGCACAGCGACCTTGATGAGATGCGTCGCATTGTCCGTCGACTGGCCGCTGCGGCCGCGCGGATCGGCCCCCGCGACATTGAAATAGCGCAGCGCGGTGTAGCGCAGCGGATGCGCCTTCGCGGTGTCCGCCAGCATCCACTCCACCATCAGCTTCGAACGGCCGTAGGGGTTGATCGGGTCTTTGGGATCATCCTCGCTGACCGGCGAATGGCGCGGCTCGCCATAGACCGCCGCCGTCGAGGAGAAGATGAAATGTTTCACCCCGCCCTCGACCGCGCATTGCAGCAGGCTGCGCGCCTTGGCGGTGTTGTTCTCGTAATAGCCGAGCGGGTCGGCGACCGAATCCGGCACCACAATTTTGGCTGCGAAATGAATGATCGATTCGATGCCGTGCGATTTCAGCAGCCCGGCGACCAGCGCCGCGTCGCCAAAATCGCCGGCGACGAAGGGCGCCCCCTCCGGCACCGCCCAGCGAAAGCCGGTCGTCAGATTGTCGAGCACGACGACGCGCTCTCCGGCATCAAGCAGCTCAAGAACCATGTGGCTGCCGATGTAACCCGCGCCGCCCGTCACCAGCACCGTCATATTCATCCCCGTGGCAGCGGCCCTCACGCGATTTTAACGCTTCGGACCCAATCTGTGCGAATCTGCCCCGGAGTTGCTAAGGCGGGGTGTATTTTCCCGCGCCGCCGCCCAATCAAAGCCTTTTTTCGACGCTTTTTCATGGGCTCTCAAAAGGCCCGCCCGCCGCGATCCGAAAACCGCTCATCAACGGACAAATCATGACCCGCCGCATTCGCAAAGCCGTCTTTCCCGTCGCCGGCCTCGGCACCCGCGTCCTGCCTGCCACCAAAATGGTGCCAAAGGAAATGCTCACCGTTGTCGATCGCCCCGTGTTGCAGCATTGCGTCGAGGAGGCGCGCGAAGCCGGCATCGAGCATTTCGTTTTCGTGACGGGCCGCAACAAGGCCGTCATCGAGGATCATTTCGATCTCGCTTACGAGCTTGAGGACACGCTGCGCAAGCGCGGCAAAACCAAGGAGCTCGAAGCCCTTCTCGCCGACACGCCCGGCGCCGGCGCGACGAGCTTCACCCGCCAGCAGGCGCCGCTCGGCCTCGGCCACGCCGTCTGGTGCGCCCGCGATATCATCGGCGACGAGCCTTTTGCGGTGATGCTGCCGGATATGATCACGCTCCCAGGGCAGCGCGCCACGCGCTGCCTG
This sequence comes from Hyphomicrobiales bacterium, assembly GCA_025362655.1. Lineage (GTDB taxonomy): Bacteria > Pseudomonadota > Alphaproteobacteria > Rhizobiales > Beijerinckiaceae > Terripilifer. The sequence goes on along the minus strand of JANYFM010000155.1, from coordinate 11,729 downwards.
CGCCAGTGCATCGAAGCCTTTGAACAGCACGGCGGCAACGTGATCGCCGTCGAGGAGGTGCCGCCGGCGGACACCCACATGTACGGCATCGTCTCCGTCGGCGCCGATCACGGCCACACATTTGAAATCAACGGCATGGTTGAAAAGCCGCCGCAGGGCGCGTCGCCCTCGAATCTCATCATTTCCGGGCGCTACATTCTCAATCCGGAAATCTTCGGCATTCTCGCCCATGTTGAAAAAGGCGCGGGCGGCGAGATTCAGCTCACCGATGGCATGAAAAAACTCTCGGAAAGCCAAGCCTTTCACGGCGTTCGTTTTGACGGGAAAACCTACGACACCGGCTCAAAAGTCGGCTTTCTCGCCGCCAACGTCGCCTTTGCCCTGTCGCGCCCGGACATCGCGCCGGCTTTCCGGGCGGAACTGAAGAAAATTATGGGCGGGGGCTGAGGGCGCCGAGGTCGTTTCACGAACGCCGGCTATCTTTGCAGCTTAAGGCCCAGCAGAAACACGTTTGCCGTGTAGTCGCTGCCCGGCGCCGTGGATTGCAAGCGCTCGTGGGTGAAGCTGCCGCGCACGCTGACGCTGCGGTTGAGCAGATATTCCGCCTTCAAAGTTCCTGAAAACGTGTTCTCGCGCAGGCTGATGCCCCGGTATTCGTTGACCCCGACCGTGGCGGCCGCGCCCAGCGTGAAATTGCGCAGGAAGGCGTGGGAGACATCAAGTGTCAGCGTCCGGTTCACCGCGCCGGAGGCATTCGCGATGGTCGTTTCCCCCAGCGCCGTGGCGGCTTTGAGCGACACCGTCGTCAACGGGCTCGCCGTCCAAACCAGTGAGGCGTCAAAAGTCGGCCCGGCCAGCGTCGGCAGGCGGGAATCCGCATAAACGCGCTGCGCATAGCCCGCTGCGATTTCGCCCGTCAGCGTGCGCGTCAGCTCAAACGTCGAGCCGGCTCTCGCCAGCCCGCCATTTGAATTGCGGGCAAAGCCGGAAGTATCAACCGCTTGGTCGCGCCGCCGTGTGTCGCCGCCAACTTCCAAAAACGGCGTGATGCCGGGCGTGATCTGATACCCGGCCCGCGCGCGCAGGCCAAAAGCATTGTAGCTGTCGCCGCTCAGCGCCAGCCGCGTGCCGTTAACAAGCGTCGCATTCTCGTAGGATACCCGGTCAAACGCGCCGCGAAGGCTCAGCTCAAGACCGCCGAATTTTTGCGTCCCCCCGGCAGTGGCGCCGGCGCCCAAAACGAGAGGCCGGCTCTTCACTGCGGTCGGCGTGAAATTCGCCGAGCCCGGACGCTGCGTATCCAGCGAGCCGCGCAACTCGAAGTCAAGCGCCGTATCACGCGAAACATCGAGACGGAGATTCATCTTGCCGGCGCCGTCGGGGCGGCTGGCCAGCGGCGCGGAAAAATACTTGGTGTAAGCGCCTTTGATGTCGCCTTTGAACTCGTGCGCCGACCAGTCGGATTTCCACGCCGCGCCGATTTCCCCGCGCAGGCTGGCCGATCCCTTCGACCCGCCGCTGGAGCGGTTCGGGTTGGAATCCCACCCCGCCGATGAATCAACAAACGGCACGAGACGCAGCGAGCCGATCGGCAAGCCAACAGGCGCAAAGGGCGCCTCCTCGATCTTCGGCCGCGCCTTGACTGTCAGCGTGGGAATAGCCGCGACATTGGTGTCCGGCTCCGGCTGAATCGGCCCCCGGCTGGGATCGGCGCGGGCCCGCCTTGCCGCCGCCGGGCCGGGATAGGGCTGCAAAAGCGGCAACGGTTTAAGCGCCTTTTTTCGCTGCCCGGCATATTTCAGCCGGGGATCGGCCGGCTTGCGCGGCCTGCTGTAATTGAGCGCGGCGGGGTCGTCCGACGTGATGCTTGGCGGCTGAGGCCGGGGGTTTGCGCCGGTCAGCGGAAGGCCGCCCGGCACCGCTGTGCCCGTCGCCGGCGTCAAATTATTGCCGGCAATCGTGGTGCCGGTCCCGCGCAGTCCCTGGAGGTTGCCGTCCTGCGCCAACGCCATGCCGGCGCCCAGCACAAGGCCGAGCCCGGTTGCCCTTGCAGCCAAGCGCGCAATTGAATTTTTGCGGCTCGAAGCCAAAACATTCCCCGCTGGGCGCGACCGGGCGGAGCGCGCCCGCCAGCGTTATGCATTTATGGTTAATCAAAGGTTAACGGGAGCCAAATGACAGGCGCCCCGCTTTGCGCTATGACCGCCTCATGACCAGCCTCTCCCACGCGCCGGCGACGGACGAGTCCGCCACGCTATCGGCCCTGCGCACGCTTGGGCTGGAGCGGGCCGGAATCGCCGCGCTGGAGACCGCGCTTACCGCCTCCGGCGCCGGCGGCCTTGCCGGGGCTTTCGAGGCGGCCGTGGCCTTGCTGCTTCAAGCCCACGGCCGCGTCATTGTCACCGGCATGGGCAAATCCGGCCACATCGGCCGCAAAATCGCGGCGACGCTCGCCTCGACCGGCTCGCCCGCCTATTTCGTTCATCCGGCGGAGGCCAGCCACGGCGATCTCGGCATGATCCAGTCGGGAGATGCGATTCTCGCTCTTTCATGGTCAGGCGAGACCGCTGAACTCGCCGACATGATCACCTATTCGCGCCGCTTTGGCATCGGCCTCATCGGCATGACCGCGAACGCTGATTCGGCGCTGGCCCGCGAGGCGGATGTTTGCCTCACCCTGCCAAAAGCCGAAGAGGCCTGCCCCAACGGCCTTGCTCCCACGACATCGACCACGATGCAGCTGGCCCTCGGCGACGCCCTCGCCGTCGCCCTGCTGGAGGCGCGCGGTTTCACCGCCCAGGATTTCCGCCAGTTCCATCCCGGCGGCAAGCTCGGCGCCCGCCTTTCCTATGTGCGCGATGTCATGCACAAAGGCGATGCTGTTCCGCTGATCGGCGCCGGCGCGCGCATGGCGGCGGCTGTGCTGGTGATGACCGAAAAGCGCCTCGGCTGCGTCGGCATCACCGACGGGGCCGGGCGCTTGGCGGGAATCATCACCGACGGCGATCTGCGCCGCCACATGCGCGACGGCGGCAATTTGCATTCGGAGCACGTGGAGACCGTCATGACGCCGGCGCCCCTCACCATTGAGCCGGGGGCCATGGCGGCGGAGGCGTTGGCGCTGCTCAATCAAAAACGAAAATCGGTGCTGATTGTGGTGGACGCGGCGCGCAAACCCGTGGGCATTGTGCATCTGCATGATTTATACGCGGTCGGGGTGGCATGAGGCCGGGGTTGAAGACCGCCGCGCCCAAACGCAAAGCCAAGCCGCCCCCGGCGCTCGACGTTTCCAAGAGGAATAAATGATCAGCCGCCTTCCAACGATCGCCGCCGCCCTGCTGGCCCTTCCGCCCTGCGCCGCTTGGGCGCAGGCGCCCGCCGAGGGCTTTTACAAAGGCAAAACCGTCAGCGTTTACATCGGCTTTTCGCCCGGCGGCACTTATGATTATTTCGGCCGTCTTGTGGCCCGCCATATCGGCAAACACATTCCCGGCAATCCCACGGTCATCGGCCAGTCGATGCCGGGCGCGGGCAGTTTCCAGCTCGCCAACTGGATGACGCGGGTCGCGCCCAAAGACGGGACCGCCATCGGCATCATCTCGCAGACCGCCGCCATTGAGGAAGTGCTGAAGTCGCCGGGTGTCCAGTTCAAATCGGCGGCCTTCAACTGGATCGGGCGCGCCACTTCGAATGTCGAGATCAGCCTCGTCTGGCACACATCAAAGGCCAAGCGGGTCGAGGACGCCATCGACAATGTCATACCCATCGCCACAACAGGCGTCGGCTCGCCGTCCGAGGGCTATCACAAGCTGCTCAACGGCGTGATCGGCGCCAAATTCAAGCTCGTTGGCCCCTATCCCGGCTCGACCGACGGCATGCTCGCCATGGAGCGCGGCGAAACCGACGGCGCGTTCACCTCATGGAATTCGCTGAACGTTTCGAAACACGAGTGGATCACCGGCAAAAAAGTCAACATCCTCGTCCAGTATGCGCAGGAGCGGCTCCCGGAAATAGGCGATGTCCCCACCATGGTGGAGCTCGGCAAAACACCGGAGGACAAAGCCATGTTCTCCTTCTATGTCAGCGGCGGCGAGGTAGGCCGCGCCTTCATGGCCCCGCCCGGCGTTCCCGCCGACCGCGTCGCGGTTTTGCGCAGAGCCTTCGACGAGACGATGAAAGACCCGGAGCTTCTCGCCGAAGTCGAAAAAGCCAATCTCGATTTTCATCCGGCGCCCGGCGAAAAACTGCAAAAAATCGTCGCTGATTCCGCCGCTGTCGAGCCTTCCGTCGTGGCGCGCATGCAGGCGCTGTTGAAATAGCCCGCCTCCGCTGGAGCGCGTGTCCCAATTGCGGCGGCTGAGGCGCCATCCTTGCCCGCGCCGCGCCGCTCCGATAGCGTTCCGCGCAATTCGTCCATCGGCCGCGCGGAGAACACCGGATGAACGCCCTCATTCACCAATACCCCTGCCTTTCCGATAATTTCGGGGTGCTCGTCCACGATCCCGCCACCGGCGCGACTGCCGCCATCGACGTGCCCGAGGCCGCGCCGACGCTGAAGGCGCTTGCGGAAAAAGGCTGGACGCTGACCGACATTCTCGTCACCCACCGCCACGCGGATCACGTGCAGGGCATCCCCGAAGTAAAGGCGCGCTTTCCCGCCGCCCGCGTTGTCGCGCCGGCCGGAGAGGCCGACCGCGTGCCTCTATTCGACATCAAAGTGAAAGAAGGCGACACCGTGAAAGTCGGCTCGCTCGAATCGCAGGTCATCGAAACGCCCGGCCACACCATCGGCCACATTGTCTATTGGTTCGAGGGCGAGAAACTGCTGTTTGCCGGCGACACGCTGTTTTCGCTCGGCTGCGGCCGCGTCATGGAGGCGCCGATGGCGGTCATGTGGGACTCGCTGACAAAGCTGATCGCCCTGCCCGACGACACCCAGCTCTATTGCGGCCATGAGTACACGCTCTCCAACGCTAAATTCGCGCTGACCATTGATCCCGGCAATGAGGCATTGCAGCGCCATTATGCCCATGCGCAGGCCCTGCTTGCCGCCGGGAAAGCCACCCTGCCCGTCGCTCTGGGCCTCGAAAAGGCGATCAATCCTTTTCTGCGCGCCGAAAACGCCGCCGTGCAAAAGTCCGTCGGGCTGTTGGGCAAACCGCCGGCGGATGTTTTCGCCGAAGTGCGCGAGCGCAAGAATAAGTTTTAAAACCCGCCGCTCACTTTTTCCGGCTGAGCCCCTCCAGCGCCCGCTGCATGTCCGCGAGCTGGCGCTTCATCGCGTCAAGCTCGCCAACGGCGGCAGCGCTTTGCGGCGCGGCTTTGGCATCGCCGGTTTCGGCCTGCGGCGCGGTGAACGGGCTGAATAATCCCAAAGCCTGGTTGAACAGCGCCATGTTTTTACGCGCCTGCTCCTCCATCGCCGTAAACATCGGCGCGCCCGGCAGGCCCGGAACGCCCAGCGCGGATGTCATCTGCTCGCGCATTTTTTGCTGCTCGCCGACGAACTTCTCCAGCGAAAACTGCAAATAGCTCGGCACCAGCGATTGCATGGAATCGCCGTAAAAACCGATGAGCTGGCGCAGAAAATGGATTGGCAGCAGCGACTGGCCGTTCTTGCCCTCCTGCTCGAAAATGATTTGCGTCAGCACCGAGCGGGTGATCTCCTCATTGCTGCGGGCGTCGAACACTTGGAAATCGTCGCCCACTTTCACCATGGCGGCAAGATCCTCCAGCGTCACGTAAGTGCTGGTTCCCGTGTTATAGAGCCGCCGGTTCGCGTATTTCTTGATTGTAACCGGTTGTTTTTCGCTGGCCATGGCCGTTTCCCCGACGCAACCCCCCAGGGCCCCGGCTGATAGAATAGACTGCTTGGCTTGTGGCGGAAACTGTTTTGTGGTGCATTCGCGGGCGTCCAAAAGGACGCCTTGACCTCAAGCGGGCGGACTTGTAGCCGAAAGCGGAATGCGGCCGCCCACCCCGCCGCCGGTCAAATCACAGGGAGCATAAAATATGGCGACGGACATTGTCATCACGGGCGCAGCCCGAACAGCGGTTGGATCGTTCAACGGCGCCTTCGGCAGCACGCCGGCCCATCAACTGGGCGCCGCCGCCATCAAAGCCGCGCTGGAGCGCTCCAAAGTCGCCGCGGACGAGGTTGATGAGGTCATCCTCGGCCAGGTTCTGCAAGCCGGCGAGGGCCAAAACCCCGCCCGCCAAGCCGCGATGAAGGCCGGCATTCCCCAGGAAAAAACCGCATGGGGCCTCAACCAGCTTTGCGGCTCCGGCCTGCGCGCAGTGGCTCTCGGCATGCAGCAAATCGTTAATGGCGACGCGAAAATCATCGTCGCCGGCGGCCAGGAATCCATGTCGATGGCCCCGCATGCCGCCTATCTGCGCGCCGGCCAGAAAATGGGCGATCTGAAATTCGCCGACACTATGATCAAAGACGGCCTGATGGACGCTTTTCACGGCTACCATATGGGCACGACCGCTGAGAACGTTGCCGCCAAATGGCAGATCAGCCGCGACGAGCAGGACAAATTCGCCGTCGCCTCGCAAAATAAAGCCGAGGCCGCGCAGAAGGCGGGCCGCTTTAAGGATGAAATCGCGGCCTTCACCATTTCCACCCGCAAGGGCGACGTGATCGTCGATGCCGACGAATATATCCGCCATGGCGCAACGCTGGAGTCTCTTGCCAAGCTTAAGCCGGCTTTTTCGAAAGAGGGCTCCGTCACCGCCGGCAACGCTTCCGGCCTCAACGACGGCGCCGCCGCCCTTGTGCTGATGAGCGGCGCGGAGGCCGCCAAGCGCGGCTTGCATCCCATGGCCCGCATCGTCTCCTGGGCGACCGCCGGCGTCGATCCCGCCGTCATGGGCTCAGGACCGATCCCCGCCTCCCGCAAGGCGCTGGAGCGGGCGGGATGGAAGGTCAAGGACCTTGAACTCGTTGAAGCCAATGAGGCCTTTGCCGCGCAGGCCCTGGCCGTCAACAAGGACATGGGCTGGGACCCCTCAATCGTCAACGTCAACGGCGGCGCTATCGCCATCGGCCACCCCATCGGCGCCTCGGGCGCCCGCGTGCTCAACACGCTGCTGTTCGAAATGCAGCGCCGCGGCGCGAAAAAGGGTCTCGCGACCCTGTGCATCGGCGGCGGCATGGGCATCGCCCTCTGCGTCGAGCGCTGAGACGGCTGTTTCGCCGGCGCGCGGACTTGCCCAAAAGTTTAATGGGCGGCGCGCGCCGGGTCTGCTTCAATGACAATCGTAAAAACCACACGGGGAGAAATACATGGCGCGCGTTGCACTGGTGACCGGAGGCTCGCGCGGAATCGGCGCAGCCATTTCACAAGCCCTAAAGGAGGCCGGCTACAGTGTGGCCGCCAATTACGCGGGCAATGACGAGGCTGCCGCCAAGTTCAAGGCGGAGACCGGAATCGCCGTTTACAAATGGGACGTGTCGGATTTCGCCGCCTGCGCGGCGGGCGTGGCGCAGGTCGAAAAAGACCTTGGCCCGATTGACGTGCTCGTAAACAACGCCGGCATCACCCGCGATGGTTTTTTCCATAAGCTTAAGCTTGAGCAATGGCAGGCGGTCATCAACACCAATCTCAATTCGCTGTTCAACATGTGCCGTCCAGTTATTGAGGGCATGCGCGAGCGCGGCTTCGGACGCATCGTCTGCATCTCCTCCATCAACGGGCAGAAAGGCCAGGCCGGACAAACGAATTATTCCGCCGCAAAAGCCGGCGAGCTTGGCTTTATCAAAGCTTTGGCGCAGGAAAACGCCAGCAAAGGCATCACCGTCAACGCCATTTGCCCTGGCTATATCGGCACGGAAATGGTGCGCGCGGTGCCGCAGGAAGTGCTGGAAAAACGCATCCTGCCGCTGATTCCCGCGGGCCGCCTCGGCGAGCCCGAGGAGATCGCGCGCTGCGTCGCGTTTCTCGCCGCCGACGGTTCCGGGTTCATCACGGGATCAACGCTGTCCGCCAACGGCGGGCAATATATGATTTGATAAAATTAGATGAAACCTCGTTGCTGTTTGTAAGAAGATTTGAGCGATTGTGAAAACGTCGGCGACAGCCGGTTTTTTTGCTTGATGGCTTTGGGGGCCGCTATGAATTGCTCACGTTTATGGGCCGTCCGCGCAGGGGGCGGCGGACTGGCGGATTCGATTTTCCTGGAGCGCAGCCAGCTCGCCGTCAGTTTCACCGAGGCCGCCGGAGACGTCAGCGCGCTGCCCGCGACACGCGGCGCCTTCAAGGAAATGTTTGGCCGCTCGGGCGAAGCGCGCGCCGCGTCCATCCCGATGCAGGCCGGGCAGCTCTACCGCTTCGTCCATGAAATGAGCATCGGCGACCATGTCATCTACCCCCGCCGCGCCGACCGCACGCTGCACTGGGGAGAAATCACCGGCCCCTATGTTTTCGATGCGGGAGATTCCGCCGAATTCGCGCATCGCCGCGCCGTGCGTTGGATATCCAAACTGAGCCGCGATGTTTTTTCGCAGGGCGCGCTCTATGAGCTGGGCTCAACGTTGACGCTTTTCGAGGTGAAATCCTTCGCCGGCGAATTTCTTCGCCGGTTCGATGACGACGGCGGCATGGGCGGATCGCCGGCCGCGCAGCCTGACGAGGAAAGCGAAATCGCCGTCGTGCGCGATGTCGCCGAAAGCACCAGCGATTTCATCGCGCGGAAAATCAAAACCGATCTGAAGGGCTTCCCCTTCGAGCCTTTCATGGCGGACCTTTTCCGCGCCATGGGATACCGCGCCCGCGCCACCCGCAATGTCCGCGACGACGGCATCGATATCATCGCCCACCGCGATGAGCTCGGCATCGAGCCGCCGATCCTGAAAATCCAGGTCAAGGTCGTTGACTCCAACATCGGCGCCGACAGCGTAAAAGCCTTCTACGCGATGGTGCAGGAGCGCGATGTCGGAATTTTCGTGACCACCGGCGGCTATTCCACCAGCGCGACGACCTTTGCCAGCACCAAAGGCAATTTGAAGCTGATGGGCGGGGCCGAGCTCGTCGGCCTCATTCAGAAATATTACGACGGGCTTGACGTCAAATACCGCAAGCAGATCCCGCTGCGCCGCGTTCTCGTGCCCGACGTCGCGATGAGCGACTGAGCCGGGCGGCCGGTTCACATAAACGCCGCGCGCATGTCAATCGTGTCACGCGCGCCAATGTCGCGGTAGTGCGTCTCAAGCCAGGCTTTCGCCGCGTCGCGGCCAATGTCGCGCATGGCGGTCAAAGAGAGCCAGGACGAATCGAGCTTGGAGGCGGCGGTGTAAGCGTCAAGCCGCGCCGCCCCGTCGATGCGGTGCATGAACACGCGCATGTATTTCTCCGCCGGCAGCAGTCCGCGGTCGACAAGGCGCTGCACGAATTCGACAGCGCGCATCTCGCGCATGAGTGAGGAATTGAACGTGATCTCATTGACCCGGTTCTGAATGTCGCGCGCCGTCCGCGGCGTTGAATGGCGCTCGATCGGATTGATCTGCACGATCATCACATCCGGGCAGGCGGTCTCGTAGAACAGCGGAAATATCGCGGGATTGCCCATGAAACCGCCGTCCCAATAGGGCACGCCCTTGATTTCCACGGCGCGGAACAGATTGGGCAGGCAGGCCGACGCCATGATGTGGTCGGCGGTCAGCTCCTCCCGGTTGAAAATGGCGATCTTGCCCGTATGGATATTCGTCGCGGCCACAAAAATTTTGATTTCCTCGCAGGCGCGCACTTTTTCGAAATCAATCATCTTGTGCAGCACGTCGCGCAGCGGATTGAGATCGAGCGGATTGAAATCATAGGGGGACGAATAATGCGTCAGAAAGTCCATCCACCAGAAGGCCGGCGAGCCCTCATAATCGAAATTCTTGAGCAATCCGTCGAACATTTTGCGCTGCCAGGGCTGCATGGCGCCCTCGGAGCTGACCTGGCTCCAAAACCACTCAAGGCGCTCGCGCGCGCCCTCGCGCCCGTTTTCCAGATAGCCTTCCGCCAACACCGCCGCGTTCATCGCGCCAGCGCTGGTGCCGCTGATCGCCTCGATGTCGAGCCGTCCGTCCTCCAGAATGGCGTCGAGGACGCCCCATGTGAAGGCGCCGTGGGAGCCGCCGCCCTGCAGGGCAAGGTTGATCCGCTTCTTGCCGGTCCAATCGATCAGTTTGGCTTTGCGCGCCACGTCCGGGCCTATTCGGCGGTCCACCCGCCGTCCATGGAAATATTGGCGCCGGTCACCTGCGAGGCCGCGTCCGAGCACAGCCAGACAGCGAGCGACGCCACCTGATCAACGGTGACAAACTGCTTGGTCGGCTGCGCCGCCAGCAGAACGTCATGGATAACCTGCTCTTTGGTCAGATTGCGGGCCTTCATCGTGTCGGGAATCTGTTTCTCGACCAGCGGCGTCCACACATAGCCGGGGGAAATGCAGTTCGAGGTGACGCCGAACTGCGCCAGTTCCAGCGCGGCCGTTTTGCTGAGGCCGGCAAGCCCGTGCTTGGCGGTCACGTATGCCGATTTAAACGGCGAGGCGACGAGTGAATGCGCCGAAGCGGTATTAACGATTCGGCCCCATTTGCGCGACTTCATGCCGGGCACCGCGGCGCGGATCGCATGAAACGCCGAGGATAAATTGATGGCGATAATCTGGTCCCACTTCTCCAGCGGGAAATCCTCGATCGGCGATACGAATTGGATCCCGGCGTTGTTAACGAGAATATCCACGGAGCCGTATGCGGTCTCCGCATCCTTGATCATTCCGGCGATTTCGGCGGGCTTGGTCATGTCGGCGCCGCTGTAACCGCACTTCACACCGAAATCGGCCTCGATTTTAGCGCGTTCCGCCTCAATGGCCGCCGCATCGCCAAAGCCGTTGATGACAATATTAGCCCCCTCGCCGGCGAGCGCGCGGGCAATGGCGAGGCCGATACCGCTGGTTGAACCGGTGACGACGGCGGTGCGGGAAGCAAGGCTCACGGGCGGTCTCCAAAGGCTGCGGGAAGAAACTTGGATACTCCTACCGCGCCGCACAACAAAAAGCGAATGCCAAAAACGGCGGATGCCGTGCCGGCGATCACCGGTCCCGCGGCTTCCTGTTCAGCCCCGCTCCTCCAGCTCCGATGCGCGGGCGCGCCGCGCCGCCGCGTGAGTTCTTTCGCCGCGCGGCGATCCGTTCTATAAAGCGCCATGGTTTCTTCACACGCCGCGCATACGCATGGGGGCCGCGACCACTCCGGCTGCGCCCATGATCCCTCGCGCGCCGGCGAGGGCGACGGGCTCGCGCTGACGCCGTCGCGCCAGCGCATTCTCGATGAGCTCTGCGCGGCGGGCCGCCCTGTGGGCGCCTATGAGATGATCGACATGGTTGCGGCCTCCACCGGCAAGCGCCCGGCGCCGGTTTCGGTATACCGGGCGCTGGATTTTCTGGTTGAGAACGGCCTCGTGCACCGCCTCGCCTCGCGCAATGCTTTTATGGCCTGCGCGCATGGCCATAAAGCACGCGACCCCGTCGTTTTTCTAATCTGCGACAGTTGCGGCGCGGTGAGCGAGGCGACCTCCGCCGGCATCAGCCGCAGCCTCGCCGCGCTTGCCGCCGGCGCCGGTTTTTCGTCGCGTGCCCACGTCATCGAACTCGCCGGCGCCTGCGCGAAATGCAAAGCGGCTTCCCCGGCTTGACCGCCCCGCCGGGGCGCGGCACTTGTCGCGGACGATAGATTG
>JANYFM010000105.1 GCA_025362655.1 Hyphomicrobiales bacterium | reverse complement strand
TGGGCGGCAGACGACATTTTGGCGGCGGCCCGCGCCGCGCCCGACGCGGTGCTGATCCCCAAGATTTCCACCCCCGGCGACGTTATGAAGGCCGCCCGCCAGCTGCGCGGGGCGGGCGTGCCTGACCACGTGCGCCTTTGGCCGATGATGGAAACGCCGCAGGCCATTCTCAACGCCGATGCAATCGTCCGCACAGCGGCGGACCCCAGTTCGCGGCTGTCGATGCTGGTCATGGGCACGAATGACCTTGCCCTCGAAACCCGCGCGCGGCTGAACAAAGGCCGGGCGGCAATGCTGCCGTGGCTGGCGACCTGCATCGCTGCCGCGCGCGCCCACGGCGCTGATATTCTCGACGGTGTTTTCGGGGATATGGCGGATATTCCAGGGCTCAGGGAGGAATGCCTTCAGGGGCGCGACATGGGGATGGACGGCAAGACGCTGATCCATCCAGGGCAGATAGAAGCCTGCAACGCGGTCTTCGCGCCGGATGCGGCGGAGATCGCCTATGCGCGGCGTGTCGTTGCGGCGTTTGATCTGCCTGAAAACGAGGCCAAGGGCGTGATCGCCGTTGAGGGTCGAATGGTCGAGCGCCTGCATGCGGAGATCGCCCGGCGAACCCTTGCAATTGCGTCCGCGCTCGCGGATATGTCGTCTTAATTTAAGCCGGCATTGTCCGGTCGCCGCGCCCCGGCCGGCGCGCGCCAGACCCTTGGCAAGGACATTTTGATGACGCCCGACGAGCCAATAAAGCGCGACGATCCTGGCGGGAAACCAATCCACAGCCGCGCTGAGCCTGAGCCCGCGATTGAGCCCTTGACCGCGCCAGAGTCCTTCCGGCCCGCCAGGGAGCCTGACGGGCATCCGCAACCCTTCGATGAAGCGCCGGAAGCGTTTGCTCATTCGGGCGAACCCGAAACCGTCGATGCGCCGCTCCAACTGCGCAGCAAAAGATCCGGCGGGGCGATGCGCGCTTTCACCGTCCTCGCCATGGCCGCTCTGACCATTCTGGCCGGATACAGCTGGCACCGCGCGGAAACCGTCAGCGACAGCAATGCCGCCCTCATTAGCCGTTTGGATAATTTATCCGAGCGGGTGGAGACCCATGAAACCTCGATCACCGCCGCTGGCAGCGCCGTTTTGAGAACCGCCGAACTCGACAAGCGCCTTGCCGCGCTGGAGCAGAAGCCTGCCTCCCAAGCCGTTTCCGGCGACGCGGTGGCTTCGCTGGAACGTCGCATCGCCGCGGCGGAAGCTGCTGGCAAAGCCGCTTTAGCCAATACGCCGGCCATGGAGACGCGCCTTGGCGCGCTGGAGGCCGCGCCCCGCGCCGCCGCGTCAGGCGAGCTTGCGCCTGTTGCGGCCGCCGCAGCGCCAATTGACACGGCTGGTGACAGCCGCCTCACCGCCCTGACGGATCGCCTTGGCGCGCTGGAAACCATCCTCGCCGCGCCTAAAAGCGAAGCGCGGGTCACCGAGGCGCCCACCGCCGTGGCGGCGCGCGAACCCGATGCCGCCGCGCTCGCCGTTGTCGCCCAGGCCATATCGCGGGCGCTGGAGCGCGGCGACGGATTTGCCGCTGAAATCGCGGCGGCCGAAAATCTGGGCGCCGATGCCGGCGGCCTCGCTGTCTTGAAACCGTTGGCGCGCGATGGCGCCCCCACAGCGGCGAGGCTCTCGCAGTCCTTTGCGCTCGTTGCCCGCGCGGCACTGGACAGCGTGGCTCCGGCTCCGCTGGACTCCCCTGGCATCGTCGATCAGCTAACCGCCGCCGCGTCGAAACTGGTGCGGGTGCGCGTGCCCGGCGAAACCGCCGGCACTGGCGTCGCCGCGCTTATCCCGCAAATCGAGGCGGCGCTGAACCGGGGCTCGGCGCAAGCGGCGCTATCCGCTTGGGAAAAGCTGCCGCCCGCCGCGCAAAAAGCCACCGAAGCCTGGGCGCGCGACGCCAAATTGCGCGCCGGCGCGGATTCGGCGGCGCAGGCCATTTTCACTTCCGCGATATCACAGCTCGCCCGCAAGCGGAGCGTTCCATGATCCGCATCCTGATTTTCATTGCGCTGCTTGGCGCGGCGGTGCTTGGCCTTGGATGGGTCGCGGATCAGCCTGGAGATATCGTTGTCCGGTTTGGCGGCCGGCAATACGAGACCGCGCCGATTGTCGCGCTCGCCGCTTTGCTGGCCGTCGCTCTGGCGCTGGCCGTGCTCTTTGGCCTGCTGACTTGGCTGCTGCGCCTGCCCCGCAGAATACGCGCCGGGGGCCGCGCCCGCCGGCAAAGCCGGGGCCTTGCGGCGCTGTCGCGCGGCCTTGTCGCCGCCAGCGCGGGAGACTCGCGCGGCGCGAAACGCGCCAGCGCCGACGCGACAAAACATTTGGGCGAGCAACCGCTCACACAGTTGCTGGAGGCCCAGACAGCCCTGCTGGCAGGCGACCGCGAAGGGACCGAGAGAACGTTTGCGCGCATGGCTGAGCGGCCGGAGACCCGTGTCCTTGGGTTGCGCGGCCTGCATGTGGAGGCGCGCCGGCGCGGCGACGCGGATGCGGCACAGTCTTATGCCGAGGCGGCGCACCGCATCTCGCCTCTGCCCTGGGCCGGACAGGCAATGCTCGACCACCATGCCTCGCGCCAGGACTGGACCCGCGCGCTGGAGGCCATCGACGCCAATCTCGCGCAAAAGACCATCGATAAATCCACCGCCAAGCGCCAGCGGGCTGTCTTGCAAACCGCTATCGCTCTTGAACTGGCGGATAAGGATGCTGACGAGGCGCTGAAACTGGCCAGCCAAGCGGTCACCGCCGCGCCGGACCTTGTTCCCGCCACCACGCTCGTCGGCAGCCTGCTGGGGCGGCGCGCCGACGTGCGCAAAGCTTCTCGAATCATCGAAGGCGCTTGGCGGCTTGGCCCGCACCCGGACCTTGCCAAGGTATACTTGGGCCTGCGCACCGGGGATTCCGCCGCTGACCGGCTGAAGCGCGCGCAGACCCTCGCACGCCTCGCTCCGGACGATCCCGAGAGCCGGGTCGTGGTGGCGCGCGCCGCCATTGGCACCCGCGATTTCGCCACCGCCCGCGAGAGCATGGCTCCGATGATCTCGGGCAAACCGGATGACCGGCCCAATGTTCGCTTTTGCATGACGATGGCGGAAATCGAGGAGGCGGAAAACGGCCCCTCCGGCATGGTTCGGGAATGGCTGGCGCGCGCTTCCAGGGCGCCGCGAGACAAGGCCTGGGTGGCGGACGGCGTGGTTTCGGACACGTGGGCGCCTTTCTCGCCGGTTTCCGGCAAGCTCGATGCTTGGACGTGGCAAACGCCGCCGGAGCGCCTGACCAGCGCCTGGGACCCTTCGCCGGATACCAAGACGCTTCCCGCCGCGCCGCCGGAACCCCCGGCCCCCGAACCCAAACGCATAACCGCGGCGCCCGCTGTAAATGATGCTGCAACGCAAGCCGTTGCGCCGGACGACCCCGGACCCCCACGGCGTTAAGCGGAGCGAAACCATGCGCGAACCTGAAAAAAGAGGGTAGGAACAGGCGCGGAATTACGGTATCAACGCGACATTCGCCGATTTAGCTCAGTCCGGTAGAGCAACCGCTTCGTAAGCGGTAGGTCATCAGTTCGAATCTGATAATCGGCACCATTCTTCCAACAATGATCGCTCTAACGCAGCAAGGCGGTTTTCTGCCGCGCCGGACGGTGCCTGCACCAAATGTCCGGAGCGTTATTGGATTATAATTTTGCAAAATCAATTACTTACAAGATAAATTCATTTTTCTCTTGCGCCTTTCGAATGGACGGCCATAAATCTGACATGGGCCTCCGCTGGCTTGATGCCGGCGACAGGCACCTTCGAGAACAGCTGTGTGAGGTCCCCTCTGTACGACCGCGCATTGCTGGGCCGGGACCGAAACAGGCAACGGTCCCGGCCGCTTTTTCGGCGCGGCCGCCGGTCGGATGCGCTCCGCGCCTCAATCGTTTGGCGGCGGCTGCGGTTGGGATAATACCAAAGGGCATGAGTTTTGACTCATGACCTTTGGCAAGCGCTGACGCGCGGAACTCTACGGATTGACCACAGGTCAATTCATGGAGCCCTTGGTATAAGTCTTGGCAATAGCAGACGCCGCCAAAGCCCGCGGCATTAAAAATAGGGCTAAGTCCTCAATAATGCGGGCCAAAGCGATGGGGGCGGCTTCTATGCCCCGCAGGAAGGCTTCCCATTGCTGTTGCTTGGCGGGGTCATTGGCAAAGGCTTCTGTCAGCGCATCCGCCCGCTCTGTCGGAATAGCTGTGTCGCGGCGTTTGAAGGTGGCCGCGATGGCGCGGGGCAAGCCGTCGCCCTCGAAAGTGTAAGCCCGTGAAAGCGCCCAAATGTCATAAAAATCCTTCATCCGGCTGTTGGCTCTGCCCAGCGTCACCATCGCCTGAAACTTTTCAGCGATA
>JANYFM010000245.1 GCA_025362655.1 Hyphomicrobiales bacterium | reverse complement strand
GCGACGGCTTCTATTATCCTGTCGCGGATTACAACGGCCCCGGCGACGACGCGGCGCACGGCGCGATTTGCGCGGGAATGTGCCCTGGAGCCCCGACCCGCCTTTACGTCGCGCCCTCCGGCTCGGACAGACTGGAGGACGCGGTTTCCGTTCTCGACCGCAAACCCTATCGTTCCCTGCCCGTCGCTTTCCGTCACACATCCAAGCGGGATGCCACCTGCTCCTGCCACGGCCCGGAGGAATCGGTCGTCAATTCCGTCTCGCTGTTGAAGGATTTCACTTTGCGCCGCGGCGACAAGGTGATGACTGAAAAGGGCATTCAAGTTTTTCGCGGCGCCCCCAGCCTGCCTTGGCGCCGCAGTGACTTCGCCAGTCTGGCGCAATCGCCCGACGTCAGCCGATCCGAGCGCGCCGCCCTTGGCGCCATCGAGCGCGCCTCAGGCGTCAACCGGAAGGCGCCGGTGTCGCCCCGCCCGGACGCCAATAACAAGGCTGGCCCGCAGACGCCCTATTCCCAGCGCGTTATTACGGATCCTGAAGGTAAAACCATCCGCCTGATCGGCCCGCAGGCGTTTCTGGCTCAAGCGGCGAATTCGGACAACCGCTGAACCCGGGATGGGGCCGGCGAACGCAGCTTTCCCCAAGAGCGGATTTTTGCTAATTGCGCGTTAGGCCGGGAAATCCGGTGCCCGGCTTTTGGGCGGGACGCGGCGCGCCGATGAATTTCAAATGGCAATGGATTGCCTCTGCGGCCGGCGTCGGCCTGCTCGGCGCGTCCTTGGCGCCATGGACGTTTTCGGGAGCCGCCCTGCGGCTCGAGATCGCCCGCCAGATGCGCGACGCGACGGGTCTGGAGGCGCGCTCGGAGGGACGCGCGGTCTTCGCCCTGATGCCGCGGCCGCGGGTGAAAATCGCGAATTTTCAAATTCTGGGCCGTGACGGCCATTTGCTGATCGACGCTGAAACATTGCGCGGCGAACTGCGCTGGCTGCCCTTGTTTGCCGGTCGGATGGAACTGGAGTCCGTAACGCTTGTCACGCCCAAACTCCTGATTGATCTTGACGCCGTCCCCTTCGACGGCGGGGGGCTGGTTGTCGAAGCGCCGGTTGCCGGCCCTGCGGGAGAGCCGCCCGCCGCCAGCCGCCCCGGCGCCTTGGCGCTCATCAACGGCTCCGCAATTTTTAAAAGCAAAGCGCGCTCCGTCTCAATTGCCCTCGACAATATCAACCTTACCGCTGATTGGCGCGATTGGCAGGCGCCCGCCGGCTTGAAAGGCTCATTCCAGCACAACGGCGGGACGGCTGAAATTGCCGGCTGGCTCGCCACACCCGCGCAATTGCTGGCGGGAAAATCCTCTGACCTTTCCCTGCGGCTGGCGTCCGCCGCGCTGAACCTCACCCTAAACGGCTCGCTGAGCTGGGACGCGGGCCCCCAGTATCAAGGCAGTCTCTCAGCTTCCGCCCCGGCGGCGCGGGTTCTCGCATCCGGGTTCGAGCGCGGCCTGCCGCTGCCCGGGCCTCTGGAAAATGTCTCCATCGTCAGCAGCGCGCGCGTCAGCCCGAAATCCATCGCCTTGTCCGATCTTCGCCTGCTGGCGGACGGCAATCTCTACGAGGGCGCGCTGATTTTCGAGGCGGAACGCCCCCGCCCCATGCTGTCGGGCACGTTAGCGTCCGAGTTTGTCGACTTGGGCGCGTTTTTTGCGGATATGCCGGAAATTCCTGATGCGCGCCGCCTATCGAGCGCCGCGCCATGGCCCGCGGCGCAAACCGGCCCGGTCGATATCGATTTGCGCGTCTCGGCGCGGCGCGCAAGGTTTGGCCGCACGCAGTGGCGCGACGCCGGTTTTTCAATCCTGATCGACAAAGACCGCGCCGAATACACCCTCGCCGAGGCCAAAGCCTTCAATGGCCTCGTCAAAGGCCGCATCGCCTTGCGCCCGCTGGACCATGGCGCGGGATTTCAGGGCTCCCTGACGCTGAGCCGGATCGACGCGGGAGCGCTTGCGGCGGATATTTTCAGCAGCCAGCGTTTGAGCGGCGAGGCCAATGCCGAAATCACGCTGTCGGGCGCCGGCACGTCGCCTGACAGCCTGTTGCGGTCGCTGCGGGGCGAGGCGCGCTTCGACATAAAATCAGGGGATTTCTCCGGACTTGACCTCGAACAGGCGCTGCGCCGTTTGGAAAAACGCCCGCTGGCCATTGCCAGCGAGGTGCGCAGCGGACGAACGGGGTTCACCTCGGGTTCCGCTGACTTGAAAATCGAAAATGGAGTTGCGATCATTCGCGATGCCCGGGTTGCCGGGCCGGGCGCCGGGTTTGAGGTGAGCGGTTCAGCCGGCTTGGCGGATCGCGCGCTGGACCTCACCCTTCTGGCGCATCAATCCGGCGGGATGGCGCCGGCGCCCGGCGCGGGGCCCTTCCTGTCCATCGGGATCAGCGGCCCCTGGGACGCGCCGCGGCTGACGCTGGACGGCCACAGCCTGATTGGCCGGGCGCAGGAGGCGGCGCCCTTGCCGCACGGCGCCGAACCCGCCCCGGCCGCCGCGAAATAAGCCCCGGACAGCGCGTTTTTCACCGCGTCCGGAACAGCCTCGCCGCCAGCGCGCCGGCAGCCAGCGACACCGCGACGAAGCCAATCATCAGCGACGAGGCAGCGTTAATTTCGGGCGTCACGCCAAGGCGGACCTGGCTGTATATCCGCATTGGCAGGGTCGTTGATCCCGGTCCCGAGACGAAGCTGGCCAGCACAAAATCATCCAGCGACAGGGTGAAAGCCAGCAGGAATCCGGCGATCACCGCTGGCGCCGCGAGCGGCAGCGTGATCCGTGCAAAAGCCGCGGCCGGACCCGCGCCAAGGTCCATCGCCGCCTCCTCCAGGCAGCCGTCAAGGCTTTCCAATTTCGCCCGCACGATGACGGCCACAAAACACATTCCCGCTGTGGCATGGGCGCAAACAATGGTCCAAAAGCCGCGGGGCGCATCGAGCGCGACGAATGCCAGCAGCAGCGAAAGCCCCATGATGACCTCAGGCGCGATGATGGGCGCGAAAATCATCGACGAGAAAACCGCCCGGCCGCGGAACCGCCCGAACCGCGCCAAAGCGAGGCCCGCGCAGGTTCCAAGAAACGCCGCGATGACGCCGGAGGCCAGCGCCGCGCGCAGGCTCACGGAGGCCGCGTCCATCAGCGCCTCATTTTGCCAAAGCGCCTGATACCAGCGTGTCGAAAATCCGCCCCAAACGCTAACGAGGCGCGAGGCGTTAAAACTGTAAATTACCAGCAGGAGGATCGGCGCGTAGAGAAATGCAAAGCCGAAAATGAGCGCGCCGGCGCGGAAATAAAGGGGGCGGCCGCTCATCGCCCGCCCACCGGCTCCGCGCTCCGCGTCCTCTCCCAAAGGGCGAGCGGGATCAGCAGAAGCGCCAGAAGAACGATCGCGGCGGCGCAAGCGGCGGGCCAGTCGCGGTTGTCGAAAAACTCGCTCCAAAGCACCTTTCCGATCATCAGCGTGTCCGAGCCCCCGAGCAGATCGGGAATGACGAATTCGCCGGCGGCGGGAATGAAAACCAGCAGCGATCCCGCCAGAATCCCCGGGCGCGACAGCGGGAACGTGATTCTCCAGAAACACGCCAGCGGCTTTGCGCCGAGATCGGCGGCGGCCTCGGTCAATGCCGGGTCCTGCCTCGCCAGCGCGCTGTAGAGCGGCAACACCATGAACGGCAGATAGGAATAGACGATGCCGATCAGCACCGCAGTGTCCGTCGCGAAAATATGCAGCGGCTCTGTGATAAACCCGATGCCTGCAAGCGCGCGATTGAGCAGTCCCTCATCCCTAAGAATGGCGATCCAAGCGTAAACGCGGATCAGGAAGCTCGTCCAAAACGGCGCGATGGCAAGCATCACGAGATGCGGCTGCCAATGCGCCGGCGCCCGCGCCATGGCGAAAGCCAGGGGATAGGCGGCGCACAAAGTCAGCGCCGTCGCCAGCCCCGCGATCCACAGCGACGACAAATAAGCGCGCAGGTAAAGCGCATCCTCCGCCAGCGCCGCATAGGCGGAAAAGCTCAGTTCGCGAAGGCCCGCCCGCAGCGCGCCAAGCCCTTCGGACAGTTCAAAAACCGGCGCATAGGGTGGCTGCGCCAGCGCCGCCTGCGACAGGGAAATTTTCACGACAATTAAAAATGGCGCGGCGAAAAACACCGCCAGCCAAACAAACGGCAATACGATGGCCGCGCGTTCGACGAGGGATCCGCGACCCGCGCTCACGATGCCAGAATCCGTCCGCCGCCCGGCCCGATCGAGGCATCAACGCTGTCGCCGCGCGTCAGTCCCAGTTCCGCCGCCGCCGGCCCTGAAAGCGCGCTGAGCACAACAAACCCCGAAGCCAGTTTCACGCGCGCGTGGAAAATGCCGCCGAGAAACGCGGTATCGACAACCTCCCCGCGCAGCGCTCCCGGCGCCGGCGGAGCGCCTCCGGTCCGCGTGATCACAATGCTTTCAGGCCTCACGGCAAGCGCCGTCTTTTGCCCCGCCGCAAGCGGCGAGGAGCAGCGCGCGGTGAAGACAAAATCCGACGCGCCATCAAGCCGCGCCGATGCGATGCCGCCGGCAAAGCTCACAACGACAGCCTCAAAAAGATTGATCCCGCCGACAAACTCCGCGACAAAGCGCGAGGCGGGGCTTTCATAAATCTCCCGCGGCGAGCCGGTTTGCGCGATGGCGCCCGCGCGCATGACCGCGATTCGTCCCGCCATGGCCATCGCCTCTCCCTGATCGTGCGTGACCAGCATGAAGGCTGTGCCCAGCTCGCGCTGCACGGCTTTCAGCTCGAACTGTGTTTCCTCCCGCAGTTTCCGATCCAGCGCGGCGAGCGGCTCATCGAGCAGCAGCAGGCGGGGCCGGCGCGCCAAAGCCCGGGCGAGCGCCACGCGCTGGCTTTGCCCGCCCGATAATTGATGCGGCCGCCGCGCGCCAAACCCCTCCATCTGCACAAGACGCAGCATTTCCGCGACGCGCCGTCCCATATCGCCTTTGCTCATTCCCGCCCGCGCGAGGCCAAAAGCGATATTCGATTCAACGCTCATATGCGGAAACAAGGCATGGGACTGAAACATCATATTCACCGGCCGCTCATAAGGCGGCACATCCGCCATATCCCTGCCGCCGATGAGAATCCGGCCAGAATCGGCTGCTCCAAAACCCGCGATCAGCCGCATCAGCGTGGTCTTGCCGCAGCCCGATGGCCCCAACAGCGCCAGAAATTCGCCCTCGGCAATTTCGAGCGACACATTATCCACCGCCGCCAGCGCGCCGAAACGCCGGGTGACCTCTTGAATTTCAACCAGCGGCGGCATGCGTCGGAAGCGCTTTCTGCCAGGGGAGGACCAGCTTAATCCTCATCCTGCATGGCATGGTTGATCCGCGCTTGCAGGGCCTGGGGCTTCAGCAGCACAATCCCGCCGCGCGACTTCTCAATCAGGCCCTCGCCCGACAGTGTCGTCAGCTCGCGTGTGATCTGCTCGCGCCGGCAGCCGATCCGCGCGGCCATCACATGATGAAACGGCGGCGGACTGACGATGCGCTGGCTGGCATGGCCGGCGCGCGGCGCCGACAGACGCAGCAATTCGGAATAAAGCCGGTGCTTGAGATCGAAAATCGAATGTTCGGCGAGACGCGCGTCAAGCTCGCGCACCCGCGCCGTCAGCAGCCGCAGAACCTTGTCGCAGCAATTGCGCGAGGCGAAGAGAACCTCGCGAAACACTGATGAGGGCATGATGCAAAGCTCGGCGCGCGTCAGCGCCGTGACATTGGCGGTGCGTTTGGCGCCGTCAATGCCCGCCAGCTCGCCAAAATACTGGCCGGCTTTCGTCTCCGCGAGAATCACCTCTTTGCCCGAGGCCGTGCGGATCAGCACGCGCACCTCGCCGGACAGTATGAAATACACGTCGGAACTGTCGTCCTCGTAATCGATGATGACCTCGTCCTCGAGGTAGCGCTTCCAGTTGCAGCGCCTGTCATAGCGCGTGAAATCGAGATCGCCCGCGTCTTTGAAAAACGGGATTTGCGCCAGCGTCTGCATCGACCTCATCCCCCGGGCGCTGACACGCGCGTCAGCTTGGCGAAACTCAGCTTAACACGGATTTCCGCAAGGTCATCCCCGGCCGCGGCGCGCCGCAGCCAGAGTGTTGGACATCAGCATGGCGATGGTCATCGGCCCGACGCCCCCTGGCACCGGAGTAATCGCGGCGGCGCGCTCAACGGCGCCGGCAAAGGCAACGTCGCCCACGAGCCTCGTCTTCGGGCGCCCGGCGGCATCCAAACCTTCGCCGGGCACCCGGTTGATGCCGACATCGATCACAATGGCGCC
>JANYFM010000173.1 GCA_025362655.1 Hyphomicrobiales bacterium | reverse complement strand
AATGCGGCGGAACTGATGGCCGTCGCCAACGTCAACGGCGCGCTGGTGGGCGGCGCCAGCCTGAAGGCGGTGGATTTTCTGGGGATCGCGGCGGCCTATCGGTAGGGGCGGGAAGCGGCGGCAGGTCTTACCGCCTATCTCTGACCGCCCATTTCAGCTTTTTGGACGGAAGGGCTATGCTCCCGCGCAAGCAACGACCGCGCCGCTCCGATGGCCCGGCGCCAAGGGAGACCGCCATGATCCGTGCAACTCTGCCCAGACGCTCGCTTCTAAAAGCCGCAGGGCTCGCAGCCATCGCCGGAGCAGCCGCAAGCCCGGCCGCCGCCCAAGCGCCAACGGTCGTTGGCACTGAATATTGGGCGCAGAAGGGCGACGTGAAACTGTTCATCTGGCGCAAGCGCGTCAATGACGGCGTCAGCGGCAAGCCGGTGATGTTTTTTGTCCACGGCTCGTCTTTCTCGGGGCTGGCGGGCTATGATCTTCAAGTTCCCGGCCATCCCGATTATTCCGCCATGGATCATTTCGCCCGGCTTGGGTACGACGTCTGGACCATGGATCACGAGAATTACGGCAGATCGAGCCGCAACACCGGCACGAATTCAGGCATTCTCTCCGGAGTGGCGGATCTTGAGGCGGCCATGCCGATTGTCGAGCGCGAGACCGGGCGCTCAAGGATTTTCATGCGCGGACAATCCTCCGGCGCGATCCGCCTTGGCGTCTTTGCAATGAAACATCCTGAGCGCGTCGAGAAGATTATTCTCGACGCATTCACATGGACAGGCGAGGGCGCGCCCGAAATCATGCGCCGCCGCGCCGCCGCCGACACTTACCGCAAGCAATTCTACCGTCCGATGAACCGGCAGAGCTTCATGAATATTTTCTCGCGCGACGATCCCTCGACATTTGAGCCCGCTGTCGCCATGGCGATGGCGGATTACGAGGCCAAGCTGGGCGACAACGCGCCGAGCGGCACGTATTTGGACATGGCCGTCAACATGCCCATGGTCGACCCCGCCAAAATCGCCTGTCCCGTGATGATGATCCGCGCGGAGCATGACGGCAATTCGACCGAGGGCGAGCTGATCGAGTTCTTCGCCAAGCTGCCCAATAAGGAAAAGCAGTTCGTCATGCTGAAGGGATCGGCGCATCTGGCGATGCTGGGCAAGGGCAGGCGGCGGTCCTGGCACGTGACGCACGCATTCTATTCGCTGCCCGCGCCCGGCGAGGCATAGGGGCTCCGCGCCTCGAAGCGGGCCGGGGCGGCGGTTGGAGGTTTCCCCGCCTCAGCGCCGCGGCCAGGGCACGCCCATGTAGCCGCGGCCGACGGAGGCGATGCCTTTATAGTTGAACTTTTGAATGCGTTTTCCCTCGTACGTCTCGGTTGTGTACAGATTGCCTTTCGAATCCGAGGCGATGGAATGCACGCCGTAGAACTGGCCAGGCTGGCGCCCGCCGTTGCCGAATGAGGTCAACTCCTCCAGCGTGTCGCGTGAAATCACCCGCACACGCTCGTTCTGCCCATCGGCCATGAAGATGAAACGCTGCTCGGCGTCCTTCGAGAAGACGATGTCCCACACCGATCCGGCGCTGAGGGTGTTGCGCGCGTAGAACGCCTCTTTGACGAAAGTGCCATCGGGGCGGAAGACTTGGAGACGGTCGTTCTGCCGGTCGCAGACGTAGATCAGCCCGTCAACCGAGCGCTCGACGCAGTGAACGGGATTGCGGAACTGCTGGGCCGGCGCGCCCTTGGGATCATAGGGTCCGAGGTTGGCGTCATCGGGCTTGTTGCCGTAGGCGCCCCAGTAGCGTTTCATTTTGCCGGTGTCGGCATCGAGGACGGCGACGCGCTTGTTGAGATAGCCGTCGGCGACATAGGCCTCGTTGGTTTTGGGATCAACCCAGATTTTGGCAACGCGGCCGAAATTTTCCAAATCGTTGCTGCCGCCGTTTTTGCCGGAATGGCCGATCTGCATGATGAATTTGCCGTCCTGAGTGAATTTCAGGATATGCGCGTCCTTCTCGCCGTTGCCGCCGATCCAGACGTTGCCTTTGTAATCGACGTGGACGCCGTGATTGGAATCGGGCCATTCGTAGCCCTCGCCCTTGCCGCCCCAGGAGCGGATGAGATCGCCCTCGGGATTGAAAACCAGCAGGGGCGGCGCGGTGGCGCAGCATTCGGCGATCGGCGGTTTGGTTTCGGCGCCGCGCTCGTTGTTATGCAGGCCCAGCGCGCCGCGGTGGACCATCCAGACGTTGTCTTTTTCATCGACCCAAAGGCCGATGGACCAGCCAAGCAGCCAGTTATTGGGCAGGGGCTTGGGCCAAAGGGGATCGACCTCGAAGACGGGGGATTGCACGGTGGCGCCCTGCGCGACGGCGCGGTTTTCCAACATGGCCTGGCCAAGGCCGAGGCCCGCCACGCCGGCGGTCAGAGCCGCGGCGGCGATAACATTCCGATGGCGTGAAAACCGGCCCATCGCGTCTCTCCCCTTGGATTTCCCGGCGCGGGTTTCTCCCGCCCCCTGTCCGCACTATAAGGGACGAAATTCGACTTGTCAGCGGCCTTTGAAGGACGGGACGGGAGAGCGATGAAACGATGGATCGCGGCGGCGTTGTGTTGGCTCGCGGCCCTGGCGGGGCCGGCGTTTGCCCACGAGGTGCCCGCCGACGCCAGGCTCAATATCTTCGTCAAGCCCGAGGGCAAAACGCTGCATCTGCTTGTGCGCGCGCCGCTGGCGGCGCTGGGAGAAGTGGAGTTTCCGCTGCGGGCGCAGAGCTATCTGATCGTGTCGCGCGCCGAGGAGGCTTTGCGCTATGCGGCAAAGGTTTTTCTGGCGGATAATTTCGACGTGTTCGAAAACGGCGCGGCATTGGCGGAGCCGAAAATCCTTCGTATCCGCGTGGCGCTGCCCTCCGACCGCTCGTTCGCCTCTTTCGCCGAGGCGAGCGCCAATATCGTGGCGCCGGCGCTTGCCGACAGTCTCGATCTCGTTTGGAGCCAGCAATCACTCGACGTTCTGCTGGAATATCCCATCGCCTCGGAGCTTTCGGAATTTTCGCTTCGCCTGCGGGTTGACCGGCTGGCGCGCACGGTCTCGACAGTTTTGCGTTTCCTGCCTCCAGGAGGGGAGACGCGGGCGTTTGAGTTTCAGGACAATCCGGGGCTGATCCATCTTGATCCCGGCTGGAGCCAGGCGGCGCGGTCTTTCGCGGTCTCGGGCTTCTGGCATATTCTTGAAGGGACGGATCATCTTCTGTTTCTGCTCTGTCTTGTTATTCCCTTCCGGCAATGGCGCCCGCTCGTCGTTATTGTCACGGCTTTCACGGCGGGCCATTCGATTTCGCTGATCGGGTCGGCGCTTGGCTTTGTCACGGATGCCCTGTGGTTTCCGCCGCTGGTGGAGACGCTGATCGCGGCGACCATCCTCTATATGGCCCTTGAGAATATCGCGGCTCCCAAAATATCCCGGCGCTGGATTTTCGCTTTTGCCTTTGGCCTGATCCACGGCTTTGGCTTTTCCTTTGCGCTGAAAGAGACGATGCAATTTGCCGGCGATCATCTGCTGGTA
This sequence comes from Hyphomicrobiales bacterium, assembly GCA_025362655.1. Classification (GTDB taxonomy): domain Bacteria; phylum Pseudomonadota; class Alphaproteobacteria; order Rhizobiales; family Beijerinckiaceae; genus Terripilifer. The sequence goes on along the minus strand of JANYFM010000173.1, from coordinate 6,234 downwards.
TCGCTGCTGGCGTTCAATTTCGGCGTCGAGGCGGGGCAATTGTTCGCGCTGGCGCTGGCGATCCCCGCGCTGGCTTGGTGTTTCAAACACGCGGTCGCCGAGCGGATGGGCGTTATCATCCTTTCCGCGCTGGTGGCGCATACGGCGTTGCACTGGATAAGCGACCGCGCCGCGGTTCTTGCAAGATTTCCAGTGCCGGCCCTTGATGGGGCGCTCGCCGCCAGCGTGATGCGCGGCGCCATGGCGCTGCTTATTCTGGGCGCGCTCGTGTGGCTGACGAACGGGCTGATCCAGCGCTGGATCACACCGCGCGGCGAGGCCGCGGCCGGGGAATAATCCGCCGGCATCGACGCGGGAGGTGCCGGTGTTATTATGCGGGCTGGAGCGCTTGGGCATTTCGTCGAGCTTTTCGGCTTTTCCGCGCGGGAGGCGCTGACCGCGGCCACAAAAACCGGCGGCGAACTCATGGATATGAAGGTTGGCTGGATACGCGAGGGCTATCTTGCGGATCGGTTGCCCGTCGATGGCGATCCAACTGACGACGTGCGCATTCTCCAGGATAAGCCGCGTCTGCGCGCCATTATGAAAGACGGCGTTTTTGACAAAGCGCCGGCGGACGCCTGGCGCGCCGCCGCATGAACGTTGGCCCGCATTCGCGCCTGCACAGGGCGGGAGTCAAGCCTCATTCCCTGTGTTATAAAGCCCCATGAGCTCCCTTGGATTCCGGCCCGATTCTAAATATTCGCGCGTTTTCCGCTTTGTGACGCATTACTGGCTGCTGTCGCCGTGGATGTTTTGCGCGCTGCTGGCGGCGCGCGTCGCCTCGACGCTGGTTGATGTGAGCGTGCCGCTCGCGTCCGGCCATTTCGTCGATGCGATCGTGTCCGGCACGAGGGACAATCCAGCGCCGGCGCTGTGGGCTCTCGCGGGCCTGCTGGGGCTCGTCACCCTGTTTCAGTTGTCGCGGCAGGCTGTGACGTTTTTGCTGAACCGCATGAGCGCGCGGGCCATCACCGCCATCGGGCGCGACGCTTTCGCCAAAGTGCAGCGGTTTTCCAGCGATTGGCACGCCAATTCCTTTGCCGGCGCGACGGTGCGCAAGATCACGCGGGGAATGTCATCCTTCGACACATTCACGGACACGCTGGCCTTCAATCTTGTGCCCGCGTTTCTTGTGGTGATCGGCGTCACCGCCGTTTTCACGTGGCGCTGGCCGATGCTGGGCGCCATCGTCGGGAGCGGCATTTTCGTGTTCATTTCCGTCAGCGTGGCGCTGTCGATTTACTGGGTCAGCCCGGCCAACCGGGCGGCGCGGGAACTCGATTCAAAAATGAGCGGCACGCTGGCTGATTCCGTGACCGGCAATCCCACCGTCAAATCCTTCGCCGCCGAAGAGCGCGAAGACCGGCTGTTTGCCGGCGTGGCGCTCGCATGGGGCGCCCGCTCTGTGATCTCCTGGGACCGGGCGGCGTGGACGGGCCTCGTTCAGGCGGTCATGCTGATTGTTTTGCAGGGGATGATGCTGGGCGCCGGCGTTGTTCTATGGAGCCGCGGGCGGGCGAGCGCGGGCGATATAGCCGGGCTGATCGCCACGCAATTTCTCATCACCGGCTATCTGCGCGATATCGCCCAGCACGTGCGCCAGGTGCAGCGGACCATCAATGACATGGATGACGTGCTCGATTTCCGTGATGCGGAGATCGATGTGGACGACCGCGCCGGCGCCCTGCCTCTCGCGGCGGAGCGCGGACGAATCGTCTTTGACGACATCACTTTCCGCTACAAAGGCGCGCGCGCCGCGGTGTTTGAAAATCTGTCGCTGGTAATTCCCGCCGGCCAGCGCGTCGGGCTTGTCGGTCAATCGGGCGCGGGCAAATCAACCTTCGTCAAGCTCGTGCAGCGGCTTTACGATCTCGACGGCGGGCGCATCCTGATCGACGGGCAGGATATCGCCGGGGTGACACAGGCCTCGCTGCGCGCCGCTGTCGGCCTCGTGCCGCAGGACCCCATTTTGTTTCACCGCTCGCTGGCCGAAAACATCGCTTATGGCAGGCCGGGGGCGGGGCGGGCGGAGGTGGCGCGCGCGGCGCGGCTGGCCCATGCGGCGGAGTTCATCGAGGGCTTATCGAAAGGTTATGACACGCTGGTGGGCGAGCGCGGCATCAAACTGTCGGGCGGCGAGCGCCAGCGCGTGGCGATCGCCCGCGCGCTGCTGGCGGACGCGCCGATCCTCATTCTTGACGAGGCGACCTCAAGCCTCGATTCCATTTCCGAGCGCTATATCCGCGAAGCCATTGAACGGCTTTCCTCGGGGCGCACAACCATCGTCGTCGCCCACCGCCTGTCGACGATTCAGCGGATGGACCGCATTCTCGTGTTCGACCAGGGCCGCATCGTCGAGGACGGCGATCACGCGGCGCTGATGATGAAGCCGGGCGGCGTCTACCGGCGCCTGCTGGAGGTGCAGCTTGGCACGGGCGAAATCGCGGCGGCGGCGGAGTGAGGCGGCGCCGGATTAGGAGAAAGCGCCCGCATGGAATGGCGTGACGAGGGCCTCATCATCGGGCTGAAGCGCCATGGCGAGACCAGTGTCATCGCCGAGGTTTTCACGCGCTCGCACGGTCGCCACATGGGGATCGTGCGCGGCGGGCGCTCGCACCGGATGCAGCCGCTGCTCCAGCCCGGCAACAGCATTGAAATCGTCTGGCGGGCGCGTATCGAAGAACATCTGGGCACATTCACCGCCGAGCCGGCGCGACAGCGCGCGGCCGTGATCATGGATTCCGGGCTGGCGTTGCAGGGGATCAACCTCGTCGGCGCCTGCCTGCGCCTGCTGCCCGAACGCGACCCTCACGAAGCCCTTTATGAAACCGCGGAACTGATCGCCGACCATCTCAGCGAGATCGCCATCGCCCCGGCGCTGATGGTGCGGCTGGAGCTGGCGGTGCTACAAGAGCTGGGCTTTGGGCTCGATCTCACTCAATGCGCGGCGAGCGGCGCGCGCGAGGATCTGGTCTACGTCTCGCCCAAATCCGGGCGGGCGGTCAGCGGCGCGGCGGGCAAGCCCTTTCATGAGCGGATGCTGGCGCTGCCGGAGTTCGTCAAAGGCGCGGGGGATGGCAAGCCGGTGACGCCGGGCAATATCGCCGCCGGCTTCGCGTTGACGGGATATTTCCTTGAACGGGACGTGTATTTGCCGCGCGGGCTTCCGATGCCGGAAGCGCGCCGGGCCTATCTGGCGGAAATCGCGAAACCCGCCTGACTCAGCGGGCGGCGGCGCAGACTTTGCGCAATTCGACCTGGCTGATCCCGTAGCCCGCATCGACGGCGACCTCGATCACGCCGCAAACCCTCCCGCTCTCGCGCGCCTCGACGGGACCGGCTCCGGGAGCGTTGAAATAAGCGAGGCCCAGTATCAGCAGGCCCGCGCAGAATCCGACGGCGGAAAAAATCTTTGTCATGGTCGTCACGTCCCAATGCCTTTGCGGCTAAAAACGCCGCCGTTGAAGAAAAACATTGCATGGCGCGAAATGATCGCGTGTGCGGTGACACACGCGGCGCCAAGCTGCCCGTTGTTTATGCGGCGGCGCGGCCAGGCGCCAGTGCAATGCGGCAACAGTTTACGGAAACCTCCGGCCACGCGGACAAATAGGGAACTTGCCGCGACTCAAACGCTCCGATAGGCCACGCCATGGCTAAAGCTCCAACCCTTCCTCCCCCTTCGGCTCCGCCGCCCGCGCCTGATCCCGTCAATCTGCGCGATGCGCTTGAGGAGCGCTATCTCGCCTATGCGCTGTCCACCATCATGGGCCGCGCGCTGCCGGATGCGCGCGACGGGCTGAAGCCGGTGCACCGGCGCATTCTCTACGGAATGCAGATTCTCAAGCTCGATCCCGGCACCGCTTTCAAAAAATGCGCGAAAATCGTCGGGGACGTCATGGGCTCGTTTCATCCCCACGGCGATCAGGCGATCTATGACGCTCTGGTGCGGCTCGCGCAGGATTTCTCCTCGCGCTATCCGCTGGTCGACGGGCAGGGCAATTTCGGCAATATCGACGGGGATTCCGCCGCCGCCTACCGCTACACCGAAGCGCGGATGACCGACATCGCGGGCCTGCTGCTGGAGGGCATCGAAGAGGATGCGATCGATTTCCGCGATAATTATTCCGGCGATCAGAGAGAGCCAATTGTTTTGCCGGCGGCGCTGCCGAACCTGCTGGCCAACGGCTCGCAGGGCATTGCGGTGGGCATGGCAACGTCCATTCCGCCGCACAATCTTGCCGAGCTTTGCGACGCCGCGCTGTATCTGATCACCCATCCCAAGGCGGTCTCCGAACAATTGATGGCTTTCGTGCCGGGGCCGGATTTTCCCACCGGCGGCGTCATCATCGACACGCCGGAGCAGATTGCCGAAACGTATAAAACCGGGCGCGGCTCATTTCGCGTGCGCTCGCGCTGGGCCAAAGAGGACACGGGCCGCGGAGCCTGGGTGGCCGTGGTCACGGAGATTCCCTACGGCGTGCAGAAGGGGCGGCTGATCGAAAAGCTCGCCGAGCTCATCAACGATAAAAAGCTGCCGCTGGTGGCGGATGTGCGCGACGAATCGGCCGAGGATGTGCGCGTCGTCATTCAGCCCCGCACGCGCGAGACCGACGCCGCCGTGATGATGGAATCCCTGTTCAGGCTGTCCGAGCTTGAATCGCGCTTCCCCATGAATATGAACGTTCTCGTCGATGGCGTTGTGCCGCGCGTTGTCCCGCTCGCCGACGCTTTGCGCCAATGGCTCGATCACCGGCGCGAGGTGCTGCTGCGCCGCTCGCGCCACCGCCTCGCTGAAATAGAGCGCCGCCTTGAAGTTCTCGCGGGCATGCTGATCGTTTTTCTTCATCTCGACGAGGTCATCCGCATCATCCGCGAGGAGGACGAGCCGAAGGATGCGCTGAAGGCACGGTTTAAGCTGTCCGATATTCAAGCGAATTATGTTTTGGACACGCGCCTGCGCTCGCTTCGCCGGCTGGAGGAAATGCAGCTGCGGAGCGAATACGACAAGCTTGGCAGGGAAAAGGGCGAGATCGAGGGCCTGCTGACCGACGAGCCCAAACAATGGAAAATCGTGGGCCTGCAAATCCGCGAGGTCCGCAAGAAATATGGTCCGGAGACGAAAATCGGCCGGCGCCGCACGCGCTTTGAAGGCGCGCCGGAGGCGGCGGACGCGGATTTGACGGAAGCGATGATCGAGCGGGAGCCGGTGACGGTGGTGGTCTCGCAAAAGGGCTGGATACGAGCGCTGAAAGGCCACATGGCCGACGTCTCAAGCCTGACGTTCAAAGGCGATGACACTCTGCTCGCGTCGTTTTTCGCGGAGACCACGTCGAAGATTATCGTCGTGGCGAGCGATGGCAAGGCGTACACGCTGGATGCGTCAAAACTGCCGGGCGGGCGCGGCTTTGGCGAGCCCGTGCGGCTGATCGTCGATATCGGCGACGGCGAGGAGATTCTCGCGGTGCTGCCGTTCGCGCCGGGCGCGAAAATGCTGATTGCCGGCGCCGACGCGCGCGGCTTTGTTGTGGCGCAGGATGACATGATCTCCTCGACGCGAAAGGGCAGGGCGGTGCTCAGCGTCGATGACGGCGTGAAGGCGCGCGTGCTTGCGCCCGCCGCAGGCGATCATGTCGCGGTTATCGGCGAGAACCGCAAGCTGCTGATATTTCCGCTGGCGGAAGTCCCGGAAATGCCGAGGGGCAAGGGAGTGCGCCTGCAAAAATACAAGGACGGCGGCATTTCCGACGCGAAGGTTTTTGTTCTGAAGGACGGTTTGACGTGGCGCGACAGCGCGGGCCGCGCATTCAGCGTTGACAAGGCTGGCTTGAGGGAATGGATGGGCAAGCGCGCCGAGGCCGGGCGCCTGCCGATGAAGGGTTTTCCCAAGAATAACCGGTTTGGGTGAGAATCCCGCCGCGCGGGCATCCGCTCGCCGGCGCTGTTTATTTTGCGAGCGGAGCTGAGCCATGAATATCGACGCCATTAAAATCGGCAAGAACCCGCCCGACGATGTCAACGTGATTATCGAAGTGCCTATCGGCGGCGAGCCCATAAAATATGAAATGGACAAGGCATCGGGCGCGCTGTTCGTCGACCGGTTTCTCTACACATCGATGCGCTATCCCGGCAATTACGGGTTCATTCCGCATACGCTCTCGAACGATGGCGATCCCTGCGACGTGCTGGTCGCCA